>CACYXC010000013.1 GCA_902778285.1 Oscillospiraceae bacterium | reverse complement strand
CTCTGCAAATCCTGTAAGAGCTTCTTGGCCTCGGCACCGTAGGTGGCAAGGTCGGAGGGAATGATGTCCATGTCATACCCGGCACGGACAGCCTTTTTCTGCTCCTCAATCTTGCTGCGGTCCAGGTCGGTGATTTTCCGCTTGACCGTCTTGATGGCCTTGATCTGGTCCACGGACTGGATATGCAGGCTGACAATCAGGCTGGATTCCATGTCCAGGAAATCCGCCAGCATTCGGTCATTCAGCTCCGGCGCGAGAATCTGCAAAAAAGAAACAGCCCCGTATTTATTACCCATACGGAACTGCTTGCCGGTGCGGAACTCGAAGCCGGACGGCGCGATGTGGAAGATACCGTGGAGCTGTGCCAGTCGCGCCTTGCCGTCCAGGGTCTCGGCGGCCACGCCCAGACGCTTGAAGTTATTGAGAATGTCGGTCTCAATGCGCTCCAAACGAGGCTTGGCGGCCTTGAGGCTGTCGGCGTCGATACCGAAAGTCAGGTACTTAGTCTTGATAAGGCCATTGTTGCCTTTTGCCAGCTGGTTTTGCAGCATGGTCATGTACTCCACCCGGATACTGTCAAAATCATCCCCCTGGAGAGGAATGTTGATGGCGCGGGCAAAGGTCTCCTCAGAGGCCGCAAGGTTCAAAAAGGACAGCTGAAACTGAATGGAGCTATCGAAGTAGTTGAGAAAATCGCACCAGCCCTCAAAGATCGCCGTCTTGTCCTCGTTCTGCGAGAGCTGATAGTTGATGTCCTGGAATTGGATGGCGTTCATAGGGGATACTGTCCTGAGCCGACTTCTCTTTTCGGTCCGTGCGGTTGGCACGGGCGATGGCGGCCTCGATCTGCTTTCTGTCGGCACGGGACAGCTTTTTCATTTTTTTCTGATTAACCGGCTGCGCGGTCTTTTCGTCTTTTCCGAACAGCCGGTGCAGCCAGCTTTTGATTGCCGTGAACAATGTCATACACCTCCTTGTCGAGTTTTTCCTGCCGCTCCAGAGCGGCATAGAAATTGTTGGTCTTATACGGGCGCTCCTTGGGTCGGATGACGGCCACCTTGATGATGTTGCCCACGATCTTTTCCAGGGGCTGACCGTGTTTTTCATACATTGCCAGCATGAAGAAGGGCAGCATGACCAGCATCATACACATGGCAGCCACGCTGTTTCCCACAGGCCCCCGGAGCAGGAAGAAAAGCGGTACGCCGATCAGCGCACCGCCGCCGAAGCAGACAAGCTGCCTCTTGGTTAAGTTGAACGCGACCTTGGTTTTGACTTTCGTAAGATCCTTGGGTACGGGTACATAAGCCAAAGGGATTACCTCCTTCCTGGTTAATGTGCATTGAAAACGGATTTTGCGAGGCTGCCGGTCTTAAAGAGCGTAAAGCACAACAGGACCGTATAACCCACACAGCTCCAGATGGCCATGATGACATCCGATTCGGTGGCAATGTTCTGTACCAGCACGGCATAGATTGCCACACAGACGATGATGAGAAATGCCTGGAAGCCCAGAGCAATCAACGAGCGCAGATAGTTCTGGCCCATGCCGCCCCATTCCTTGCCCATCATGGTGGCCATAGGGATGGGGGCCACCGAAGTCACAAGGTAAATCTCAATCATACGGCCATAGATCACGATAAAGATACAAATGTAAAGCGCCCACATGGTAATGCCGATAAAGAGCGACTGGAACCACAGGCCGAACAGCGGCCCCAGGTCCATATCCATCAGCCGGGACTCCATATCGGTCATGACAGAGGAGATGTCGATGGAAGCGTCGGAACCGATGATGCCTGCCGCCTGCGCCACCACGCTTTGAGCTGCGTCAAACACGCCCATCACGATGTTCCAAGTGTTGGAGACGATAAGAATGGCAGCGGCAGATTTGAACACCCACTTGAAGATCATCCAGGTGTCCACATCATGTAGGTTGTTCTTGTCGGTAATCATCTGAATCAGCTCCAGCGTCATCACGATAGCCAGGATTACGCCAGCAATCGGCACCATGATGGAGTTGGAGAGGTTCTGGATCATGCTGAAAATACTCCCGTTCCAGCCCTGCGGGGTCTGGCCCACCTGCGTCGAAATGTCTGCGACCTGCTGGTTCACGCTATCGAACATCCCCGATAAGTTGCTCATAATGCCGCCTACCAACATTTCCTTGAGCCAGTCAGTAAGGGCATCGAGTAAGAAATCCATACGGTGTCAACCTCCTTTCAGCCGCCCCCGCTTGGGGGCAGGGGCGGCAAGGATTTCTTATGACAGCTTAACGACGGGAACGATCAGACGGTGAACAGGCTGGAGAGCAGGGGTACGAGGACCATGCCGACCACGGCCACGCCAGCGCCAGCCATGAGCTGCTTCATGCCCTGGGACTTCGCGCCGGGGTTGTCGTTGCCGTAACCTTCGAGGAGGTTGATGACACCCCAGATGCCGAGACCAGCGCCGAGAGCGATAACGAGGGTCTGAAGAACGGTGATAGCTTGATTGAAAAATGCCATAAATTATAGTTAGCCGGAATCATTTGAAAAGTTTGATTTAGTCATTCATAGGCATACAAAAGCCGGAACAATCGGCACCCGGTTTCCGGGGCCTGATTCCGGCTGTCCTCCTTTTTTTATTATTTTTTGGTGATTGTCCGCTTTGTACGCCGATGGCCCCATCCAGGGCGGTTGAGGCGGGTAGATAAGATCACTCCTTTCACAGCGGAACAGATTTACGCGCCCTCTGCATCTACTTCATACACATCGTAGACCTCGTTGGGCTTGAGTTTGAGCCGGGTGGACAGGAACGCCTCGATGTCGAAGGCGTTCTTGGGGTCCGCGTCGGCGGTGTACGGGTAATTGGGGTGCTTGGTGATGTCGTACTTGTCCGATAAAAACGGACGAACACCACGCAGCTGGAGGATGCACTTGCCGCCGTCCATAACGGCCAGTTCATCCTGGCTCATAAGCTCTTTGCCGAGCTTCTGGTAGTTGAGAGAGTGGGAGGTTTCCCGCCCACGGTTCTCGCCGGTGTTGTAGGTGTCGATGGTCTCCTTGCCCAGCACGGCGGCCAGCTCCTTGAGGGTGGTCGGTTCCTTGCCGCCCAGGAAGATGGAGGTATCCATGTTGCCGATGATGGTATCGGCGTTGTCCTTGTAGATGGCTTTCAGCTGGGACTGCGCCTGCAATACCAGACAGGCGGAGATCTCACGGCTGCGGATGGTGGCGACCAGTTTCTCCAGCTTGGGAATCTGGCCGATGTTGGCACACTCGTCAATGAGGCAGCGCACATGGACCGGCAACCGCCCGCCGTACACATCGTCCGCCTTTTCACACAAGAGGTTGAACAGCTGGGTGTAGCACATGGAGATCAGGAAGTTAAAGCTATCGTCCGTGTCGCTCATAATGAGGAACAGAGCGGTTTTCCGATCTCCCAGGGTGTCCAGCTCCAGCTCGTCGTAGGAAGTGACCTCCCGCAGTTCCGCAATGTCGAATACGGCAAGGCGCGCACCGCAGGAAATCAGAATGGATTTTGCGGTTTTGCCCGCTGCCAGCTTATATTTTTTATACTGGCGGACGGCGAAGTGGCGAGAATCACGGGATTCCAGCTCGTCGAACATCAGGTCAACGGCGTTTTTATATTCCTCGTCGTCCTCCCGAACTTCCATACTGTTTATCATCTCGATAAGAGTGGAGAAATTCTGCTCCTCCACCGGGGCCTCATAGTGGATGTATCCAATCAGGGCGCAATACAAAAGTGTTTCCGCCAATCAGCGTCGTGACCAGCTTCAAGATGTCCTTCTCTGAGTGAATGTAGGCAAAGGGGTTATAGTGCATGGACTTCTTGAAGTTGATGGTATTGAGGACTTTGATCCGGTAAGGCTCATAGATGACTTTGCCGTGCTTATCCTTCATGGGCTTGCCGTCCTTGCCCAGCTTGGGTGTACCGCGCTGGAGCATTTTACCGCACTCCACCAGAATGGTGCCTTTGGGGTCTGTCACCACATAAGAGCTGTGCATCTGCATCAGGTTGGGTTTCAGCCAGAACCGGGTTTTACCGGAGCCTGAGCCGCCGATCACCAAAACATTTTTGTTTCTGGCGGTCTTGGGGTCCTTGGGGCGGCTATTCATGGTCAGGCTCTCGGTTTTGGTCAGAATCACATTGTTCTGGAATACCGGGTCGATGTAGGGTGCAATGTCCTCATGGGTTCCCCAGCGGGCGGAACCGTATTCCATGCCGTGCCTGTACTTCTTGGCGTTCTTGCTTTTCAGGTACACAGCCAGCCGCAGGCCGCCGCCGCAGCACAGGCCCACCAGCAGGTCCAGCGGGTGCAGGCTGGGCCACCAGCTGGCCAGCGCCACCGGCAGCGTGGAGAAGAACGAGAGCATTTTTGCCGAAGCGTCCGCACCCACGGCCATCCGCCACGCTTCACCAAAGTTGGTGGAGAAAAGCCCCATCAGGATATACGGCAGATTCAGCAAAATGAGCTTTTTGATGTTCAGCTGCTTTTTCATCGTTCCAGCTCCTTCCGCTTGTTCCGGTCCACGACGGCGTGCTTCACCAATTCTTTGAACTGGCTCAGCTTTGCCAGCACAGACGGACGCTCAGATTTTTCCGCTTTCCTGACTTTTTTGCCGGTATATTCGGTAAAGGCAGCGGTCAGAGCATCCGCATCCCGGCCCTTGAAGAAAATCAGATACTTGGGCGGAGAGCTGCTACGATCCTTCTTTACCGCATAGTCCACGCCGTACTTCCGGGCGATCTTCTCAAACTCCTTGATTTCTGGCCGATCAGCTGCTTCACCGTCTGCTTGCCGTGGGGAATCACGGGGGTATCCCGGCTTTTCTGCTTTTGCAGCTTCTTTTCCTTGCGGTGGGCAAGGTACTTGGTGATGGCGGCTTTCAACAACCGCCCGGTAAACTTTGTTCCGCTGACTACCAGCGTCAAAGTCCTGTTTTCCACTTCCTCCTGCATAGGTCATCGCCTCCTTTCCACGGATTTTGCAGGGGTGGCGCTTGATACTAAGGCGGGACCACCAGCCGCCGCAGCAGGTATTTCAGCATGGCAGGCTCCTTTCAGCGCAGCTGGTCGGAGCGGTCATAGTACAGATGGCCCTGGCGCACTTTGGCATGGCTGAGAATCTTGATGTGGCCCTTTTCCTGGTTCTCCAGGCTTTTCTGGTATCCGGCCTCCGTCAGAAACAGGCGGGTCCGTTCACCTTTCCAGCCCACCGGGGAATCGTCGGTCAGCACATCGAAGATAATCATGTGCCGGGTGTCCTCGGCAAACCGCTCCAAATCCATGTACTCATGGCCGTGATAGTTCTGCGCCCCGGCTTTGAGGCGCATTTCCTCCATCAGCTGGCCCACGGTCTTACGCTCAGGCATGGCGTGCGCCTCCTTTCCCGCGTCCCTGGCCCTTCACGGCCAGGATACCGTCCAGGGTGGTGGCAGTGATCCGCAGGCGCTCGGCGGTGGCAATGTCATTCTTCACGGTCTCGTCGATGCCGTGGCCGCAGACCACCAGCACATGGGACCGGCGCAGGCAGTCTCGCGGTGGGCAGGAACAGCACCGGGCAGATGGGCGAATACCCGGCGTCGTACACCTGACGGCAGTAGGCCGCAGCGTTCTCGGCGTTCTCATACTGGCTGTTGCTCCAGGGAGCCGTAATGTAGGCAAGAGGTCGTTTCATGGCAAAATCCTTTCTCCCGGTGTTTTCGGGCAGCAGAAAAGCGGCTGTTTACCAGCCGCCTGCGTACATATCGTGGTTAACTTGTGCGGTGTAGTGGTTGCTGATCGTGGTAGGCGCATTGAACAGCACCGCAAGCAGATACTGCTTCATGTTGCGGATTTCGGTGGTATTGTTCCGCAGGCATTCCATGACAAACTCGATGTGGGAGCAGTCCAGCTTCAAAAAACGGGAGCGGACCACCTCATGGGGGAAGTCACTGCCAGCGATCCGGGTGGTTTTCCGCTTGGCGCAGACAGTCTCTACCATCAGCTCCACGATCTCGTCCAGGTCCTCCCGGTAGGTGGTAAACTCCCGGCACAGGTGGTCATACTCGATGTTCTCCAGAATCAAATCCCGATAACTTTCCATCTCTGAGACAGACATCGCATCCCTTCCTTTCCGTTCCGGCAGCTGTGCTGCCGCTGGCTCCCGGAAGGGAATGGAATCGGTACTTGCTCCCTGAGTAATTGATTTTTGGGTATTTGATTTCTCTATATTTAATTCTGCGGGCTTTTCCGTATCCGGTTTATCCATATACGGGTTTTCCGTATCTGGTGAAGCCGTATCCGGTTCAGCCGTATCCGGCCCAGGCGTTTCCGGCTGCCGGGGCTGGGGCTGCTCATAAATGACATACTCGGTATCGCTGATCCGGCCCTGCCGGTCCCTCAGCTGGTGGCGCACGATGTAACCGGCGGTTTCCAGCTCCCGCAGCGCATTACCGATGGCGTCCACGCCCTCCTTGCAGATTTTCGCAAGGCCACGGGTGGTATAGTTCCAGTCATCCGCAGCGACAATTCATGGTTCCGCAGGTGATGATTGCTCATTACCGTATAGTCGCGGGTTCTTTCAATCCGAAAGACCGCCATTGACTTCACTCCTTTCTGATCTCAGGGCATGAAAAAAGCCACAATCTTTCGTGAAAAAGACTGTGGCGTTCAGCTGTTCTTGATTTTCGTGTTCTTCCGGGGCCGGTAGGGACGCTTGGGCAGCGGCGGCTGGTCGAACAACGATTCATGCCCCGAAAACGGGAGGGTCTGCAAAACCCGGTCAATGTCGGTGGATTCCATGTCATATTGGGACTGGCAGTTTTCCCGGATAGCATCCTTGATGCTCTGGACAGTACACATATTCATTCCTTTCCTTTCGTAGTGATGATGGGTTTACGGGTGGCGGCGGCGCTTGTCCGGTTTGAAGTCGAGAACATGGCCCTCGATCACACGGGCATACCGCTTGATTTTGATTTCCCGGCGCTTCTGGCTGTGAAGAGCGGCCTGATACCCGTCCTCCGTGAGAAACAGCCGCATTTCATCTCCGGGGCTGCCGTAGGAGCAGGGACGCAGGACGGAAAACTCGATCATCCATCGGGTGCTGTCCTGAAAACGCTCTACGGCGAGAATGTTGTGTCCTTTCAGCTCACGGGCTGAAATATCCCTCATATGGTCTCTCTGGCGCTTTTTCTGCCATGCCTCCAGCAGCTTGATGATAGTTTCCTGCATCCGCTGGGGCGTATAGCTTTTGGGGAAATACTTCCGCAGGATGTCGGAGGTGAAAGTCACTTTGTCGAGATCACTTTTCTTTTCCTCACCCATGATGACGCGCATCATATCGAGGGTCAAATGTCCCTCCTGGCTGTATTTCTTGAGCCGCTGGGCCTGGGAGAGAGAGGGGGTAGCCTGTTCACTGTCCATCGCGTCCAGCAAGTCCCGCTGTTCCTCTTTTTTGAGGAAAGACAGCTCATAAGCCGGATTGAGTGCGATTTTCCGTTCATCGACCATATCCAGCAGTTCGGGAATCAGCTCTGTCAGGCGGATATAGCGTTGAACCTGATTTCTGCTCGAGCCGGCCTGCTGTGCCAACAATTCATCTGCCCGCAACTTCGTCCCAACTTGGGACGAAGTTAAATCTCCCCGTGCGCCTTGGTGTTTCATGGCCTCCAGCTTCATCTTGTAGGCAAAGGCTCTCTCGCTGGGAAGCAGGCTTTCCCGCTGCAAGTTGCTGTCCACCATGATGATGGTGGCGGCATCATCGTCCAGGTCTCGGACGATGACCGGCATAGTCTCTTTCTCAGCCAGCTCACTGGCCCGGTGCCGCCTGTGACCGGCAACCAGCTCATAGCCGCCCTCCGGGTCCGGGCGGGCAATCGCCGGAACCAGAACACCGTACTGCCGAACACTGTCGGCGGTCTCCATCATGGCCTCGTCATCCTTGACTTTGAAGGGGTGGTTCTTGAAAGGATGCAGCTCAGACAGCGGGATTTCCCGTATCTTCTCCAGCTTGGCATCCTGGCGGCTTTCCTCGGTGGAAAACAAATCATCGTATGGAGCCAGCTCTACTTTTTTCGCGCTGCTTTTCAAGTTTTATCACCTCCTGGGTCAGATTTTTGTACCCCTCGGCCACCTTGCCGTTAGGGTCATGGGCAAAAATGCTTTTGCCCTCGGCGCTGATTTCCTTTGCCCGGACGGAATGAGGAATCTCGGTGCCAAACACCTTGATTTTGCTGCCGTAGGTTTCCCGCAGCAGAGCAGCGATCTCCTTGGCAAAGTTGGTGCGGTTGTCCACCATCGTCAGCAGGATACCGTCAATCTGGAGCTTGGGATTGATCTGCCGCTTCACCTTATTTACGGTCTGGAGTAGCTGTTCCAGGCCCTTGGCGGGCAGATACTCGGCTTGGACGGGGATTATGACCCTGTTGGCGGCTGCCAGGGCGTTGACCGTGAGCATCCCCAGGGAAGGCTGGCAGTCAATCAGGATATGGGAATACTGTCCCTTGAGCGTGTCCAGATACTGCCGCAGGATGGTCTCTCGGCTCATGGCGTTCACCAGGGAGACCTCCATGCCGGAGAGCTGGATGTCTGCGGGCATCAGGTCAACGCCCTCCGGGTGGTGCAGGATACCCTCGCCGGGGCGCAGCGGCTTGTCCATCAGGATACGGCCCATCGCGTCGGACAGGGTAAAGGGCAGCTTGTCCGGCTATCAGCAGCACTTTCTTTCCGGCCTGCGCCAGCCCAATCCCCAGGTTCGCGCAGGTGGTTGTCTTGCCAACGCCGCCTTTCTGGTTGGCGATGGCGATGATTTGCGTGTTCAATGACTTCACCTCATTTCTGAATTGTTCTATGGCTTCTGGAAATAGAAAAAGCCGCCACTTCAAAAATTGAAAGTGACGGGCTTTTCTTATCCCGGAATGAAATTCCCCGGAAACGCAAAAAGCGCCCAGTAAAAAATACTGAGCGCTTGGCGATTAGATTTATTCTCTTTTGTTCAAATTAGGTCAAATTCAGACAAACCGTTTTCACGAAAAAGGTCTCTTGGAGATGTATAAATAAACATCCCCTTGGCAGCCCAAAATCGCATCTCAGTTGTCCTATTTTTTAACCCATAAGCCCTCTTTTTGGGGTGGTTGTCCACCATTTAACCCATAGAAAACGGGTTAAAAGAGGCTTCGTTGTGTCAAATTGCGTCAAACCTTTTAAAAAGGAAAAACCCCGGAAACTGCGTAGTTCCGGGGTTTTTGACCACTTTTGATAAAGTTTAGCGCTTGCTGAACTGGGGAGCGCGACGGGCAGCCTTGAGGCCGTACTTCTTGCGCTCTTTCATACGAGGGTCGCGGGTGAGGAACCCGGCGGCCTTCAGGGTGCTGCGGTAGTTCTCGTCCACGACCAGCAGGGCGCGGGCGATGCCGTGGCGGATGGCGCCGGCCTGGCCGGAGACGCCGCCGCCGGCGACGGTAGCCTCGATGTCGACCTTGCCGACGGTGCCGGTGGCGACCAGGGGCTGACGGACGATGAGCTTCAGGGTCTCGAGCCCGAAGTAGTCGTCGATATCACGGCCGTTGACGGTGATGACACCGGAGCCGTTGGGGATCAGGTGAACGCGGGCGACGGAGGACTTCCGGCGGCCGGTACCGTACATATAGGGCTTCTTGGTCTTGTAGGTTGCCATAGTTTCTTACCTCCTTCTCAGCGGTCCCAGACTTCGGGCTTCTGCGCCGCGTGGTCGTGCTCGGCGCCGGCGAAGATGCGCAGACGCTTGAGCTGCCACTGGGCGATGGTGTTCTTCTGCAGCATGCCGCGGACAGCCAGGCGCATGGCCAGCTCGGGCTTTCTCTGCATCAGGGTCTTGTACTGGGTCTCCTTGAGACCGCCGGGATAACCGGAGTGGGTACGGTAGTACTTCTGCTCCAGCTTCTTGCCGGTCAGGACGGCGTCCTTGGCGTTGATGATGATGACATAATCACCGCAGTCGACGTGCGGGGTGTAGTCGGTCTTGAGCTTGCCGCGAAGCAGGTCGGCGGCCAGGGCAGCGGTCTTGCCCATGGGCTTGCCGGCTGCGTCCAGCACGTACCATTTGCGTTCCACGGTCTCCTTGGTGAGCATGGTAGTGGACATGTTTGTGCCTCCAATATCTGAAATGTTTTGACATTTTAAGCGGGGATTGATACAATCTCTCCAAACGCGCTCATTCTTTATAACACAAGGCTTTCGGACTGTCAACAGCTTTTTTAATTCTGATTTTCAAATCTCCGAAAATCTCGTAAATCCTCCGAAATCCTCCTGAATCCTGAAATCGATTTTTTGTTTTTTGAGGAACTGCCATGGACGAACAGGCGAAAGCGAAGCTGCTCAACGAATTTACCGGCACCGTGCGCCGCGCGGTGGACGACTACCATATGATCGAGGCCGGGGACAAGGTGGCCGTCGGCGTCTCGGGCGGGAAGGACAGCATGCTGCTCCTGCGCGCGCTGCGGCATCTGCAGACCTACTATCCCAAGCCCTTCGAGCTGGAGGCCGTCACGATCGAGCTGGGCTTTGAGGGTATGGACTTCACGCCCGTGGCCGACATGTGCCGGGCGCTGGACATCCCCTACACCTGCCTGAAAACGGACATCAAGGAGGTCGTCTTCGACGTGCGCAAGGAGCCGAACCCCTGCTCCCTCTGCGCCAAAATGCGCCGCGGCGCGCTCAACGGCCTGATCCGCGAGCGCGGCATCTCGAAGCTCGCCCTCGGGCACCATTTTGACGACGCGGTGGAGACCTTTATGATGAGCCTGCTGTTCGAAGGGCGGCTGAGCTGCTTTCGGCCGGTGACCTTTATGGACCGCTCGGGCGTGACGCAGATCCGCCCGCTCGTCTACGCCGGAGAGCAGAAGATCGCGAACGTGGCCAACGCCCTGCAACTGCCCATCGTGGAAAACCCCTGCCCGCAGGACAAGGCCAGCAAGCGCTACGAGATCAAAACGCTGCTGGCGGGGATGTGCGCGCAGTACCCGGACATGAAGTCCAAGATCTTCGGCGCGATGCAGCGTCTGCCGCTGGACGGCTGGGAGCCGGCAGAGAACTGGCGCCTGGCGAAGGGGAAGGAGCTTTGAGTTTTCCGTTTTGAGGAGACGCGGGCCTGTGGTTCGTCCGTTCGTCCGTTCGCCCGTAGGGGCGGGGCTTGCCCCCGCCCGCAAATGCGGTGCAATATCCGCGGGCGCTTCGTGAAGCGCCCCTACGGGGAAATCGTCTGCTTTTTCCCGTAGGGGCGAGCATTGCTCGCCCGCGTTTCCCGGGCGCTCCCGGCGGCCGATCGATGATCGGCCCTACGGCACGAATATGTGGAATGCCGTCGTAGGGGCGGGGCTTGTCCCCGCCCGCGCGGTACAAATTGATGTATGCGCAAAAAATGGGCGAATTCGTATGGATCACACGAATTCGCCAAACTTTTCATAAAATTCATTGCGTTTCCCTGTCGGGCGGCTGATAGCCGCCCCTACAGCGGAGATCACAGGATCAGCCTTTTTTCACAGGCCCTTTTTCATAGCGCGGAAGCGTGGTCCCGGCGCTCAGCCCCGCGCGCGCATGACGGCCTTCATGCGCAGGCTGTGGTCGAGGATGCTCTTGCGCAGACGCAGGTTCTGGGGCGTGACCTCCAGAAGCTCGTCGTCGGCCAGGAATTCCAGGCACTGCTCCAGACTCAGGATGCGCGGCGGGATGAGACGCAGGGCCTCGTCCGAGCCGGAGGCGCGGGTGTTGGTCAGGTGCTTGGTGCGGCAGACGTTCACGGGCACGTCGTCCTGCTTGGGGCAGACGCCCACGACCATGCCGGCGTAGACCTTCGTGCCGGGGGTGATGAACATGGCGCCGCGCTCCTGCGCGTTCCAGATGCCGTAGGCCACGGCCTCACCGGTCTCGAAGGCGATGAGCGAGCCGGTATTGCGGCGGGCGATGTCGCCCTTGTAGGGCTCGTAGCGCTCAAAGACGGAGGCCAGGATGCCCTCGCCCTTGGTATCGGTCAGAAACTCGTTGCGGTAGCCGAAGAGGCCGCGGGAGGGCACCAGGAACTCCAGCTTCATGCGGCTGCCCACCGGGGTCATCTCGATGAACTCCCCCTTGCGCGCGCCCAGCTTCTCCATGACCGCGCCCATCGAGTCCTGCGGCACGTCCACGACGACGCGCTCGACCGGCTCGCACTTTTTGCCGTCGATCTCCTGGTACAGCACGCGCGGGGGCGAGACCTGGAATTCGTAGCCCTCGCGGCGCATGGTCTCGATGAGGATGGAGAGGCTCATCTCGCCGCGCCCGGCGACGTTGAAGCTGTCGGTGCTGTCGGGCACGTCGCTCACGCGCAGGGACACGTCCTTGAGCGTCTCGCGCATCAGGCGGTCGCGGATCTGGCGGGAGGTGACAAACTTGCCCTCGCGCCCGGCGAAGGGGCTGTCGTTGACGGAGAAGGTCATCTCCAGCGTGGGGGCGCTGATCTTCACGAAAGGCAGGGGCTCGGCGGCGCCGCGCTCGCAGATCGTGTCGCCGATGGTGATGTCGCCGATGCCGGACATGGCGATGATGTTGCCCGCGCCGGCCTCGGTCACGGGGACGCGGTTGAGCCCGTCGAACTGGAAGAGAGAGACGGCCTTGGCCTTCATGCTCGGCGCGTCGGGATTGTGGTAGTTGCAGACCTCGATCTCCTGATTCTGGCGGATCACGCCGCGCTCGATGCGGCCGATGGCGATGCGGCCGACATAGTCGTTGTAGTCGAGGCTGCTGACCAGCATCTGGAAGGGGGCCTCGGTGTCCATCGCGGGGGCGGGGATGTACTCAAGGATCGTCTCGAAGAGGGGCTTGAGGTCGGTGCCGATGACGTCGGGCGAATAGCTCGCGGTACCGTGGCGGCCGGAGCAGAAGAGCATCGGGGAGTCTAGCTGCTCGTCGGTGGCGTCGAGGTCCATCAGCAGCTCCAGCACCTCGTCGATGACCTCGTGGATGCGCTGGTCGGGCCGGTCGATCTTGTTGACGACGACGATGACCCGGTGGCCCAGCTCCAGCGCGCGGCTGAGCACGAAGCGGGTCTGGGGCATGGGGCCCTCCGCCGCATCCACCAGCAGGATGACGCCGTTGACCATCTTCAGGATGCGTTCGACCTCGCCGCCGAAGTCGGCGTGACCCGGCGTGTCGACGATATTGATCTTGGTATCGCCGTACCAGACGGCGGTGTTCTTGGCCATGATGGTGATGCCGCGCTCGCGCTCGAGATCGTTCGAGTCCATGACCCGGTCCACGATCTCCTGATTCTCGCGGTACACGCCCGACTGCTTGAGCATCTCGTCCACCAGCGTGGTCTTGCCGTGGTCGACGTGGGCGATGATGGCGACGTTTCTCAGCTTATCCATATAAAAGCTCCCTTGCTAAGTCTCACAACTCTTGATTTTTCAACAAACAGGGATTTTATCACGCGGCGCGGAAAAATGCAACAAAAATCCGCTTGTGCCGCGCGGGGGCGAAGCATCCCATATGCTGTGCTTGCGCGGCGGGGGCTTCGGTGATACAATACGGGCAGCAAAGGAAAGGACGATCCCCCCATGAGCTTCAACTTTTTCGCCTATATCTCCCGCATGCGCTACATCGGGCGCTGGAGCCTGATGCGAAACGCCCTGCCCGAAAACATTCAGGAGCACAGCCATATGGTGGCGGTGCTGGCCCACGCCCTCGGCGTCATCCGGCGGGACGTGTTCGGCGTCCCCTGCGACCCCAACGCGGCCGCGGCCGTCGCCCTCTACCACGACGCGAGCGAGATCCTGACCGGCGACCTGCCGACCCCGATCAAGTACCACAGCCGCAGGATCCGCGAGGCCTACCAGAAGGTGGAGAATCTCGCCTGCAGCAAGCTGCTGGCCACGCTGCCCGGCAGGCTGCGCCCCGCCTATGAGGACCTGCTGCTCGGCGAGAGCGCGAGGGAGCTGCACGATCTGGTCAAGGCCGCCGACAAGCTCTCGGCCTACCTCAAGTGCGTCGAGGAGCGCAAGGCCGGCAACAACGAGTTCCTCTCCGCCGAGGCGCAGACCCGCAAAGCGCTGGAGGAGAGCCCGCTGCCCGAGGTGGGCTACTTTATGGAGCATTTCGTCCCGGCCTTCGAGCTGAATCTGGACGAGCTGGGCACGATCGAGGATTAGAATATGGAAAACAGCAAACTGGAACGCATCAACGAGCTGGCCCGGCTGGCGAAGGAACGGGCGCTGACGGCGGAGGAGCTGGCCGAACGCGATACGCTCCGAAAGGAGTACATCGCCGAGTGGCGGCAGGGCGCGATCGCCGTGTTGGAGAATACCTGGGTCGTCACCCCGGACGGCAAGAAGCACAAGCTGCAGAAGCGGAAATAAGCGCCGCAGATATGACAAAGAGGAAGCCGAACGGATCGTTCGGCTTCCTCTTTTATGCTTTTGATTCTTCGTTTCAGTTCAGAAAGTCTCTCAGCTTTTTGGAACGGCTGGGGTGGCGCAGCTTGCGCAGGGCCTTGGCCTCGATCTGACGGATGCGCTCACGGGTGACGTTGAACTCCTTGCCGACCTCCTCGAGCGTGCGGGTGCGGCCGTCCACGATGCCGAAGCGCAGCTCCAGCACCTTCTTCTCGCGCGGGGCGAGCGTGTCCAGCACCTCCTCGAGCTGCTCGCGCAGCAGGGAGAAGGAGGCGGCCTCGGAGGGCTCGGAGGCGTCCTCGTCGGGGATGAAGTCGCCCAGATGGGAGTCCTCCTCCTCGCCGATGGGGGTCTCGAGCGAGACGGGCTCCTGCGCGATCTTCAGGATGTCGCGCACCTTGTCCACGGGCATGTCCATCTCGGCGGCGATCTCTTCGGCGGAGGGGTCGTGCCCCAGTTCCTGCAGCAGCTGCCGGGAGATGCGGATGGTCTTGTTGATGGTCTCGACCATGTGCACCGGGATGCGGATGGTGCGGGCCTGGTCGGCGATGGCGCGGGTGATGGCCTGACGGATCCACCAGGTGGCGTAGGTGGAGAACTTGTAGCCCTTGGTGTAGTCGAATTTCTCCACGGCCTTGATAAGGCCCAGGTTGCCCTCCTGGATCAGATCGAGGAAGAGCATGCCGCGGCCCACATAGCGCTTGGCGATGGAGACGACGAGGCGGAGATTCGCCTCGGTCATGCGGTGCTTGGCCTCCTCGTCGCCCTGGGACATGCGCTCGGCCAGCGCGACCTCCTCCTCCGGCGTCAGCAGGGGGACCTTGCCGATCTCCTTGAGGTACATGCGCACCGGGTCGTCGGTGGCGAAGGAATCCATCAGCGCGTCGGTGTCGGTGATCTCCTCCTCGGGGACCTCCTCGATGTCGGCCAGATCCTCCACCTCGGGCAGCATGTCGTCGATCGGGGGCAGGACGTCCTCGCCGCCCACGTCGATGTCCACGCCGTTCTGCTCCAGCGTCTCATAGAATTTGCTGACGACCTCGCCGTCCAGGTTCAGGTCCTCGAGCACCGCGAGCTCCTTGGCGGAGAGGCGGCCGGCCTTCTTGCCCTTTTCCAGCAGCTCCTGCAGCGTCTCCTCGGGGCTCTTGCGCGGCTCCTCGGGCGTTTCCTTTTTCTTGGCCGAGGCCTTACGCTTGGGCTTGGGCAGCTCCAGCTCGGGCTGGGCCGAGATGTCCGTCACGGAGGCCTCCTCCAGCAGTTTGTCGGCCATGCTCTCCAGTTCTTCTTCGGAGAAGTTCATTTCGTTCGTCATAGCTTATCCCCTGTATCCTTTCGTTTCTTTCAGCTTTTTCTGCAGCTGCAGCAGGTCGGTTCCCTCCCGCCTGCTCTCTTTATGTTCCTGTATCTTCCTGATATAATCCGCCAGGGCCTGCTCGCCCCGGGACAGAAGCTCCGGCTTCTGGAGCACGCGCACCAGCAGGCTCATTTCCTCCCCGCTCAGCTCGCCGCCGAGCGTCGCGGTGCTCACGGTCTCGCCGCGTTCGATCTTTCCGCGCAGGATGCCATAGATCCGCCCCAGCGCCGGGGCGCTGAAATCCTCCTGCGCGGGGAGCGCCGCCCGTTTCGCCAGCGCCGGGTCCATGAACAGCAGCCGGATCACGCCCTCCTCCGCCGCGGCGGAGCCGGGATCGTCATAGCGCAGTTCCCTCTCCTTCGGCTGCAGCTCCTGCTCGGGGCTGGCCTGCCTGCGTTCGGCGGCCTTCTGCGCGGCGCGGTATTTCTGCGCCCTTCGCCGCTCCACCTCTTTGACAACAGCCTCCTGCGCAATCCCTGCGAGCGCTGCCACGCGCATGGCGTAGACCTGCCGTTCCATCCGGTTGGAGCACTCCGCCACGAGATTCGTGGCCTCCTTGAGGAAGCCGACCTTCTGCTCGTCTATGCCGAGGTCGTATTGCTCCAGCAGGTTTCGCAGCCGGTAGTCCATCTGGTCCTCGGAGGCCTCGAGCAGATTGCGGAAGGCGTCGGGCCCCCGGAGCCGGATGAACTCGTCCGGGTCCTTGGCCCCGCTCATGCGCAGCACCCGCACCTTGATGTCCAGCCTTTCGAGGATGCCGATGGCCCTCTGAGCGGCCTTGATGCCGGCGCCGTCGTTGTCGTAGGCGATGATGACCTCCTTCGTGTAGCGCGAGAGGAGCCGCGCCTGTTCGGCCGTCAGCGAGGTGCCGAGTGAGGCCACCGCCGAGTCGAATCCCGCCTGATGCAGGGATACCACGTCTATGTTGCCCTCAGCGAGGATAATATATCCGCTTTTTGATTTTTTCGCCAGATTCAGGGCGAAAAGGTTCCGGCTTTTGTTGAAGACAAGGGTTTCGGGGCTGTTCATGTACTTGGGCTCCCCGTCGCCGAGGATGCGGCCGGAAAAGCCGATGACGTTTCCGCGCACGTCGATGACCGGAAACATGAGGCGGCCGCGGAAGGTGTCGTAAAAGCCGGAGGTCTTGCCGCGGCGGACAAGGCCGGCGTCGGCCATCTCAAAATCGTTGTAGCCCCTGGCCTTCATCGCGTTTCGCAGGCTGTCCCAGCTGTCGGGCGCAAAGCCGATGCCGAAATTCTTCGCGGTCGCGGGGCCGATGCGGCGCCGGGCCATGTAGTCGCGGGCAGCCTGCCCGGCGGGGGTGGAGAGCTGTTCGTAGAAGAAGCGGGCGGCGTCCCGGTTCAATGCCAGCATCCGGGCGCGTTTGCGGCTCTCGGCGTCGTTTTCCTGCTCGGGCAGCGGCATGCCGGCGCGCCGCGCCAGAAACTCCACCGCCTCCGGGAAAGAGAGGTTTTCGATCTCCATGATGAAGTTGATGACCCCGCCGCCCTTGCCGCAGCCGAAGCAGTGGTAGATCTGCTTGTCCGGCGAGACGGAGAAGGAGGGCGTCTTCTCGCTGTGGAAGGGGCAGAGGCCGAACATGTTGCTCCCGCTCTTCTTCCCGAGCCGCACGTAGCCGGACACCACGTCCACGATGTCATTGCGCTCCACGAGCTCTGTTATGAACTTTTCGGGGTACTTCATTTGATCACCTCCGGTGATCAGTTTTGAGTCGTGAGTTTTGAGTTTTGAGAATGCTGCAGGATCATTGTCGTCAGCATTTTTCGCACCTCATCGCACAAACCCAGTGCGGTACAAGCATCGTTGTCAGTAAAATAATGCTGTCGAATCCCAATTTCAATCTGGGTTTCCAATTCACACACAGAACCCTTTGCGATAGAAAGAAACTGCTTGTATTCTTTTTCTGTCTGTCTTCCATGTCCTTCAGCAATGTTTGAAGGGATCGAAATGGCCGCCCTGCGCATCTGATCGGACAGTGCAAACAGCTCTTCCTTCGGAAGGCGTTTTGCCAGATTATATATTTCGTCTGTCAAACACATCTCCTTTTGCCAGACGATCAACTTTTTATAGTGTTGCCAGCTCATTCAATGCCCTCAGCCTCGTCTATTTCGTTCTTCTCCTCAAAACTCACGCCTCAAAACTCAAAACTATTTCACGCTCCACGCAAACGGGATGAACAGCTCGCCGTATTTCTCCATGGCGTAGCCGTCGGTCATGCCGGAGATATAGTCGCAGGCGGCGCGGCCGCGCCCGTCCCGCTCGACGATGGGCTGGAAGTCGTCGGGCAGCTTTTCCGGGTGCGCGGTGTAGTAGTCGTAGAGGCGGCCGAGGATGCCCTCGACCTTGCTCTCCTCGCCCTTGGCGAGGGGATTGGTATAGACGTCGGCGTACATGAAGCTGTGGAAAAAGGCGAAGGTCTTCTGCATGCGGGGGGAGAACTTCAGCTCCCCGTCCCGGCTGTTCTCCACCAGGTCCTGCAGGAAGGCGTTGATGCGCTCGCTGTTGCGCGCGCCGCAGTTTGTGCGGATGATTTCGGGGACGCTTTCTGCGGTCAGAAGTCCGGCGCGGATCGAGTCGTCCAGGTCGTGATTTATGTAGGCGATCCGGTCACAGAGGCGGACGCAAGTTGCCTCCCGCGTATCGTCCGGCGAGCCGTAGGTGTGGTTGAGGATCCCCATGCGGGTCTCATAGCAGAGATTCAGACCCCGGCCGTCCCGCTCGAGGATGTCCACCACGCGAAGGCTCTGCTCGTAGTGCTTGAAGCCGCCCTCAAAGATCCTGTTCAGCGCGCGCTCGCCCGCGTGGCCGAAGGGCGTGTGCCCCAGATCGTGCCCCAGCGCGATCGCCTCCGTCAGGTCCTCGTTGAGGCGCAGCGCGCGGGCCACGGTCCGCGCCAGGCGCGTGACCTCCAGCGTGTGGGTCAGGCGGGTGCGGTAGTGGTCGCCCTCGGGCCGGAGGAAGACCTGCGTCTTGTGCTTGAGGCGGCGGAAGGATTTCGAGTGGGTGATGCGGTCGATATCCCGCTGGAAGCAGGTGCGGATTGTGCACTCCTCCTCCGGGACGAGACGGCCGCGGGTATTCTCGGCCAGCACCCCATAAGGGCCGATCATCAGATGCTCCAGCTGTTCCCGCTCTTCTCTCGGACAGGACATGGTCATCGCTCCCTTCCGCCTGCGTTTTTATCGTGCATATTCTTTATACGACGCAAATTTGTATTTCCCTCTTTTTTGGGAAAAGCTTTTTTGAAAAAAACTCCAAAGCAAATTGCTTTGGAGTTTTTGGGAAACAATGCCGTAGGGACGAGCACTGCTCGTCCGTCATCGGGGCAGAGATCGCCGGGCGACCGATGGTCGTCCCTACGGGCGCGGCACCGCCTGAAAGCTCTCGCCGGTGACGAGGGGCGTGACCGCGCCGCCGGAGAGGTCGAAGATGCGCGCGGCAAAGGCCTCGCTCCGCTCCTCCGGGATCAGGGCCCGGATGGTCACGGCCGCGCCGTATTCCATGTCCGTCACCGCGCCGTCATGCGCCGCGATCTCGGTCTTATAGCGCTCGGCCGCCGCGTAGGAGCAGGGCAGGTCCATAGACACCCAGCGCCGCACGACGGCGACGCCCGCCGCGTCCAGCGCGTCCTTCGCGCTTTTGGTATAGGCCCGGAAGAGCCCGCCCGCGCCGAGCAGCACCCCGCCGAAATAGCGCGTGACCACGCACACCACGTTCGACACGCCCTCCCGCCGCAGCACCTCCAGCATGGGGATGCCCGCGGTGCCCTGCGGCTCGCCGTCGTCGGAATAGCGCTCGGGCCCGTCCTTGATGAGGTAGCACCAGCAGTTGTGCCGCGCGTCGTAGTGCTCCTTCTTCACGGCGGCGATGAAGGCCTTCGCCTCCTCCTCGCTCTCGACGGGCCGCACATGGCCCAGGAAGCGGGAGCGCTTTTCCACGTATTCGCTCTCCCCCGCCCCGGCGGGGACATAGTACTCGGTCATAGGATCACCTCCGGTGATCAGTTTTCAGATTACAGTTTTCAGTTTTCAGGAGAAAACGGAGAAGACTGACACGTTACCGCGTTTATGGTTATTATCCTTTTTCTGGGCTCCGAACCTCTTCGACCTTGCGTCCTCTGAAAACTGGATTCTGAAAACTGAAAACTACTCCTCCCAGTCTTCCTTCGTCTCCACATAGCCGGGGATATACTGCCTGACGCGGCCGAAGAGCTCCGGCTGCACGACGGCGTCCAGCTCGATGCCGTCGTCCCGGTATTCGAGGTACTGCACCGCGGCCTCGCGCTTGAGCGTGTCGAGCATGGCCGCCGCGCTGTAGGGCAGCAGCAGGTGCACGCGGCGTTTGCCGCGATCCAGCATCTGCGAGAGCTTCCGCACCAGAAGGTCCGCTCCCTCGCCGCTTCTGGCGGAGATGCAGACCGCGTCCTCCCCGTGGGGCAGGATGCCGAAATACCGGTCGCACTTGTTGTAGACGCGCAGCTGCGGGGTGCTTTCCGCCCCCAGCTGGCGGATCAGCGCGTCCACGATGCGCGCCTGCTCCTCCCATTCGGGGTTGGAGAGGTCGATGACATGCAGCAGCACGTCCGCGTAGCTCAGCTCCTCCAGCGTGGCCTTGAAGGCCTCGATCAGGTGGGTGGGGAGCTTGCGGATGAAGCCGACCGTGTCCGAGAGCAGCACCTCGGTGCTCTCGTCGATCCGCAGGCGGCGCGTGGTGGTGTCCAGCGTGTCGAAGAGGCGGTCGTTGGCGGGGATGTCCGATCCGGTCAGGCAGTTTAAGAGCGTGGACTTGCCGGCGTTGGTGTAGCCCACCAGGGCCACCACCGGCATGGCGTTCTTCTCCCGGCGGCGGCGCTGGGTGCCGCGCACCTTGCGCACGGCCGCCAGCTCCTCCTCCAGCTTCTGGATCTTGCGGCGGATGTGCCGCCGGTCGGTCTCCAGCTGCGTTTCGCCGGGGCCGCGGGTGCCGATGGGCGAGGAGCCGCCGGAGGCGGTCTGGCGCACCAGATGGGTCCACATGCCGGTCAGGCGCGGCAGCAGGTATTTGTACTGCGCCAGCTCCACCTGCAGCTGGCCCTCGCGGGTGCGCGCCCGCTGGGCGAAAATGTCGAGGATGAGGCCCGAGCGGTCGAGCACCTTGACGCCCAGCTCCTCGCTCAAAACCCGCATCTGCGAGGGCGAGAGCTCGTTGTCAAAGACGGCGAGATCACATTCGTTTGCCTCGATGAGCTCCTTCATCTCGCGCACCTTGCCGTCGCCCAAAAAGCTGCGCGGCTCGGGCGCGGGGCGGTTCTGGATCAGCATGGCCACGGCCTCGCCCCCGGCGGTCTCCACCAGGGCGGCCAGCTCCTCCATCGAGATCTCCGTGGAGCGCTCGTGCTCGTCCATGCTGGCGGCGGCAAGCCCCGCCAGAACGGCGCGTTCTTTTTTATTATCCATACAATCAGTTCCTTATAGCCTTCCCCTCTGGGGAAGGGGGACCGCGGAGCGGTGGATGAGGTCTTTTGCTCCCCGCGCACGCAGCCGCCCGGCGGGAAAGGCGACCTGTATGATAAAGAATAAGGCGAATTCGTGTCACTGAAATGAATTCGCCTTACTTTTCTGTGGGATTGCGGCCCGTGCCGCGCGGGCGGCTGATAGCCGCCCCTACGGCTTCTGGTCGGACGTTACAGCTCTTTCCAGTCGTCCTCGGCCTTTTTGACCTCCTCCGCGGCGCGCTGCTGCTCGGCGAGCTGCTGGCGGCGGCGCTGCTCGGCCAGTCTGCGCTCCCGCAGATGCTTGCGGCGCAGGCGGCGGTAGCGCGTGACCAGCGCCAGATAGGCGGCGGCGAGGATTGCGACGATCACGATGATGGTGATGACCCAGCCGTTGGAGAAGAACTGCTTGAGCCGCAGGCGCATGAACTCGCCGCGGGCGAGCTCCACCTTCGCGCGGTTGACCAGGCGCACGGTGCCGTAGTCGTCGCCGTTGATGAGGATCTGCGCCTCACCGAGGACGGTGCCCGCCTCCAACGGGGCGCGCAGGCGATCCTCATAGACGGTGACCTTCACTTCCCGGTTCTCGCTGTCAAAGTCGCCCGGCAGCAGCGCGGTCAGCGCCTGCTGGGGGAAGAGGGTGATCTCCCCGTCTCCCTCTGCCAGAGAGACCTTCACCTGCTCCATCGGCTCGGACACGCCGATCAGCTCCCGGTAGGAGAAGTTGTCAAACACCCAGTCGTAGAGGGTGATCGAGTCGGAGAAATTGCGGAACTCCTCAATGCCCGAATTGTAGTAGCCGTTGCAGCCCATGACCAGCACCAGCGCGCGCACGCCGCCGCGCTGGGCGGTGGAGATCAGGCAGTAGCCCGCGGCGCGGGTATAGCCGGTCTTGATGCCGGAGGCGCCCTCGTACAGGTAGCTCTTGTAGACGTTGTAGTCGGAATACTGGCTGATGAGCGCGTTGGAGTTGTGGATGACCTTGCCGTCGTTGACGTAGCGGGACTCGGGCTGGTACTCGATGGTGTTGGCCATCTCCATGAACAGCGGGTGCTTCATGGCCTCCGTCGTGATCAGATAGATATCGTAGGCGGTGCTGTAGTGGTCCTCGGCGGGCAGGCCGTTGGTGTTGACGAAGTGCGTGTTGACGCAGCCGAGCTGGCTGGCGCGCTGGTTCATCCGGTCCACGAAGGCGCTGACGCTGCCGGACAGGTAGCTGCCGATCACGTTGCAGGCCTCGTTGGCCGAGCCGACCATCGCGCAGTACATAAGCTCCCGCAGGCTCAGCTGCACGCCCGGGATGATGCCGGCGGTGCTGCTGTCGTCGCCCAGGCCCTCGCGGCAGTCGTTCTGGGCGGTGACCGTGTCGCTGAGCGAGACGTCGCCCCGGTCCACGGCCTCGAGCGCGAGCAGCACGGTCATGATCTTGGTCAGGCTCGCGGGGGCGCGCTTGTCCTGGGCGTTGAGCGCGTAGAGGAAGCGGCCGGAATCCATGTCCACGACCAGAGCCGCCTGCCCGTCCAGCTCCGGCGCGCTGAGCGCCAGCGCCGAGGGGGCCAGCAGCGTGACAAAAACGGCCAGACAGAGGATGAAAGAGAAAAATCTGATTTTTTTCATTTTGCTCTCCCGTTTTTCGCGGAATGTGGTATTATAGTGATATTATAATAACGAGACTGTCAGCGGTATTGTTTGCGGCAGTGCCTCTGCGGAACGCCTTGCGGTGTTTCGCCATCAGATAATCATTATTATACGGTTTACAGATAAGAATTGCAACTTAAATGTGGAGAACGCCGATGAAAATCCTTGTCGTTGACGATGAAAAGCTGCTGGTCAAGGGGATCAAATTCAATCTGGAGAACGAGGGCTATACCGTGGACGCGGGCTATGACGGGGACGACGCCGTCAGCATGGCGCGCACCGGCGGCTACGATCTGATCATCCTGGATCTGATGATGCCCGGCAAGGACGGGCTGCAGGCCGCGCAGGAGATCCGGAGCTTTTCCACCGTGCCCATCATCATGCTCACCGCCCGCAGCGAGCGCGCGGATCTGCTGATGGGCTTCGAGTCCGGCGCGGACGACTATGTGACCAAGCCCTTTGACATCCTGGAGCTCAAGGCGCGCGTGCGCGCCCTGCTGCGCCGGGCCTCCGTCTCCTCGAGCGCCTCCGCCGGAGGGGGCGTGCTGCAGCGCGGGCACATATCCGTGGACGAGGAGCGCCGCGCCGCCTATCGCGCCGGCGAGCCGGTGGAGCTGACAATGAAGGAATTCGACCTGATCCTCTTCCTGATGAAGAACCCGGGCAAGGTGTACAGCCGCGAGGTGCTGCTGGATCTGGTCTGGGGCTATGAGTATCAGGGCGACACCCGCACCGTGGACGTGCATATCCGGAGGCTGCGCGAAAAGCTGGAGCTCGACCCGGCCAACCCCGCCTGTATCATCACCAAGTGGGGCGTGGGCTACTATTTCAGTGAAAAGTGAAACGCCTCCCCCCTCTGGGGGGGAGGTGCCCCGCAGGGGCGGAAGGGGCTACAGGAACGCACGGCGCTCCGAAAGAACCGCTTAGATGACGAACGCCCCTCATCAGTCAGCCAAAGGCCGACAGCTTCCCCCGAGGGGGAAGCCTGTAAGGAAATGATTATATGCACAGCTTACGATTTCGTTTTTTTGCCTTCATCGCGGCGCTGCTGCTGGTTCTGCTGCTGCTGCTGAACACCTATCCGCTGATCTCCTCGCGGGACGCGGTCTATGAGGAAAAGCGCAGCTCTCTGGCCGCGGCCGCCTCGGTGGTGGCCTCCTCCCTGGCCGGTCTCGACCGGCTGAATCCCGAGAGCGTCGCCGAGGTGCTGACTTTTCTGGATATCAGCGGCTACAGCCGCATCCTGGTGGCCGACCGGCGCGGGAACGTGGTCTATGACGACGGCGGCGCGGCCGGCGGGCAGACGGAGATCGCGGATGTGCTCACCGCGCTCGGCGAGAGCAAGACCATCTTTCGCTCCCGCCTGCGCGACGGCGCCTTCTCCAGCAGCTACGCCGTGCCCATGAGCAGCCAGGGCGCGATCACCGGCGCGGTCTATCTCTGCGAGCACGACAGCGAGCGGGCCGAGATCATCTACGGCATCCAGAACCGCATCCGGGTGCTGTCCGTCTTCATCGGCATGGCGGCCCTGCTGCTGGCGGGCGTGTTCGTGCTGGCCCTGATGCGGCGGCTGCAGGATCTGGTGCAGTCCATGCGCGTGGTGGCCGAGGGCGACTACGCCTATCGCCACCCCATCCGCGGGCAGGACGAGATCAGCGAGCTGGGCGAGGAGTTCAATCTTCTGACCGAGCGGCTGGAGACCACAGAGAAGCAGCGCCGCCGCTTCGTCTCCGACGCCTCGCACGAGCTCAAGACCCCGCTGGCCTCGATCCGCCTGCTGTCGGACAGCATCGTGCAGAACGAGGGCATGGACCCCGCCACGGTGCGGGAGTTCGCCGCGGACATCGGCCACGAGGCCCAGCGCCTGCAGCGCACCACCGAGGACCTGCTGGACCTGAGCCGCATGGACGACGGCATCGGCTTCGTGCCGGAGCCCGCGGACGTGAGCCGCGCCGCGGAGGATGCTCTTGTGCTGCTGCGCCCGCTGGCGCAGGAGCGCGCGGTACGGCTGAGCGCGCATCTGGAGGACGGCTGCGTGGTCATGGGCAGCCCGGACGAGATCTTCAAGATCATCTTCAACCTGACCGAAAACGCCATCAAGTACAATGTCCCCGACGGCAGCGTGGAGCTCACGGTGCGCAGCGGCGGGGAGGTCGTGGAGATCGAGGTGGCGGACACCGGCATCGGCATCCCCGAGGAGGACCGCCTCAATATTTTCGACCGTTTCTACCGCGTGGACAAGGCCCGCTCCCGGGCCACCGGCGGCAACGGTCTCGGACTGAGTATCGTACACGACGCGGTGCAGGCCCACGGCGGCAGCATCGCGGTCGGGCAGAATAAACCGCAGGGATCGCTGTTTATCGTCACGCTCCCGCGGGCAACAGAAGAGGAGACAGGCATATGAACAACATTGCGAGGATCCAGCGCCAGCTCGTCGAAAAGGATCTGGACGCGCTCCTGATCACCGACGAGAAAAACCAGCGCTACGCCGCGGGCTTTCCCTTTACCGACGGCGCCGTTCTGGTCACGCGGGAGAGGGCCTACCTGATCACCGACTCCCGCTATATCGAGGCCGCCGAAAAGGCCGCGGACGCGAACGTCACCGTGCAGCTTTTCGACGGACAGCACCCGCTGATGAGCCGCCTGCAGGCCGCGCTCAGGGAAAACGGCGTGCAGCGCCTCGCGGGCGAGGAGCAGAAGCTCAGCCACGGGGCATGGCTCGCCTTTGAAAAGCGGCTCGGGATGACGCTGCTGTCCTCTCAGGACATTTTGAGCACCCTCCGCGCCTCCAAGAACGAGGAGGAGCTGGCCTGCATGGTCCGCGCCCAGCGCATCAGCGAGGCGGCGCTGGCGGAGACGCTGCCGCTCATCAAGCCCGGCATGACCGAGAAGGAGGTCGCGGCGGAGCTCGTCTACCGCATGCTGCGCCACGGCAGCGAGGGCAACTCCTTCGATCCCATCGTCGTCACCGGCAAAAAGACCTCCATGCCCCACGGCGTCCCCGGCGACGAGGTCATCCGGGAAGGCGACTTCGTGACCATGGACTTCGGCTCGCTCTCCGGCGGCTACTGCTCCGACATGACCCGCACCGTGGCGGTCGGCAGCGCCACCGAGGAGATGAAGAACATCTACGCGATCGTCCTGAAGGCGCAGCTCGCCGGCATCGCGGCCGCCCGCGCCGGCATCCCCGGCAAGGTCATCGACGGCGCCGCCCGCAAGGTCATCGAGGACGCGGGCTACGGCCCCTATTTCGGCCACGGCTTCGGCCACAGCCTGGGTCTTGACATCCACGAGGCGCCGAACGCCGGTCCCCGCGGCGAGGCGCTCATGGCGGAAAACGACGTCTGCTCCGCCGAACCCGGCATCTATCTGCCCGGCAGATTCGGCGTGCGCATCGAGGACGTGATGATCCTGCGCGCCGACGGCGCCGAGGTCATCACCAAAGCACCAAAGGACGAACTGATTATTCTGTGATTCGGGGCATAGACTGAATGAGATCCTACCGGAAACGGAATCTCATCTGTTTTTCCGCAGCTCTGCCGAAGCAAAAACACCCTGAGGCGAGAAAGACAATCGCAAAACCGCGTTTTGCGATTGAGGAGGAGAGCCTATGAAGACCAAATACACCGTCAAGCTCAAGATCGTCGTCGAGGAGCACAGCCTTCGGCCGGTGCACCTGTCGAAAAACTATGAAAACGCCGTCGTCACCACGGTGGACGTGAACCGCCCCGCCATGCAGCTGACCGGCTTCTACAACTACTTCGACCCCAAGCGCATCCAGATCATCGGCCGGGTGGAGTCCACCTACCTGGATACCCTGAGCCGGGAGGAGAGGCTCGCGGCCTACGAGCGCTTCATGGCCTACGACATCTGCGCGCTGGTGATCTGCCACGGGGTGAAGCCCTCGCGTGAGTGTCTGGAGATGGCGGAGAAACACGACCGCAATCTCTTCATCACCGATGAGGACACCTCGGAATTTCAGGCCAACGTCGTCAGCTTCCTGCGAAACCGCCTCGCCCCCCGCCTGACCACCCACGGCGTGCTGGTGGAGATCTTCGGCGAGGGCGTGCTGCTCGTGGGCGACAGCGGCATCGGAAAAAGCGAGACCGCGCTGGAGCTCATCAAGCGCGGCCACCGTCTGGTGGCGGACGACGCGGTGGAGATCAAGCTTGTCAACCGCAACACCCTTATCGGCACCGCCCCCTCCATCATCCGCTATTACATGGAGCTGCGCGGCATCGGCGTCATCAACGTCCGGCACATCTACGGCGTCGGCGCCGTCAAGCCCGAGAGCGGCATCGATCTGGTGGTGCGCATGGAGAACTGGGTCGAGGGCAAGGCCTACGACCGGCTGGGCCTGACGAGCGAGTATGAGGACATCCTCGGCGTCAAGCTCCCGCTGGTGACGATCCCGGTCACGCCCGGGCGCAACCTCGCCGTCATTCTGGAGCTGGCCGCGATGAACAACCGCCAGAAGAAGATGGGCTTCAACGCCGCGGAAATGCTGGCCTCCGAGCACGACCTCGCCATCGACAGCGGAGCGTTCTGAGTGTTTTGACCGTTCACCGGCGGCAGGCCGCGCATTTCAAGAACCATTTCTCTTTCCTGTTCGCGGAAAGAGAAAGCCCGTAGGGGCGACCCTTGCGGTCGCCCGCAGACACGGTGCAAGCTTTACGGGCGACCGCAAGGGTCGCCCCTACCGCTCGGTTTTACGTCCACGTAGCGGCGCGAGCGAAGCGAAGCCTTCCGCGGACGGCGAAGTGCGGGAACGTATTGAACTTCGGAGGCGATCTTTTCTTTCTTACACCGGGCGCGGCGCTGTCTTTCTTTTCGAGCAAGAGCGAAAAGAAAGATAGGGGGGCGCATTGCGCAGGTTTGTTATGCGAACACGCTGACTGGAAACGAACTGCTTTCATATTTTTGGGAAGGAAACACGCATGGAAAATCTGGAAAAAGCCATACAGGAGATCAAGGCCGCGCTGCCGGGCATGACGCTGCTGGAAAACGAGCCGCTCTCGGCCCACTGCTCGTTTAAGATCGGCGGCCCGGCGCGGGCCATCGCCGTCCCCTCGGACGTGTCAAGCGTGTCGAAGATCTGCTGCATCCTCAAGGAGCACGAGCTCGCGCCCTTCATGCTCGGCAACGGCAGCAATCTGCTCTTCCCCGACGAGGGGCTGGCGGAGCTCTTTATCATCAGCACCGAGAAGCTGCAGCGCCTCTTCCTCCTGCCCGACGGGGCGATCTACGCCGAGGCCGGCGTGTCGCTGGCGCGGCTGGCGTCCTTTGCCCAGCAGAACGCCCTGGCGGGGCTGGAGTTCGCCTCCGGCATCCCGGGCACCGTGGGCGGCGGATTGCGCATGAACGCGGGCGCCTACGGCGGCGAGCTCAAGGACGCGGTGGAGAGCGTCGTCACCTACTATCTCCCTGCGCAGTCGCTCTGGGAGCTGAACAATGAGGAGTGCGCCTTCGGCTACCGCAGCAGCCGCTTCCAGAAGGCGGGCGGCTTCGTGCTGCTCAGCGCCGTCTTCCGGCTGGAGAAGGGCGACGAGCACGAGATCGCCGCCAGAATGCAGGAGCTCAACACCAGGCGCCGCGACAAGCAGCCGCTGGACCTGCCCTCGGCGGGCAGCGCCTTCAAGCGGCCCGAGGGCCATTACGCCGCCGCGCTCATCGACGAGGCCGGGCTCAAGGGCCTGACCGTCGGCGGCGCGCAGGTGTCCGAAAAGCACGCGGGCTTCGTCGTCAACATCGGCGGTGCCACCTCTCACGACGTGTACGAGCTGCTGATGCAGGTGCGCAGGACCGTCTATGAGAAAAGCGGCGTCGAGCTGGAGCCGGAGATCGTCATTCTGGCCCCGGACTACAAGCTGGAGGACCACGGCCCGGCCGTGAAGCGGAATCAGATGGTCTTTACCGTCGGCGCACCGGAGGGCGGGGAAGCACAGGAGCGCTGACGCAGAATTCACAGCGCCCCGAAACAGCCGCTCTGACAACGTACGCCCCTCATCCGGCGCTTCGCGCCATCTTCCCCCGAGGGGGAAGGCTGCAAGGAGTTTTATATGGAATTTCTCATCATCACCGGGCTCTCCGGCGCGGGCAAGAGCCGCGCCGCGGACGTGCTGGAGGATCTGGAATACTACTGCGTGGACAACATGCCCGTCAAGCTGATGCCGCGCTTTGCGGAGCTGTGTCTCGACACGCGCGGCCGCTACGAGAAGGTCGCCCTCGTGACCGACGTGCGCGAGCGCGAGAGCTTCGGCGAGCTTTTGAGCACCATCGACGAGCTCAAGGCAATGGAGGGCTGCAGCGTGCGCATCCTGTACATGGACGCGGAGCTGCGCACGCTGGTGCGGCGCTACAAGGAGTCCCGCAGGCCCCACCCGCTGGCGGGACCCGGCTATCCCATCGAGAAGGCCATCGAACGGGAGGTCGAGCTGCTCGCCCCCATCAAGGACCGGGCGGATTATGTGGTCGACAGCACCAACCTCACGCTCGGCATGCTGCAGAACCGACTCTACTCGCTCTTTGCCGGCGAGGGGAAGAAGCGGGATCTGAGCATCACGGTCATGTCCTTCGGCTTCAAGCACGGCATCCCGCTGGAGGCCGACCTTGTCTTTGACGCGCGCTTCCTGCCCAACCCCTACTACGTGGACGAGCTGCGTCCGCTCAGCGGGCTGGATCTGCCCGTGGCGGAATTCGTGTTCTCCTACCAGCAGACCCGCACCTTTATGGAGAAGGTGCAGGCGCTGATCGATTTCCTGATGCCGCTGTATATCGAGGAGGGCAAGCTGAGCCTGACCATCGCCGTCGGCTGCACCGGCGGCCGCCACCGCAGCGTGGCCATCGCCTCGGCGCTTCACGCCTATTTCAGCGCCAAGGGCCTGCGCTCGACCAACATCAACCGAGACCTGGACAAGTAACGCCTCCCCCCACTGGGGAGGCGCCCAAAGGACAGAAGGGGCCGCAAGAACGGACAGCGCCCCGAAATAGTATCTCAGAAAAACGAACACCCCCCCTCTGGCGCCTCTCTCCGGTGCCGACGCAAAGCGTCTGCTTGGCGTCGGAGAGGAAAAGGGAGGGAGCGGATACGGAGCTTTTGCGGCGCTTTAAGAAACCGCAGGAGCGGAATGGAGCGAGCTTCCTTTGACGAAGGGAGAGCCGTTATAGAATCGAGGGATCAAATGTCCTTTTCCTCCGGCGCGAAGGCGGAGCTGTGCCAGCTCCGCATCGACAAATTAAGCGCTGCCGTCGCGGAGAGCTACGGCGTGCTTTTATACTGCAGCAGCTTTTCCGCCCGGGAGGCGCGCATCATCACCGCGAGCGACGCCTTTGCCGCGCGGCTGCCCAGGCTGTTCCGTAAGGCTTTTTCTCTGGACTTCGATCAGCTGCCGGAGAGCGGGAAGGCCGGGAAAAAGAGCTTTGTGATCCATGACCGGGCGAAGCTTGCCCGCGTGTTTGACGCCTTCGGCGCCGATGCGGACACCACGCTCACCCACCACGTCAACTTCGGCGTGCTGGAGGACGAGGGCTGCATGGAGGCCTTCGTGCGCGGCGCCTTTCTGGCCGGCGGGAGCGTCACCGACCCGGACAAGCGCCTGCATCTGGAGCTGGCGACCGCCCACCAGAGCGTGAGCCGGGAGATGTACACGGTGCTGCTCGACCTGGGCTTCTCGCCCAAGGAGTCCTCCCGGAAGGGCAACTCCCTCCTGTACTTCAAGAAGGCCGACGCCATTGCCGACTTCTTCACGGCGCTCGGCGCGCCCGTGACCGCCATGGGCGTCATGACCGCCAAGGTGGACCGGGAGATGCGCAACAAGGTCACCCGGCAGCTCAACTGCGACTCCCACAACACCGACAAGACCGTGGCCGCCGCGCAGGAGCAGATCGACGCCATCCGGCGCTATGCCCGCGAATACGGGCTGGACTCCCTGCCCGAGCCGCTCTACGGCACGGCGCTGCTGCGCATCACCAATCCGGAGGCGAGCCTCGCCGATCTGGCGAAGCTCTCCCTGCCCCCGGTATCGAAGAGCTGTCTGAACCACAGGCTCAAGAAGATCATGGAGCTGGCGGGAAAGGCGGCGGAGTAATTGCCTCCCCTGTACAAGGGAATTGCGGCCTTCCGCCGCCGGTGGCGGATCAAGGGAGGCCGGAATTTCCGCAGCGGTCGAAAAATGCAAGGATCAGCGCAAGCCCGCAGCATTTTTCGGGTACCGCAAGGCGGGCCGAGTTGGCCGAGCGAAGCGAGGTCGGAGGGGTTGGCAGACAACGCACAGCGCCCCGAAACAGCATCGCAAAAGAACGAACACCCCTCATCAGTCCGCTTCGCGGACAGCTTCCCCCGAAGGGGAAGCCTGTAAGGAATTGGTGATTTTATGTCCTTTGTCCACTTACATGTGCATACGGAGTTTTCCCTGCTGGACGGGGCCTGCCGTATCGACGAGGTCGCCGGGCGCGCCAAGGCGCTGGGGCAGACGGCCCTCGCCGTCACGGACCACGGCGTCATGTACGGCGCGGTCGCCTTCTACAAGGCCTGCCGGGAGGCGGGCATCCGGCCCATCATCGGCTGCGAGGTCTATGTCGCGCCGCGCAGCCGATTCCAGAAGGAGCACGGGCTCGACAACAACTACTCCCACCTGATCCTCCTGTGCCAGAACGAGACGGGCTACCGCAACCTCTGCTATCTGGTGTCCGCCGGCTTCACCGAGGGCTTCTACATCCGCCCAAGGATCGACTGGGAGCTGCTGCATGAGCACAGCGAGGGCCTGATCTGTCTGTCCGGCTGCCTCGCGGGCGAGATCCCGCAGGCGCTGATCCGCAATGACTACGAGAGTGCGAAGGCCCGCGCGCTCGAGCTGCAGACCCTCTTCGGCACGGACCGCTTCTATCTCGAGATCCAGGACCACGGCATCCGCGAGGAGCGGCAGGCCGCGCAGGGGCTGATCCGCCTCTCGAAGGAGACGGGCATCCCCCTCTGCCTGACAAACGACGCCCACTATACCGAGCAGAAGGACGCCTACTATCAGGACGTGCTCATGTGCATCCAGACCGGCAAGACCGTGGACGAGCCGAACCGCATGCGCTTCGAGACGCAGGAGTTCTATCTCAAGGACGAGCAGCAGATGCGCGCCCTGTTCCCGGAGCTCCCGGAGGCCGCCGACAACACCGCGAAGATCGCCGAGCGCTGCCGCTTCGACTTCGAGTTCGGCCACTACCATCTGCCGCGCTTCAGGCTCCCCGCCGGGGAGACGGACAGCTATGCCTTCCTGCGCAGGCTCTGCGAGCAGGGCTTTGCCGAGCGCTTCCCCACCCGGCCGGAGGTGCACGGACAGCTGGATTACGAGCTGGAGATGATCCACAAGATGGGCTTCGTGGACTACTTTCTGATCGTGCAGGACTTCATCAACTACGCCAAGCGAAACGGCATCCCCGTCGGCCCCGGCCGCGGCAGCGCCGCGGGCAGCGTGGTCTCCTACTGTCTGCACATCACGGACGTGGACCCCATCAAATACAGCCTCTTCTTTGAACGCTTCCTCAACCCCGAGCGCGTCAGCATGCCCGATATCGACGTGGACTTCTGCGTCAACCGCCGGGGCGAGGTCATCGAATACGTCAACCGTCTCTACGGCCGGGACCACGTGGCGCAGATCGTCACCTTCGGCACCATGGCCGCCCGCGGCGCGATCCGCGACGTGGGGCGCGCGCTGGGCGTCAGCTACGGCGAGTGCGACACAGTGGCCAAGCAGGTACCCATGGCGCTGAACATGACCATCGACGAGGCGCTGCAGCTCTCCAAGCCCCTCAAGGAGCTCTACGAGGGGGATGAGAAGCTCAAGCGCCTGATCGACGTGGCCCGGGCGCTGGAGGGCATGCCGCGGCACGCCTCGACCCACGCCGCCGGCGTGGTCATCACGGAAAACCCCGTTTACACCTACGTCCCGCTGGCGAAGAACGACGAGAGCGTGGTCTGCCAGTACCCGATGACCACGCTGGAGGAGCTGGGGCTTCTCAAGATGGACTTTCTCGGCCTGCGAAACCTCACCGTGCTGGAGGACGCGGCCAAGCTCGTGCGGAAAAAGGAGCCGGGCTTCCGGGTGGAGACCCTGCCCGAGGACGACCCGGAGACCTTCGCCATGCTGGCCGAGGGCAGGACCGAGGGCGTGTTCCAGCTCGAGAGCACCGGCATGACCGCCGTCTGCACCGGCATCAAGGCCAAGAGCATCGAGGACATCACGGCCATCATCGCCCTCTACCGGCCGGGACCGATGGACTCGATCCCCCGCTTCATCGAGTGGTCGCAGCACCCGGAGAAGATCCGCTACAAGCATGAGAGCCTGCGGCCGATCCTCGAAGTCACCTACGGCTGCATCGTGTACCAGGAGCAGGTCATCGAGATCTTCCGCTCGCTGGCGGGCTTCTCCCTCGGGCAGGCGGACAACATCCGCCGCGCCATGTCCAAGAAAAAGCACAAGGTCATCGACGCCGAGCGCGTGGCCTTCGTGCACGGCGACGCGGAGCGCGGCATCGACGGCGCCGTGCGCCGCGGCATCCCCGAGGACGTCGCCGACAGCATCTACGACGAGATCCTGGACTTCGCAAGCTACGCCTTCAACAAGGCGCACGCGGTCAGCTACGCGATCGTAGTCTACCGCACGGCCTACATGAAGCGGCACTATCCGCAGGAATACATGGCGGCGCTGCTGACCTCGATCCTCGACAGCAGCACCAAGGTGGCCGAGTACATCGCCGAGTGCAGGAACATGGGCATCAAGCTGCTGCCGCCGGACGTGAACCTCTCGGACGCAAACTTCACCGTCGACGGCGAAAACATCCGCTTCGGTCTGGTCGCCATCAAGGGCATCGGCTGGGGCGCGATCGAGGAGCTGACGGCCGAGCGCGAGAGGGGCGGCAGCTTCCAGAGCTTTGAGGACTTCTGCCGCCGCATGTCCGGCAAGGAGCTCAACCGCCGGGCCCTGGAGAATCTGATCAAGGCGGGCGCCTTCGACTCCATGGGCTATACGCGCCGCTCGCTCATCGAGGTCGCCGGCGCGGTGATCGAAAGCATCGCGCAGCAGAACCGCGACAACATCTCCGGTCAGATCGACCTCTTCGGCGGCTTTGAGGAGGAGAGCGCGCCCGTCAGCATCCCGATCCCGGAGCGGCCCGAGTACAGCCGGCGGGAAATCATGGCCATGGAGAAGGAGATCACCGGGCTGTATCTGACCGGCCACCCGATGGACGAGTACCGCGACGCGGTGCGGAAGATCGGGGCCGTGCCCATCGGCGCGGTGATGAGCGACTTTGCCGCCGAGGACGGGCCGAGCCGCTTCCATGACAACCAGTATGTCACCGTCGCGGGCAGCATCGAGTCCTTCCGCACCCGCACCACGAAGAACAACGCCCTCATGTCCTACATCCAGCTCGAGGACGACACCGGCACTATGGAGCTGATCGCATTCCAGCGCGCGCTGGACAGCGGCGGGGCCTACATCCAGAACAACGCCGCCGTCATTGTCAAGGGCCGCATCTCCGTGCGCGACGAGAAGGAGCCCCAGCTCATGGTGGACAGCATCCGCCCCCTCTCGGACCTCAACGCCGTCGGGACGCAGGAGCCGCCCCCGAAGGAGAAAAAGCTCTGGGTCAAACTCCCCTCCCGCTTCGATCCGGCATTCAAGCGCATCGAGCTGATCTTGACCATGTTCCCCGGCGACGGGCAGCTGATCCTCTGGTGCGAGCGTGAGCAGAAGCGCATCGGCGCCCGCTGCCTGCTGCACGAGGCGCTGATCGCCGAGCTGGAGGAGATGCTCGGGAAGGAAAACGTCGTGCTGAAATAAAGACGAAAAGGAACACAGGCAGGGTGAAAACCCTGCCTGTGTCAGCGTGTCGACAAAGTGCCGACACGCTGAAGCGGCCTCGGCTCAGATTGAACGTGAAGAGGGGATAACCAATCCCCTCTTCACAATCTCCCCATGCGAGACCAAGCTGCTGCGCATAGGTTTGTCTACAGTCTGACACAGGCAGGGTGAAAACCCTGCCTGTGTCGTCGTTATGAAGTTTTGCGCCAATCAGTAGAGGAACACCGGGATATAGGTCGAGGCGTTCTCGTAGATCAGCTGCGCGGCCTCCAGCGGGACCTCGATGCAGCCGTGGGAGCCTTCCGCCGTCAGATAGGTGTCGTCACCGTAGTTGGTGGTGCGCCAGGTGGCGTCGTGGATGCCGATGTTGCCGTTGAAGGGCACCCAGTACTGGACGGTGTAGTCGTAGTCCGCGCCGACCAGCCTCGCGTCCTTCTTGGTATAGCTGACGGAGAAGGCGCCGGCGGGCGTGGGCGTGCTGTTGGCGATGGAGCCGGAGACGATGGGCGTGCTCATGACCAGCTTGCCCTTGCGGTAGAACCACAGGTACTGATCCTGGAGGTTGATCTCGATGAAGGAGTTGTTGCCGCTCTTGAAGTGCTGCTTGACGGAGCCGACATAGTCATACTGCGCGTTGACCTCGCCGCCGTCCTTGACCGCATTGGTCACTTCCGTGAGGAGCGCCGCGCGGTTGAGCACCCAGCCGGTGTCCCAGTCGTTGTAGTGCACCTCGGCGCCGTGGCGCTCGAGCGTCTTGTACTTGCGCTCGATGCCGTCGGCCTTGTTGTCGGCGATGAGCTTGTCGAGCACGGCGGCCAGGGCCTCCTCGTCAAAGGCCACGTCCGCGCCGGTCTCGGTGGGCGTCACGGTGTAGGCGCCGGCCAGCTCGGCCCTGCCCAGGGTCACGTCCAGCCCCTCGCCGAAGTGGATGGTCACGCTCTTGCCCATCGCGGCGTTGATGGCGTCCATCTGCTTCTGGAGCTTGGCGTCGATGTCGGCAAAGTTGCCGGGCGCGCTCGTCGTGGGCACCGCCACGCGCGGGCTGCTGCTCAGGGAGCCGCCCTTGAGCACGCTCGCCAGGTTGGCGGCAGCCGCCGCCAGATCGGGGGCGGTGCCGTCCTGCGCAGGCTTGATCTCCCAGCCGTTGGCGCCGTTGACCAGCTCGGGCGGCGTGGCCGCGCTCTTGCCGTAGTCGCCGACCGCGCCGGCGATCATGGCCTCCAGCGAGCCCTCATCCAGCCAGCCCAGGCTGTAGGAGCCGCCGCCCTGGCCCACGATGGCCAGCGGCAGGAAGGCCTCATGCTGGGCGTTAAGCAGCTTCGTGACCTCGCTGCCCACGTCGCCGCTGCGCAGCATGTCCAGCACGTTGAGCTGCGCCAGCGCGTCGCCGTTTTCGTCGGTGAGCGTCACGGCCTTGTCCAGCTGCAGAACGTCGCTGACGGCCTTGGTCGCCTCCTCGGCGGTCATGCGGGAGACGCTGACGCCGTTGATGTCGGTCATGCTGGCGAAGCGGTCCTTCTGCAGCATGTCGGCCGCGAAGGCCGCCACCGCGAAGATGATCGCCAGGATCAGCAGCGTGCGCAGGAATCTGAGCCAGCCGGGCGTACGCCGGCGTTTTCTCTCCGCTTCGGGTTCCCATCCGGGCTCCCATTCCAGATCGTTATCTCTGGAGGACGCAAATTCGTTTTCCAGCTCGCCTTCCCAGTTGTCCTGCTCGGCGCCGGTCTCGACCTGCTCCTCATCCCATTCGTCGTTCCGCGACGGTTTGCTCGAAGGGGCGATATGCTTACCACCGGTTCTTGCCATGGATAAAGCACCTCCTTATAGATATGCACAATATATGGTACCACAAATTCAAAAAAATGCAAGTATAAAGACTATTGCTGGGAAAAACTGCGTATCCCGCGCGCGAAACGGGCCGCCCTTCCGGGCGGCCCGTTGACCTTGCTGCGTTATTCTGACGTCACGCTTCGCCGCGCTCGCGCAGGGCGTCCTTGCGGGAGATGTTCCAGCGGCCCTTCTCGTCGATGCCGGTGAACTTGACCCAGGTCTTGTCGCCGACGTTGAGCACGTCCTCGACCTTCTCGGTGCGCTTGAACTCCAGGTCCTTGATGTGGCACATGGCGTCCTTGCCGGGAGCCAGCTCCACGAAGGCGCCGAGGTTGGAGATGACGCGCTTGACCTCGCCGTAGTACAGGGCGCCCACTTCGGGCTCGAAGACGATGTCCTCGATGGTCTTGCGGGCGGCGCGGCAGGCCTCGATATCGGAGGAGGCGATGAAGATGGAGCCGTCGTCGCTGATGTCGATCTTGCAGCCGGTGTCGGCGGTGATCTTCTGGATGACCTTGCCGCCGGAGCCGATGACCTCGCGGATCTTGTCGGGATTGATCTTCATCTGGATCATCTTGGGCGCGGTCTTGGCCAGCTCCTTGCGGGGCTCGGGGATGGCCTTGAGCAGGATGGCGTCCAGGATCTGGAAGCGGGCCTCCTTGGTGATGGCGAAGGCTTCCTTGACGATCTCGTGCTTGAGGCCGTCGTTCTTCAGGTCCATCTGGATGGCGGTGATACCGGCCTTGGTGCCGGCCACCTTGAAGTCCATCTCGCCGTGGAAGTCCTCCACGCCCTGGATGTCGATGAAGGTGGTGAAGTCATCGCCGTCCTGGATCAGGCCGCAGGAGATGCCGGCGACAGGGGCCTTGAGGGGCACGCCCGCGTCCATCAGAGCGAGCGTGGTGCCGCAGATGGAGCCCTGGGAGGTGGAGCCGTTGGAGGAGAGGACCTCGGAGACGACGCGGATGGCGTAGGGGAAGTCCTCCACGTCGGGAATGACGCTCTCCAGAGCCTTCTCCACCAGAGCGCCGTGGCCGTACTCGCGGCGGTTGGTGCTGCGGCTGGCACGGGCCTCGCCCACGGAGTAGGAGGGCATGTTGTAGTGGTGCATGAAGCGCTTCTCGGTCTCTTCCCAGATGGTGTCGAGCTTCTGGGCCTCGGACAGGGTGGCCAGGGTGGCGATGGACAGGACCTGGGTCTGGCCGCGGGTGAAGAGGCCGGAGCCGTGCACTCTGGGGATGACGCCGACTTCGGCGGAGAGAGGACGGATCTCATTCATCTGGCGGCCGTCGACGCGCTTGCCGGCCAGCAGCCACTTCTTGACGACCTTCTTCTGCAGCTTGTAGAGGATCTCGTCCATGTACTGCATGAGCTCGGGGTGCTCTTCCTCGTACTTCTCCTGCACCATGGTGATCCAGTCGTTGACGCGGCTCTCGCGCACGTTCTTGTCGTCGGTGTCCATGCAGTACTCCATGGACTCGAACTCGTTTTCGACCAGCTTCCCGAACAGCTCCTCGTCGAAGGCGGCGTGCTCGTAGCTGAACTTGGGCTTGCCGATCTCGGCGACCATGCGGTCGATCAGATCGAGCACGGGCTGCAGGTGCTCATGCGCCTGCACGATGCCCTCATACATGACCTCGTCGGGGACCTGGTCGGCCTCGGACTCGATCATGACGATCTTCTTGTGGGTGGCCGCGATGGTGGTGATCATGCGGTTATTCTTGCGCTCCTCCTCGGTGGGGTTGAAGAGGTACTTCTTGCCGTCCCAGCCGAGCACGATGCCGGCGATGGGGCCGTTGAAGGGCACGTCGGAAATGGAGACGGCGGCGGAGGCGCCGATCATGGCGGTGATCTCGGGGCTGCAGTCGCGGTCGACGCTCAGCACCTCGCAGGCGATGACCACGTCATTGCGCAAATCGGAGGGGAAGAGGGGGCGCATGGGGCGGTCGATCAGGCGGGAAGCCAGCACGGCGGGCAGGCTGGGCTTGCCCTCGCGGCGCATGAAGCTGCCGGGGATGCGGCCGACGGCGTAGAGCTTCTCGTTGAAGTCCACGGAGAGGGGGAAATAGTCGATGCCGTCCTTGGGACGGGCGGAGGCGGTGCAGGTGACGAGCACGGTGGTCTCGCCGTACTTGACGAGGACGGCGGCGTTGCAGAGCTCGGCCATCTTGCCCACTTCCATGGACAGGGGGCGGCCTTCGTACTCGATCTCGTACTTCTTGTAGTTCGGGAACTGCTTGTTGGTGATGATCATTTGTTTTCTCCTTTTAATAACTTCGGAACCCCTTATAGGCCCCCTTGGCTAAAGGGGGCTGTCCGCGCAGCGGAACGGGGGATACCAGGGGACTCGGCCACCCTGAACGTAGGGAACAATCCCCCACAGCGAGAGATTCTTCGCTGCGCTCAGAATGACAGCATGAAAAACGGCGAAGGGTATTCCAATCGTTTTTGAGGCAGCTTTGCCGCCTCAAAAACACCCTGAGGCGAGCTGCGCGAACCCTCGCGCCGACCAAGCGGAGCGCTCTCACGCGCGCTCCGCGCGATAAGCGCGAGTTACTCACTTGCGAAACGCCGTTTCGCAAGTGAAGGAAAAAAATGCAGGGAGACCTATTCACTTGTCTCCCTGCAAAACCTTCATACCCTTCAGAATGACAGGCGCAAGCCTTACTTGCGGATGCCCAGCTTGGCGATGATCGCGCGGTAGCGCTCGATATCCTTCTTCGCCAGATAGTCCAGCAGGCGGCGGCGCTTGCCGACCATCTTGTACATGCCCAGACGGCTGTGGTCGTCGTTGGGATGCTGCTTGAGGTGCTCGGTCAGCTCGCGGATGCGCTGGGACAGGATCGCGATCTGAACCTCGGGGGAACCGGTGTCGCCCTCGTGGGTGGCATTGTCGGTGATGACCTGGGTCTTGACTTCCTTGGTGATCATGATGATTGCTCCTTTCAAATGATGCTATACCCAGCGTCCAGGCCGTGGGGCGGAAAGGGCGCCGCATCGGCGGCATGACCCCAGAGCATAGAGCGCGGGCGCGTACTTTGGTATAGTAACATCCAAGCGCGCGGAAGTCAAGTTATTTTTCCGCTTTCCGACCGGAAAAGTCACGGGGGGAGAGCCTCTTCGAGTGAGGAAAGCACGTTTATTTTTTGTGAATTGCGCATAAAAACGAATTCTAATTTTTGGATTGCGCTTCCGCAGTGCTTCCTGTATAATGGTAGTCGGGTCATTATGGCCCGCATAACACAACGCGCAGGCGGCTCTCCACCTTTCAGCCGTCTGTGACGAAAAAAGGAGGAAAAGGACAGGGCCCGGGGCTCGGGCTGCGGCAGTGTGGAGACCTGCCGCAAAGCGGCGCAGTCCATCGCGGCTGGCCGTGAGCACACAGCAAGCGGAGGCTCTGTGTGCGGAGCCGGAAAACATGGCAGAAGTCAGACTGGTAAACATCAAGAAAGTGTACCCCTTTG
>CACYXC010000012.1 GCA_902778285.1 Oscillospiraceae bacterium | reverse complement strand
AACCCGTGTTTGCATATTTTAATTCTATGAAAGGCTTTGCAATCTTAATTCCCACCTGGCTGCACCGCCGACTGGAACTTATCTTTGCAATTCAACTTCGCTTCTCTCAGAATGACAGAGGAGTGTGGGCGAATCCGCAGCCTTATACGGATTCGCCCATCTTTTCATTGGAAATGATTTCGTTTCTCCGCCGGACGACCAATGGTCGTCCCTACGATGCAATCGGAATATCGTTCAGGATCATGGGCCGCCGAGGGCGTCGGCCCCTACGAAACTCGCGTTCTCCTAAGCGCTAAAGGCTAAGCGCTTGCTCACAGCTTGCCGGCCGCCGCCTCGTCCAGATAGACGGTCACATCGCGCGGGATCTGCAGGAAGGCGGCGGGCACGGAGCTGTCATTGCGGCCGTAGAGCATCTTGTGCACGGCGTCGGCTTTCTCCTCGCCGAAGGCGAGCACGATGATCTCGGAGGCCCAGACAAGCGTGTAGATGCCCATGGTGTAGCCGTACTCCGGCACCGCGTCCTCCGAGCCGAAGACCTCCGCATTCTGGCGCTTGGTGGCGTCGGTGAGCTTCTGGCGGTGGCTCAGGGAGTCATAGGGCACGGCAGGCTCATTGTAACCGATATGGGCGTTGGCGCCAAGGCCAAGCACCGCCACGTCCAGCCCGCCCGCAGCTTTAATCTGCGCGTCATAGTCCGCAATGGTCTCCGGGCTCAGAAAGTGGCAGTTTTCGGGCCTGATGTCCGTCTTTTCCACAAAGCAGCTCTCGAGCATATGGCGGCAGCTGTCGGCCTCGTCCACGCCTTCAAACTCGGTGACGGCAAAAAGCTTAGCCTCCCGGAAGCTCAGCTCCCCCGCAACACAGATGCGCGAGAGCTCCTCATAGAGGCCCCGGGGCGTACGCCCGGCGGAGAGCGCGAGCACCGCGTCCGGCTTCTCCGTCAGAATTCGCCGGATCTGCGCGGCCGCCCTGGCGTTGCATTCCTCATAGCTGCATACGATCGTTTTCATTGCATAGTCCCCTTTCCCTCGGGTCAAACTATCTCTATGTGGATTGTATTATTCAGAACTATCCTGATCTATTTCGCCCTGATGCTCTTTCTCCGTCTTCTGGGCAAGCGCCAGCTCGGGGAGATGGAGCTGTCGGAATTCGTCGTGGCGGCGCTGATCGCCAATCTGGCGGCGCACCCGCTGCAGGAGGCAGACCAGCCGCTGCTCCCGCCGCTGCTGGCCATTGCCGCGCTGTCGCTTCTGGAGCTGCTGACGGCCTGGCTCAGCCTGCACAGCATCCGCATGCGCGCGCTGCTCTACGGCAGGCCGAGCCTGATCATCGACCACGGGAAGATCGACCAGGCGGAGATGCGCAAAAACCGCTTCACCCCGGACGAGCTGATGCAGGCCATGCGAAACAGCGGAGTGCTGGACATCAACGAGGTACTATACGCGATCCTCGAAACGAACGGCAAGCTCAGCGTGATCCCCATCGCCGAGGCCCAGCCGGTCTCGGCGGGGCAGATGGGCGTCGCAGTCGAGGAGGCCGGCTATCCCAGCGTCATCATCAGCGACGGCCGGGTCATGGACAAAAACCTCAGGCGGCTGGGCTATGACCGGAACTGGCTGGACAAGCGGCTGCGGGAGCAGGGGCATTCCGGGCCGAAAAGCGTCTTTCTCATGACGGCGGACGGGGACGGGAACATCTTTTTCTGCGCAAAGGAAGAACCCCGCTGATCTCACACAGCGCTACCCTTTCGTCTCCCCTGTCTCCTGAAAACTGAAAACTGAAAACTAACTCACTGCTTGTCCATCAGCAGCTTGGACAGCTCCTCCATGAAGGTGTTGATGTCCTTGAAGCTGCGGTAGACGGAGGCAAAACGTACATAGGCCACTTCGTCGATGCTTTTCAGGCGCTTCATGACCATCTCGCCCACGTCCACGGTGCTGACCTCGCGCTCGAGATTGCTCTGCAGCTCCTGCTCGATCTCGTCGGCGATCTGCTCGAGCGTCTGCAGGGCGACCGGGCGCTTCTCACAGGCGCGGACCATGCCGTTGATGAGCTTGACCTTGTCAAAGCTCTGGCGGCTGCCGTCGCGCTTGACGACCACGAGCGGCAGCCGCTCGATGATCTCATAGGTGGTGAAGCGCTTGCTGCAGGCCAGGCACTCCCGGCGGCGGCGGATGGTGGCGCCCTCCTCGGCGGGACGGGAATCGATCACTTTACTTTCGGTATAACCGCAAAACGGGCATTTCATAGCTCATATCTCCCCTGTATTGAAACTATTTTTTATATCCGGTCTCAAAATCCACGATGTTGCGCAGCGACCCGCCCTCCAGATAGGCCTTCAGATTGTCCGCGGAGAGCTCCACGATCTTCTCGAGGATGTCCGGCAGGTGGAAGTTGCCGGAGACATGCGGCGTGATGAGCAGATTCTCCACGTCCCACAGCGGGCTGTCCGCCGGGAGGGGCTCGGTCTCGCACACGTCGATGCCCGCCGCGGCGATCAGGCCGCTCCGCAGGGCGTCGATCAGCACCTGCGTCTGCACGGCGTTGCCGCGGCCGCAGTTGATAAAGACCGCGCTGTCCTTCATGGCCGCGAAGCGCTCCGCCGTGTACAGCGCGCGGGTCGCGCCCGTGCCCGGCAGGAAGGAGGCCACCACGTCCGCGCGCGGCAGGACGCTGTCAAGCTCCTCCGTCAGGCAGAGCTCATCCACGCAGGGCGGGCAGCCGCCGGGGCGGCGCTTGACGCCGATGGTGTGCGCGCCGAGGGCTTTGCACAGTCTTGCGAAGCTCTGCCCGATGTCCCCGATGCCGACGATGAGCACCGTGCAGTCGGAAAGGGAGCAGACGGAGCCGAAGTCGGTCCAGGCATGCGCGCGCTGGGCGTCGCGGTAGCGGTGCAGCTTCTTCTGCAGCGTCAGCAGCATGGCGAAGGCGTGCTCTCCGACGGCCTTGCCGTAGGCCCCGGTGGCGTTGGTGAGGACCGTATGCTCATCCAGCACGCCCGGCACGATATAGGGATCGGTCCCCGCGGAGTAAAGCTGCAGCAGGCCCAGCCGCGGTGAGGCCTGGATCATACCGGCAGGCACGCAGCCGAGGATGATATCCGCCTGCTGCACCAGCTCCGGTGTGGCACCGTTCAGCCCGCAGTAGACAAAGCGGCAGCCGGCGCCGGCCGCTTCGAGTTTTGCTTTGTGTCTCTCCTCCACCGGGAGGGTGACCAACACCGTTTTCACAGGGCAGTTCTCCTTTTCGATCCGATTTTTGTAAATCTTTCTCTACATATTGTAGTATGTATTTTTCTGAAATGCAATATAAAGTTGAAAAAAGAAAAACGGGAACGCACCCTTTTTTCACGGCCGTCAGCGGGCGGCGCTTTTTCGTTTTCGCCCCGCGTCTGTCGTACGATCGGTGTGTTCTTTTATCCATTACTGCCAAGGAGAGCGAGAGTCTCATCAAGATTCTTTGTCTATTGTTGACATTCCGCCCGTTTGGGAGTATATTAATCAAAGGATTTGTAACAACTCGTATTCTACGGGCGCTGCCCGCTGAAAATAATGTAAGGAGGAACCCCTATGAAAAAGTACCTTGCGCTGCTGCTGGCGCTCGTGATGGTCTTCGCTCTGGCCGCTCCCACCGCGTTTGCCGACGACGACTACACGATCCGCATCTACTCCAACTCCAACTCCACGGAGCGTACCACCTGGCTCATCAACGAGGCCAAGGAGGCGGGCTTCAACATCTCCATTGACGACAACTCCGTCATCTCCGGCGACACCGCCGCTGTGCAGGCCGCCAATGAGAACAAGGACGGCGACCTGATCTTCGGTCTGAACGAGACCCGCTGGGGCCAGCTGATCGACGGTCAGTACGAGAACCTCTCCATCATCGACTGGACCCCCTCCTGGGCTGACCAGGTCGGCGAGTATCAGTATGACGGCAAGGCCTACGGCATCGTCATCCAGAACGTTCTGATGCTCTACCGCAACGACGAGTTCGGCACCAACGGCGCTGAGCTGCACTTCGACCACTGGGCCGACGTCGTCAACTCCGGCTACAGCTGGTATCGCCAGAACAAGGTCGGCGGCACCACCAACGCCAACATCAACTCCGCTCTGCTCTATGCCTTCACCGATCCCGAGTCCCCGGCCGGCGGCATCTCCATCGACGGCTGGAAGACCCTGTGGAAGTTCTGCGCCGAGGGCAAGTTCGGCGGCGACGACTACAAGTACGGCTTCGATCCTCTGAACAAGGGCGACGTGGCCATCTCCGAGTTCTACTCCTCCGCTCTTTACGGCAAGATCGACGCCGCGGCCGAGGGCAGCGAGCATCCTCTGATCGGCGCTCTGGAGCCCGAGAACTGGGCCCTGGTCGACATTGACGACGGCACCTACTACATCGCCGAGTACATCGGCATTCTTGACAAGGCCGGCCGTACCGACGAGCAGACCGAGAAGGTCAAGGAGTTCTGCGAGTGGTTCGGCTCTGCCGAGGTCCAGGCTGCCTGGGCGGAGGAGTTCGACTCCTTCCCCTGCAACACCGAGGCCGCCTCTCTCGTCTACGGTGACGACATCCCCGAGATCTATCTGATCCCCAACTTCGCGCTGACCACCGTGGAAGGCACCGACATGACCTACGCCGCCTACGTTGCCGCCCACAGCGCCGAGTGGACCAATATCATGACCAACCTGGGCTTCTACTGGGCCGACGCTTCCAACGCGCCCGCCGAGCCCGAGTGGGATACCCTCGACTGGAGCGTCCTGACGCAGAAGGCCGAGTAATCATCCGCACAAAGCCTGATATGGCGAGCCGGTACCCCCGGCTCGCCATGTGTTATCCGGCCGCTGAGCAGACCGCGCCGGTCCGGCGCGGCCTCCTGAGCGACCTGTACGGATATCTTAGCAAAGGAGTAACGCACATGATCAAGCTAAACGACATCGTCGTGAAGTTCGGCGATTTCACCGCCCTGCACGACATCAACGTCCACGTCAGGGAGGGTGAGTTCTTTACCTTCCTCGGCCCCTCCGGCTGCGGCAAAACCACAACGCTGCGCACGATCACGGGCTTCATCAAGCCGGTGTCCGGCAGTGTGGTCGTCAAGGACCGGGACATCACGCACGTCCCCATCGAAAACCGCAACATCGGCATCGTCTTTCAGAGCTACGCGCTCTTCCCCACGATGACGGTCTATGACAACATCGCCTTCGGTCTGAAGATCAAGAAGCTCAGGAAGGATGAGATCGAGCGGAAGGTCCGGGAGATCGCGAAGAAGGTGGACCTGTCCGACGAGCAGCTCAGGAAGGCCGTGTCCCAGCTCTCCGGCGGTCAGCAGCAGCGCGTGGCCATCGCGCGCGCCCTTGTTACCGAGCCCGCCATCATCTGCATGGACGAGCCGCTCTCCAACCTCGACGCCAAGCTCCGCGTCCAGCTGAGAAACGAGCTGAAGAAGATGCAGAAGGACTTCGGCATCACCACCATCTATGTCACGCACGACCAGGAGGAGGCCCTGACCCTGTCCGACCGCATCGCGGTGTTCAACAAGGGCTATATCGAACAGATCGGCACGCCCAACGAGGTCTACAATTTCTCCAAAACCGAGTTTGTCTGCAACTTCATCGGCGACATCAACCGTCTCTCCGATGAGGTCGTGGCAAAGCTCAACGCCGCCGGCGCGAAGCTGGACGCCGCCAAGCATAACTACGTCCGTCTGGAGCGGCTGCATGTGAACGTCGAGCCGCGCCAGGGCCAGGCCGCGCTGCCCGGCGTCGTGACCATGCGCGAGTACTACGGGCTCTACATCAAGTATTACATCGATCTGGGCAGCCAGAGCATCAAGGTCATCGAGAAGAACGACGGCGTTCGGATCTACGAGGAGGGGCAGCAGGTCTCCATGGTCATTGACCCGCGGGACGTCATGGCCTACGAGCCCTCCGGAGAGGACGAGGTGGCGAAATGACGCAGACGCTCGAGAGAAACAGGATACGGCCGGAGCTGTTCGTGCGCCTGGTAGGCGTGTGCTTCTTCGTCTACCTGTTCTTCGGCTTCATGCTCCTGCCCTGTCTCAACACCCTGACCAGCATCTTCAACACCAAAAACGCCGCCGGCGAACGGGACGCCTTCGCCGTCATCCGCTTCTTCCTCGCGGGCTCCATGGGCAAGTTCGTGTGGAATTCGCTGAAGCTGGCGATCTGCCTTGTCATCACGGTGAACGTCATCGGCGTGTCCATCGTGCTGCTCACCGAATACTTTGACATCAAGGGCGCGAAGATCCTGCGCATGGGCTACATGACCACGATGATCTACTCAGGCGTCGCGCTGGTCACGGGCTACATGTTCCTCTACGCGGGCGACGGCATCCTGACCACGGCGATGAAGAACGCCTTCCCGGACTTCAATCCAAGTTGGTTTTCGGGCTTCAACGCGGTCCTCTTCACCATGACCTTCGCCTGCACCTCCAACCACATGCTCTTCCTGCGAAACGCCATCCGCGGCATCGACTACAACACCGTCGAGGCCGCGCGCAACATGGGCGCCCGGCCCTTCAAGGTCCTGTGGAAGGTGGTCTTCCCCACCCTGATCCCCACGATGTTCTCCCTGACGGTCATGACCTTCATCACGGGCCTGTGCGCCATGTCCGCGCCTACCCTGCTGGGCTATGACTCCATCAACCCCGAGATCGTGCGTCTGGCCGGCTCCTCCACCGCGGACGAGGCCTTCCCCCAGGCCCGCGCGGCCCTGCTGTCCATCATCCTGGCGATGTTCACGATCGTGCTTTTGACGGTGCTGTCCGCCTACGAGCGCAAGGGGCACTACCTCTCCGTCTCCAAGACCAAGGCCAAGCTGCAGAAGCAGAAGATCACGAACCCGGTGGCGAATGTGCTCGCGCATATCTACGCCTACCTGCTCTTCATCATCTACATGACCCCGGTGGTCATGATCGTCGTCTTCTCCTTCCAGACCTACAGCGCGATCCGCCTGAAAAAGCTGGACCTGAGCAACTGGACGCTCATCAATTACTTCGGCCAGCAGGATTACGAGTATCTGACCAGCCGCGGCAAGTACAAGACCCGCGTCGGTTCGATCTCGGGCGTGTTCGCAAACGAGGCGACGCTGGGCGGCATCAGGCTCAGCTTCATCCTCTCGGCGCTTGCGGCGGCGCTGGCCTGCGTGATCGTCGTGGTGGCCTGCAACTACATGTTCAAAAAGAAGAACAAGGGCACCGGCGTCGTGCTGGAATACGCCCTGCTCTTCCCCTGGCTGCTGCCCACGATCCTGATCTGCTACTCCTACCGCACCTACTTCAACTCCGACTCCGTCTGGTATGTCGGCAACCAGAACCTCTACTACGCGCAGAACGTCCGCTTCCTGATCGTCATGGCCTATACGGTGACGAAGCTGCCCTTCTCGCTGCGCATGATCAAGGCGAGCTTCTACTCGATCGACGAGGAGCTGGAGGATGCGGCCAAAAACCTCGGCGCGAGCGGGATATACACCTTCCTGCGCGTCAAGCTCCCGATCATCCTGCCCTCAGTGCTGGCCGTCTTCGCGCTCAACTTCAACGCCCTCTTTACCGAGTACGACATGTCGGCCACCTTCGCCAGCACCTACGGCACCAGCTACGCCATGGTCATCCAGTCCATGTGCCGCGAGGAGGGCCTGTACGGCTACAACGTCAACGCCTCGGGCCGCCGATGCGCCTCCACGGTGTTCATCATGCTCGTCTCGGGCCTGATCCTGTATCTGGTCTACGGCGTCGGCTCCCGCGATCTGGGCGAGCGGCTGGAGATCCGCGACAGGCGGCGCAAACGCATGGAGAAGATCTCCGCATTCTTTGGGAAGAAGGAAACCGGTAAGGCATGATCAAAAACATTGTGTTCGACATGGGCTGCGTCCTGATCGACTGGAACCCGCCCGCCATCGTGGCCCGTGAAAATCTCGGCGAGGCGGACAGCGCCCTGCTCCTGCGGGAGGTCTTCCACTGCGCCGAGTGGGCCGCCATGGACCACGGCTGGATGAGTCAGGAGGAGGGCTGTGCGCGCATTTGCCGCCGCCTGCCCGAGCGTCTGCACGAGGCTGCGCGGCACTGCGTCTTCGACTGGTGGAAGTATCCGCTCGACCCGATCCCGGGCATGGCGGAGCTCGTGCGGGAGGTCAAGGCGCTGGGTTACGGCGTGTATCTGCTATCCAACGCCACGAGCTCGCTCTCGGAGTACTTCCACCGCATCCCGGGCTCGGAGTGCTTCGACGGGCGCATCGTCTCGGCGGATGTGAAAATGCTCAAGCCGGAGCGGGAGATCTACGCGGAGCTGTACCGGCAGTTCTCCCTCGACCCGGCCGAGTGCTTCTTCATCGACGACAGCATCATCAATGTGGACGGCGCCTGGCTCAGCGGCATGAACGCCACCGTATTCATGGGCGATATGGCCCGCCTGCGCAGGGAGCTGAACGAGGCGGGCGTCCCGGTGTCCCTGTAAACCATCCTATCAACGGAGCAGCCGCCGCGGTTAATACCGCGGCGGCCGCTTTTTCAATGGTGCTCCACCATGTCAATCCACATATCTCGCTCCTGGATCGTACGATAATCTGCGATTTCGCTCTCGTCATAACTTACGACCAGATCCGTCTGCCGGAGCTCCAGCGTATCCGCGATCTGCTCCAGATCAGAAAACTCATATTGCTCCGCGTCTCCGCAGATCACCAGCAGATACTGCATTTCCCGGTCATAGCGAAAGAGATACCGCGTCTCCAGACGATAGCGATAAAAGACCTCCATCTCAAGGCTCTTCTCGTCCTCGCGCTGCTGTATGACTTCCGCCTCGCCGCCTTCCCATCCCAGGATCAGGTCCGTCCCGTAAAGTTCACAGGCATTCATCAGTTCGACGCTCAAGGCCGGGATATTATAATCCTCTTCATCGTGAAGGAACCAGTAGTTTCCATAGCTTCCCGCCTCCAGCAGGCTCATCCCGGCCTGCTCCAGCGCCTCCTTGCGCTTCAGCGGAATATTGGGAAATTTGCGCACATGGGCCCCTTCATAGGGCACTGAGGTATTCAAAATGGAGAGCAGATTTCTCCTGCCGCCCGCTTCGGGCAGCTTGAAAAGACACAGCCTGCTGCCCTCGTCGCAGTTTACATGGATCACGAGCGCCGCCTGGCGAAACTGGAATTCGATAGGCTTCGCCTGATCGTCATGGTCATACATGATATCATGGTAGACCAGTGCCTCCCCCTCTTCCGGAACTCTGGCCGAGAGGATGCTCTGGTAAACACCCCAGCCGATGCCGCCGAGCGCGAAGAGCAGCGCCGCCGCGACCAGAAGGACGCGCACGGCTTTGAGCCTGACAGGACGGCTGCTTTTTCCCGCCAGTTTTTCGCCTGCGCGGATCACTGCCGCGCTGTCCACTTCTCCCAGCGCATAGAGCAGGTCTTCACTTTTCACAGATACCCCTCCCTCTCCAATTCCGTTTTCAGCTTCTTCCGGGAGCGCAGCAGCATGGATTTGACCTTGCTCTCACTGAAGGCGAAGCGTGCCGCGATCTCCTTGACCGGCGCCAGATACCAGTAACGGCAGAGAAAAACGCTGCGCTCCGGCTCCTTCATCCGGTTTACATAATTTCCGATGCACCGCGTCAGCTCCCGCTGCTCCACGCTTTTCTCCGTGTCGCAGGCCGCGGGCAGCAGCTCGTCGAGCTCCTCGAGCGCAAGCGTTACCTCTCCCCCGCCCCGGCGCAGACGCTCCCGGTCGCGCAGGCGGTTCAGGCTGAGCCAGCGGCTGAGCTTCCCAAGATACAGGGAAAGGCGCTCGGGCCGGTCGCTCGGCATGGCATTCCAGGCGTGCAGCCAGGTGTCGCTGACGCACTCCTCGGTATCCTCCTCGTTTCGCAGGATGCGTCCGGCAATGCTGCGGCAGTAAGCGCCGTATTTGGCCGCGCTCTCGGCGATGGCTCTCTCCGAGCGCTGCCAGTACAGGTCCACGATGTCTTTATCTTCCATCCGTGTTCCCCCTTTCACTCATATAAAAGCCGTTTTTCTCCGTCGGTTGCAAAAACGATCTTAAAAACAGAAAAATCCCGCAGCGGACGCTGCAGGACTTCAAGCTGTCGACAAAGTGTCGACTTTTGCACAGATTGTACCGCGAAAGGGGATTACCGTCCCCTCTCGCGCTCTCCCCATGCGAGTCCGACTTGTTCTGTATGGGTTTGTCTACAGTCTGAAGTCCCGCAGCGGACGCTGCGGGACTTTTCTGCCGATATCAGCCGTAGCTGTGAAGACCGGGCATCAGGGTGTTGACCCCGGCGAAGGTGAAGAGCACCACCGGCACGGCGATCACCACGAACCAGGCGAGCGTTCTGGCACCGGTCTTCTTTCGCAGGCGGAGATGCAGATAGACGGCGTAGATGATCCAGGTGATCAGCGCCCAGACCTCCTTGGGGTCCCAGGTCCAGAACGCGGACCACGCCTGCTCCGCCCAGATCGCGCCGGTCAGGATCGTGACGGTCAGCAGCAGGAAGCCCAGCGCAACCATGCGGTAGCTCATAAAATCCATCTGCTGGAGCCTGAGCTCATCCGTCTCTTTCCCCTTTCGGCTGAGCAGAAGGTAGCGCAGGCCGGCGCAGCCCGCGATCGCGAAGGCCGAATAGCTGAACATGGCAGAGCCGATATGGAACACGAACCAGGTGCTCTTGAGGGCGGGCATGAGTTCGGTGATCTCCCGCGGCTGCAGCGCCGCGTAGGAGAGGATCAGAAAGCTCATGGGCATGGCCGCGACACAGAGCCACTCCGCCTTCAGACGCGTGCGGAAGACGATCAGCAGCGCGGCGACGCCCCAGGCGAAGGCCATGGCGAACTCAAACTGATTGGCCAGGGGCACGCGGCCCGCCTTGACGCCGCGGGCAATGAAATACACGCTGTGCAGCGCAAAGCCAGCCAGGAAGACATACCAGGCGGCGCGGAGAAGCTTTTCCTTTTTGAAGCTGACGCCGCCGAACTCCAGCAGGGAGGCGATGAAATACAGCGACAGCGCCGCAAAGAAGATGATGTTGAGCATGGTTCGGATCAGACTCCCTCTTGTTTCTCGTTCAGAAGCAGGCGCAGCTCCATGCGCATGCTCTCAGGTTTCGGGCCGCTTACCGTATATCCGTCCGGGTCTGTTTTGACCAGAACAGGCTGCAGAAAGAAAGTGATGGTCAGGCCCGCGATCATGAGCGCGAAAGCCAGGAGGAGAAGAGCGTTGACCAGAGGAGGCGTGCGCTTGATGCGAAGGCCCGGGTATTCGATCGGCTCATTGAAGGTGTACTCCATATCGCCGACCGTCAGCTCCTCACCCGGGAAGGCCAGCACCGGGGTATACTCCCCGTCCGCGGCAATCAGGATCTGATAGACCGGGTCGGTGTAGCTGCCGGAGGTGGATGTGATCAGCGTGAAGCCTCCGTCCTCCCCGCGGATATAGCCGGGATAGAGCGCCTCGAACCAGAGGCCGTTCATCCCGTCCGTGGTCAGGAAGCAGGGCTCGGTCAAAACGAAGCTGTCCTCGCCGCCGCTGGCGGTATTGCGCGTCGTCAGAGAACCCGCGGTGCCGTAGGTCTGCTGATAGACCTTGTAGGAGCCGAAGGAGAGCGGGTGGTTGACGCTCACCGCCTGCCAGTCGCTCTGTCGCCCGTCGGGCAGGGTCACGCGCAGCACGCTCTCGTAGTCCAGCTCTCCCAGCTCGTTTTCGATGTGAAAGCTCTGCACCTCGATGCGGGTCCCGTCCTCCATCTCCAGCGCCTCGCCCGGCAGACAGCTTCGGTCGACGACTGCGGGCGCATACAGGGCGGCGGCGCCGAAGATCACCGTCAGCAGGATCGCCAGATGGGTGATGAAGGTACCGAAGCGGCCGAAGAGGTTTTTGCTGTATACGCTCGCCGTACCGATCTTCTGTTCCCGGCAGCGCTGCGTGAGGAGATGCTTTCTCACGGACTCAAGCTGTACGGCGTCGAGCTTTTCCACGCTCGGCAGCGCGGCCGCGCGGGCGATCAGATCGCCGCTCTTTTCGAAACCGCGCACGCGCAGGATCGAGCACAGGCTCAGGTTCAGGCACAGCAGCACCAGCAGTGTGATGAAGAACCAGCCCTGAAACACGCGGTCCATGCCCAGCGTCAGCAGGGTCGCGTGGATGTCGGTGTAATTCTGCGCGTACCAGGCGGCCTCCCTTCCCTGCGGGATCACCGTGCCAACGACGGAGCAGGCGGCGATCAGCAGGAGCAGGAGGATGCCGAAGCGCATCGAGCGGAGGAAATCGTAGACTTTTTTCATGCCATCCTCACAGAAAACGAAAGCCGCCCCGCCCGGAAGGGCGGGGCGGCCTGTTTCAACGGTTTAGTGGAACAATGCCAGCGTCTCGGCGATCAGCGCCTCGGACTTGTCCAGGCACTCGTGTGTGAGTCTGGAGTTGTGCGCGCCCTCGCTGTTTTCCACGAACACGAAGTTCCAGTAGAACTGCGCGTTGCGGTAGCTCATGCGGATCGCGTCCAGCTCTTCGTCCGTGTACTCGCCGCTCTCGGCCGCCGCCGTCACCTTGTTGATCAGCTCCTCCAGCTGATAGCCGATGTCATAGGTGCGCTCCTCCGCTTTGTCCTGGATGCCCTTGACAAAGCCCGCGAGATCCGCGTGGCACGCGGAGCAGGTGCTCTCGATCAGCTCGGGATTGTCCAGGGGGCTGCGCAGGAAATGATTCGGGTAGGTCTTGCCGTCCTCAGCCGTCACGGTGCCCATGTGGCAGTCGGCGCAGGTGAAGGTACCGAAGTGCACGCTGCCCTTGCCGGCAAAGGTCTCGTACTCGGGGTGATTGATCATGATCTGGCGTACGCCGGAGCTCGCATGGACATAGTCCGCAAAGACTTCCCCGTCGACCATCAGGTTGTTGTAGTAATCCAGGATGTCGTCCGGGTTCATGCTCGCAAGGCTCGTGTAGGGCAGGGTGACCGCCTTCGTCTCAGGGGCGAAGTAGTAGTCCACATGGCACTGGGCGCAGGTCAGCGTCGCGGCGTCGACCTTCTTGAGGTCGCTGCCCATGGCGTTGGCCAGATACTGGTGGGTCACCATCAGGGTGCTGCCGGTGTTGCCGTGGCAGTTGTAGCAGCTCAGGGGCTCGTTGACCTGCTGCAGCACGTCCTCAAAAGCCTTGGAATAGGCCTCGTCGCCGAGCTCGTTTACCAGCACGGTCATGTTCGGGGTCTTGCAGGTGAAGCAGTTTGCCATCGCATGCGGACGGCCGGTGCCCGTCACGTCGTCGATGACATAGGTGTGGCCGCGGGCGCCGCCGTAGAACTTGGCGAAGCCGTAGCCTTCGAACAGCGTGGAGATCATGGGATACTCCGCCACATAGTCCTCGGCGGAGTCGTTCTCGCTGTTCTTCATGTAGGACGCGTAGATTTCGGGATAAGCGCTCTCCCAGTCCCCGGCAGTCAGCATCGTGATGCCCGAGCCTGTCTTCTCGACCTTGGCGATGCGCACGCCGTCCGCAGATACTTCATTGGTCGATGCCGCGGCGACGGCAAGCGGCCCTTTCGGGAACACGGCGGTGAGCAGCACGAGACACAGCACGGTGCAGCACAGCATGACAGCAAGGCCCAGCAGGAGTCTCTTGTTCTCCTTTTTCATGACGACCTCCACAATCCTTTTCACGCCTCCAGGGCGTTCCAATATAGTTTGATTGTACAGGATGGCGAAGATAATGTCAACAGGCGCTTTTTTCTTGTGCGTGATTTGCCGAAAAAGGAAGCCCGGCGCACAGCGCCGGGCTCAGACTGTAGACAAACCTATACAGAGCAAGTCGGACTCGCATGGGGAGAGCGCGAGAGGGGATTGGTTATTCCCTCTCGCGTTTGATATTCTCAAAAATGAGAACTTTTTCGAAAGTTCCCATTTTTGCCGCTCAAGCTGTCGACACTTTGTCGACACACTGAGCCCGGCGCACAGCGCCGGGCTTCCTGAGGTTCCGATTTGCTCTATTCGTCCTCGTCCTCGTCGTCCTCGTCGTCCTCTTCCTCGTCCTCGGCCTTGTTTTTCTTCGCCTTCATGACGAGACGGCTGAGCAGGATGCTCAGCTCATACAGGCCGATCATGGGGATCGCCACCATGATCTGCGAGACGATGTCGGGTGGGGTGATGATCGCGGCCAGCACGAAGATCACCACGATGACGACGCGGCGGCCCTTCGAGAGCCACTCGGCCCGCAGCACGCCGAGGCTTGTCAGCATGACGGAGACCACCGGCAGCTCGAACACGACGCCGAAGATCACAAACACCGTCATCAGAAAGCCCACGTACTGCTGGATACTGATGGAAGCCGATACGTCGACCTCTCTGGTAAAGCCGATCAGAAAGCGCAGCATGAAGGGCATGCTGATAAAGCGCGCGAAAGCCACGCCGCCCGCGAAAAACAGCGTCCCGGCCAAGAGAGCCATGGCGATGCTCGTCCGCTCGCGGCGGCTCAGCCCGGGGCTGCAGAAGGCATAGGCCTCGTAGGCCATCACCGGGAAGGTCAGCACCACGGCGCCGATCAGGGCGAGGTTAAAATAGACCAGCAGCAGCTCCTGCGGCGCGATGTAGACATAGTTATAGTTATACGCCGTGCCCAGATCGGTCAGCATGGTCACAAGGCGTCCGGCCACGCTCAGGCAGCCGAAAAAGCCGAGCACCAGCACCACCACACAGACGGCGATGCGGTTGCGCAGCTCCCGCAGATGGCCGGAGAGACTCATGCTGCCGTCGTTTTCGACGGCAGCGGCCTTATTCTTCTTTTTCATCCCCGGAGGTTTCTTCCTCAGCCTTCTTCGCAGCGGCCTTCTTTGCCTTCTTCTCGGCGGCCAGCTCTTCCTCTTCCTCCGCCATGCCCTCCTTGAAGCCCTTGACGCTCTTGCCGAACATCTTGGTCAGCTTGGGGATCTGGGTGGGTCCGAAAATGATGATGACAACGATCAGAATGATGATCAATTCCTGGGGACCGAGTTTCATGCTTCTTCTCCTCCGATTTCTTTCGTTTCTTCCGCCGGCGCAGCCGTTTCCTCCGCCGGCTTTTCGGCGGCTTCGGCCGCCGCCTCCTTTGGCGGCTCGGGCGGCTCAGGCGCCGGCTTCTCCGCGGCGGCTTCCTCTGCGGGCGCTTCCTCTTCTTTCTTTTTGGTCTTGCCGATGCCCTTGAGGTCCTTCTCGACAGACTTCATGTTCTTGGTGATGTCCTTGTTCAATTCTTCAAAAGGCTCCATCGCCTCGCGCAGTGGCTTCGAGGCCTCATCCAGCGGGTCGACCACGTTCTCGCGGATCTCCTTGGTCACGTCCGCCGAGGCCTTGCGGAACTCCCGCAGGGCGCCGCCGAGCTTTTTGGCATAGGACGGCAGCTTGTCAGGGCCGATCACCAGCAGAGCCACGATGAAAATGACGATCAGCTCCATCACGCCGATCTTCATGCCGATTCCTCCTTTTTTCGCTTCCTCGAACAAACGATCTTGTACGCTGTGTATAGCAAAATTATACCTTTCCCCCTGCTTCAAGTCAATACGAAATTGGCTCGTGGGCGGTCTCAGCGGATGATCTGCAGCGGCGAGCCGCCCTCCACCGCGCTGGCGCAGTCGGCAAGCCCGGCGGTGATCCAGATCTGCCCGTCCCGCCCCACGAACACAGCGTCGAATTCGTCGCTGTGGGCGCGCCAGTAGTCGGAGGCCGCCTCCAGGCCCAGGATATACAGCGCGGTCGACAGTCCGTCGCCGAGCGTGCCGTCCGGCGTGACGATCGTCACCTGTGCCAGCTCGTTGTGCACCGGTCTGCCGGTCTTCGGGTCCATGATATGCTCGTAGGTCACGCCGGTCTCCTCGTCGACGAAGAAGCGCTCATAGCCGCCGGAGGAGATGACCGCCATGTCCTTCACGGCGACGACGGCCACGATGCCGCCCGCCTCGGTGTCGGGATTGCGCACGCCGATGCGCCAGGCCGAGCCGTCCGGCTTTGCGCCGAGGCACTGCACGTTGCCGCCCAGACTCACAAGTCCCGAGCGCAGCCCGTGCTCCCGGTAGATCTCCATGATGCGCGCAGAGGTATAGCCCTTGGCGATGCCGCCGAGGTCGATGGCCTGTCCCTCGTCCAGCTGCACTTCACCGCTCTGCGCGTCAAAGCGCACGCGGTCTGCGCCGACGACGGAGAGTGTCTCGGCCAGTTCTTCGTCTGAGGGGACGTGGTGCTCCCCGCCGGTGAAGCCCCAAAGGACCATCAGCGGATAGACGGTAAGGTCGAAGGCGCCGCCGGTGCTGTCAAAGATCTCCAGCGCGCGCTTCACCAGATAGGCGGCGTCCGGGCCCAGCGTGCCGCTCCCCTCGCGGTTGACACGGGAGACCTCGCTGTCGGCCAGGCCGATGGAGAGCAGATCGTTCAGGCGGAGGACCTCGGCCTCAGCCGCATCCAGCGCCGCTTCCCTGCCGCTGCCGTAGGCGGTCAGCTCGATGACGGTGTCCATGCTGTCCACATAGCGGCAGGCCCGCTCGGCGGCCTCCGGATCGGCCGCGGCCGAGGGGGCGGAGGAACTCGCCGCGCCGCAGCCGCACAGCAGCAGCGCGAGCACGAGCAGCAGGGACATGACTGTCTTGTTATTCTGTCGTTTCATCTGTAGTTGCCTCTGTTAGAAAATGACCATAGTTTACGGGATGGTCGCGCGCAAGTCCGTTTCCGGCGCGCGGCAATCATCCTCAATCCGCTTTCTCGTCTCCTGAAAGCTGAAAACCAAAAACTGAAAACTAACTGTGCAGGATATCGTGGGCGACGGGGGTATAGAAAAGGCTCTGCACGGCCTCGGGCACGCGGGTCTGGCCCAGGATCCACATCATCTTGGTATAGGCCGCCTCCGTCGTCATGTCATAGGCCTCGAGCACGCGGCGGTTTTCCTTGAGCCTGTGCCCTACGCTGTAGACGGACAGGTCCGAGCCCTCGTTCTGCACCTGCGTGGTCATGACCACGAAGCGCCCCTTCGCCGTATACTCGGCGACCAGGTCGAAGAAGGCGTTGTCCCCGTAGCTGGGCAGGCCGCCCACGCCGAAGCATTCCACGATCAGCGCCGCCTTGCGCTCGAGCGCAAAGCGCATCAGCTCCGGGTCCATCCCCGGCACCAGCTTCAGCAGTCCCACCTCGGTGCTCAGCCGCTCGAAGAAGCGCGGCTCCCCCGTCCTCTCGCCCGGGATATAGCAGAGCAGGCGGTGATCCTGCAGGGTGGCGAGATCCGGGTAGTTGATGCTGGAGAAGGCGGCAAAGCTCTTCGAGCAGGTCTTGCGCGCCCGGGTGCCGAGGATCACGCGGCCGTTGAAAACGATGGAGACGCCCGCAAGCTGCTCGGAGCCTGCGCAGACGAAGGCGTCGATCAGGTTGGTCCTGGAGTCGGTGGAGTCATAATAGATGGGCTTCTGCGCGCCGGTGAGCACGATGGGCTTGGGGCTCCGCTGGATCAGGTAGGACAGGGCCGCGGCGGTGTAGGCCATGGTGTCCGTCCCGTGGCTGATGACAAAGCCGTCGTAACGATCATAGGCGTCACGCACCGCCCCGGCGATCCTCATCCAGTGCTCCGGCGTGATGTTGGTGCTGTCCACGCTGAAGACCGAGACGCAGTCCGCCTCGCAGAGCTCCGAGATGGCCGGCACAAACTGCAGGAGCTTTTCCGGGCTCAGGCCGGGCGTCAGGCCGTCCGCGGTCATCTCCGAGGCGATGGTGCCGCCCGTTCCGATCATGAGCACCTTTTTCATGGCAAAGGTTCTCCTTTATCCTGATGCTGTGGATTCTCTTTCTCTGTGTCTTATCCTACCACGCTTTGCCCGAGAAAGCAATCCAAACGGCATCGCAAGCCGCCCTTTGTCCGCCTGCGCGGCTCAATTCTCTCCGTCCAGTGCGGCGCGCAGCTTTTCGAGCGCCTTTTTCTCGATCCGGGAGACATAGGAGCGGCTGATGCCGCAGCGCTGCGCCGTCTCCCACTGGGTCAGCGCCTCGCCGCCGTCGAGACCGTAGCGCAGCCGGACGATCCGCGCCTCCCGCTCACCGAGCAACGTGTCCACCGCCTGCCGCAGCTTCCGGCAGAGCTCCTGCAGCCCGACGCGCTCCGCCAGGTCATCCTCCTGCGCCACCACGTCCAGAAAGGAAAGATTGCCGTCCTCGTCCTCGGTGTCCAGCGCCTCGGACAGGCTTACGTCCCCGGCGGACTTGCGCTGGGCGCGAAAGTGCATCAGGATCTCGTTTTCGATGCAGCGGCTGGCATAGGTGGCAAGGCGCACGCCCCTGTCGGCCCGGTAGCTGCTGACGCCCTTGATGAGCCCGATGGTGCCGATGGAGAGCAGATCGTCCGCCTCGCCGCTCTGGGCATAGTATTTCTTGACGATGTGCGCCACCAGGCGCAGATTGTGCTCCACGAGGCGGTTGCGCGCCTCCCAGTCGCCCTCGGCCCAGCGACGCAGGCAATCCTGCTCCTCCTCGCGGCTCAGAGGCCGCGGGAAGGAGCCGCCCGGCGCGATGCGCAGCATGAGCAGAAGGCTCCCCGCCAGCAGACTGAATGCGTTTTCCAGCATATCCTCACCTCTCAGACAGCATATTCGCCGATCGCCTTGTACCATGCACGAAACGGTAAAAAACTGTCGCATGTGAGACAAACGTTGAAATTTCATCGCGCGTGTGTTTTAATAATATGTATCCCGATCAAAGCCCTTACACAGTCTCTTACTTTGAACGCGAAGGATGGGATGTTATGAAAGTCGTATTGCAGCATTTGACCAAGAAGTTCCCCAGCCGCAGCAAGAAGGGCGAGGAAGTCGTCGCCGTCAGCGATTTCACCTTCGAGATCCCCGACGGGAAGCTGATCGGCCTGCTGGGCCCCTCCGGCTGCGGCAAGAGCACCACGCTCAACCTGATCTGCGGTCTGGAGGCCCCCACCAGCGGGCACATCTTCTTCGGCGAGGACAACGTGACCCGTCTGCCGCCCGAAAACCGCGGCGTGGGTCTGGTGTTTCAGAATTACGCCCTCTATCCGCATCTGACCGTACGGCAGAACATCCTCTTCCCTCTGCAGAACCTGAAGGGCAGCGAGAAGCTCTCCAAGCAGGTCATGCTGGAAAAGGCCGAAGAGGCCGCGCGCCTGGTCCAGATCGAAAAGCTCATGGACCGCAAGCCCTCCGAGCTCTCCGGCGGCCAGCAGCAGCGGGTGGCCATCGCCCGCGCGCTGGTGAAGATGCCCCGCGTCCTGCTGCTCGACGAGCCGCTCTCGAACCTCGACGCGCGCCTGCGTCTGCAGACCCGTGAGGAGATCCGCCGCATCCAGCGTGAGACCGGCATCACCACGATCTTTGTCACCCACGACCAGGAGGAGGCCATGAGCATCTCCGATCTGATCGTCGTGATGAAGGAGGGCGTGGTACATCAGATCGGCAAGCCGCAGGAAGTGTACGACGAGCCCTGCAATCTCTTCGTCGCCAAGTTCCTGGGCACGCCGCCCATCAACGTCTTCAGCGGTGAGGTGCGCGGGGGCGTTCTGTACATCGGCGAGGACGGCGTGCTGAACGTCAAAGGCGTGAGCGACCGGAAGGTCTATGTCGGCGTGCGGCCCGAGGGCTTTGTGCTGGAGGCCGCGGGCCCGCTCAGCTGCGCGCTCCAGGCCGTGGAGGTCATGGGCCGCGACCGCAGCGTGGTCTCCACCCACCCCGCCGCCGTGAGCGAGGCGATCCGCGCCATCATCCCCTCCGAGGAGGAGATCGGCATCGGCAGCGATTCCGTGCGCTTTGCGCTCAAGCCCGCCAAGGTGCATCTGTTTGACGCCGCATCGGAAGAGCGCATCCCCTTCGAGGTGTAACGCAAGTGTTTTCACAACCCCTCAGGCGCTTTGCGCCGGCTTCTCCTGCACAGGGGAGCCTGTAAGGAAGTGTTATGATGAAAAAAAACTGGAAGGCCTGGCTCTACCTGCTGCCGGCCATCGCGTTCCTGGGCGTGTTCATGGTCTACCCGCTCGTGGACGTGTTCGTCTATTCCTTTGAGGAGGGCTACAACTCCGCCTCGCAGACCTTCTGGGGCACGGGTCTGTACAACTACTCCTACGTCCTGCACGATCCCTATTTCCTGCAGGCCGTAAAGAACACCTTCATTCTGGTCATCATCACGGTGCCGGTCTCCACCGGGCTTGCGCTGCTCATCTCCGTGGGGCTCAACTCCATCAAGCCCCTGCGGGAGCTGTATCAGACCGTGTTCTTCCTGCCCTATGTGACGAACACCCTCGCCGTCGGCCTGGTGTTCATGATCCTGTTCAAGAAGACCGCCTATTCCGACGGCATGATCAACCTGCTCATCAACTTTTTCGGCGGACAGTCGGTGGACTTCATTGAGGGTCCCTACTGGGCCAAGATGCTGGTCATGTGCATCTACACCGTTTGGGTGGTCATGCCCTTCAAGATCCTGATCCTGACCTCCGCCCTGGCCAGCGTTCCCCAGAGCTACTACAACGCCGCCAAGATCGACGGGACCTCCAAATGGCGCACCTTTACGCGCATCACCCTGCCCATGATCTCCCCGATGATCTTCTATCTCGTCATCACGGGCTTCATCGGCGCCTTCAAGGCCTACAGCGACGAGGTCGCCATCTTCGGCACGAACCTCAACGCCGCCGGGATGAACACCATCGTGGGCTATGTCTACGACATGCTCTACGGCGACAGCGGCGGCTATCCCTCCTACGCCTCCGCCGCGGCGCTGATCCTCTTTGCCATCGTGCTGACCATCACGGTCATCAACCTCATGATCAGCCGGAAAAACGTGCAGTATTAAGGGGGTGCGGTCATGAATTACGATAAGATCGAACAGGCCGCCCGCCGGCGGGACAGGGTGCGCAGGACGATCACCTATCTGCTTTTGACGCTCTGGGCGCTGATCGTGCTCTTCCCCTTCTACTGGATGCTTCTGACCTCGGTCAAGAGCTACAGCGCCTACAACGGCGAGTATGTCCCGAGCTTCTTTACCCTCTCCCCCACGCTGCAGAACTATGTGGACGCCTTCACCACCGTCAATCTCGCGCGCTACTTCACCAACACGATCGTTTTCACGCTGGCCACCACGGCGCTGATGATGGTCGTCATCATCTTCGCGGCCTACGCTTTCGCCCGGCTGGATTTCCCGGGAAAGAACCTGGTGTTCGCGCTGTTTCTCTCTCTGATGATGATCCCGAGCGAGCTCGTCATCATCACGAACTTCGTCACCATTACCAACTGGGGCATGCGCAACACCTTCTGGGGCCTGATCCTGCCCTCCGTGACCTCCGTCTTCTACATCTATCTGCTCAAGGAGAACTTCGAGCAGATCCCGGAGGAGCTCTACAAGGCCGCCAAGGTGGACGGCACCTCCGACCTCAAGTATCTCTTCAAGGTCATGCTGCCCATCTCCCAGCCCACCGTGGTCACGATCGTGATCCTCAAGGTCATCGAGTGCTGGAACAGCTACGTCTGGCCCCGGCTCATCACCGACGACGAGGCCTACTTCCTGGTCTCCAACGGCATCCAGGAGATCCGCGAGAACGGCTTCGGCCGCGAGAACATCCCCGCCATGATGGCTGCCGTCGTGGTCATCTCCGTGCCGCTGATCATCCTGTTCCTGGTCTTCCACAAGAAGATCATGGCCGGTGTTTCGAGGGGAGGGACCAAGGGATGAAAAAACGTCTCGCCTGTCTCCTGCTCTGCCTTGTGATGCTGCTGCCGCTGTGTGCCTGCCACGGCTCGCCGGAGCGCGTCGCCTTCGCCGTGCCGGAGAGCTTCGACGACTCGCGCGAGTACGAGATCACATTCTGGGCCAAGAACGACACCAACAAGGTGCAGACGGCCATCTACCAGAAGGCCATCGCGGACTTTGAGGCGCTCTATCCCAACATCAAAGTAAACATGCGCCTCTACACCGATTACGGCAAGATCTACAACGACGTCATCACCAACATCGCCACCGACACCACGCCCAACATCTGCGTCACCTACCCGGACCATATCGCCACCTACATGACCGGTGAGGACGTGGTCGTGCCGCTGGACGATCTGTTCGCCGACAGGCGCTTCGGCTTCGGCGGGACGGAGCTGCGCTATGACGGGCCGGACGCGGGCGAGGTGATCCCCGAGTTCCTCGCGGAGTGCGTCATCGGCGGCGTGAGCTACGCGGTGCCCTACATGCGCTCCACCGAGGCCTGCTACGTCAACAAAACCTTTGTGGAAAAGCTTGGCTACACCCTGCCCGAGATCCTGACCTGGGACTTCGTGTGGGAGGTCTCCGAGGCCGCCATGGCCAAGGGCGCCGACGGCAACTTCCTGCTCAACGGCCAGAAGGTCATGATCCCCTTCATCTACAAGTCCACGGACAACATGATGATCCAGATGCTCCGGCAAAAGGGCGCTGGCTACTCCACCACCGCCGGCGGGATCGAGATCTTCAACGACACGACGAAGGAACTGCTCTACACCATCGCGGGCCACGTCAAAAACGGCGCCTTCTCCACCTTCAAGATCTCCTCCTACCCCGCGAACTTCCTCAACGCGGGCCAGTGCATCTTCGCGGTGGACTCCACCGCCGGCGCCACCTGGATCGGCTCGGACGCTCCGCTGCTGGATATCAGCGCGGACAAGCTCGTGCAGTTTGAGACCGCCGTGCTCCCGGTTCCTCAATTCGATCCGGAGCACCCTGTCATGATTTCCCAGGGTCCCTCTCTGTGCATTTTCAATAAAGAAGATCCTCAGGTGGTGCTCGCATCCTGGCTCTTCACGCAGTATCTTCTGACCAACGAAGTACAGATCGCCTATGCCGGGACCGAGGGCTACTCTCCCGTGACCTCCAAGGCGAGGGAGAGCGAGGAATACCAGGACTATCTCTCCCGCGCCGGCGAGGACAACAACGAGCATTACGCAGTAAAGATCGCGGCGACGAAGCTGTTAATGGAAAACACCGCCAACACCTTCACCACGCCGGTCTTCAACGGCTCCACCTCCCTGCGCGACGCGGCGGGCCAGATGATCGAGGAGATCACAAAGTCCGTGCGCCGCAAGCAGACGGTAGACGAGGCCTATATGCAGAAGCTGTTCTCCGACGTCAACTCCCTCTATCGTCTGGATCAGATACACGCCGCCGATGCGGGCGGGCCGACGGAACTCGGTCCCCTGCCGCGCACTGCGGTCCTTCTGCTCGGCGCGCTCGCCGGGGCCTGGGTGCTGATCGGCATCTTCGCCGGGATCGGCGCGATCCGAAGGCGAAAGAAAAGCTGAAGCATCCATACCGTTCCAGAAAATACCGCGGCCGTATCCGACGGCCGCGGGTATTTTTCGCCCGACCCGGCAAAGAATGTTATCAAATCGGCAATCATTTAACGACCTGTCACAAAACCTTGATTTCTCTGGCAATCCGGTTATAATATCATCAGTTCCTGCAACAAATTTTTCACCATTTTGAAGGAGGACATTGAATGAAAAAGCTGTTTGCGCTGCTTCTTGCGCTGTGCATGATCTTCTCGCTGGCCGCCTGCGGCGAGAGCGCAGCCCCCGCCCCCGCTCCCGCGACCGAGGTGCCTGTCGAGGAGGCTCCAGCCGAGGAAGCTCCAGCCGAGGAAGCTCCCGTCGAGGAAGCTCCCGCCGAGGAAGCTCCCGCCGAGGAAGCTCCCGCTGAGGAAGCTCCTGCTGAGGAGGCTCCCGTTGAGGAACCTGCCGAGGAGGCTCCCATCCTGAGCTATGCCGACTATGTCGCCGCCGAGACAGACAGCGAAGTCGCCGTCGAGTGCTATGTCCAGGCCAAGCAGAGCTGGTGGGACAACAAGGTCACCGTTTATGCCGCCGACGAGGACGGCGCCTACTTTATCTACGAACTGGCCTGCTCCGAGGAGGACAACGAGAAACTGGTCCCCGGCCAGAAAATCCTTGTCAAGGGCTTCAAATCCGAGTGGGCCGGCGAGGTGGAGATCACCGACGCCAGCTTTGAGCTGCTCGAGGGCGAGCCCTTTATCGCCGAGGCCAAAAATGCCGACGAGGCCTGGGGCGATCCCAGCATGACGGACTATATGAATCAGCTGGTCGTCTTTTCCGGGCTGACCGTCGAGCCTTATGACGAGTCCGGCGCCGCCTTTGCCTACAAGAACCCCGAGGAGAAAACCGACGACCTGTACTTCAAGGTCAGCGCCGGCGATACGACCTATGAGTTCTGCGTGGAGTATTATCTCTGCAGCGATGAGACCGATGTCTACAAGGCCGTCGAGAATCTGCAGGTCGGCGACGTGATCGATGTGGAAGGCTTCCTGTACTTCTACGAGGGTCCCAACCTCCAGGCCACCTCCCTTACGGTCGTGGAGGCCGCCACCGTAATGGCGGAAGCGGAAGCTTCCGCCGAGGCTGACGCGGCCGCGGCCGCGGCCGTCGCCGCGGAGGCTCCCGCCGAGGAAGCCCCTGCTGAGGAGGCTCCCGCTGAGGAAGCTCCCGCCATCATGAGCTATGCCGACTATGCCGCCGCCGAGGTTGACACCGAGGTCGCCGTCGAGTGCTATGTCCAGGCCAAGCAGAGCTGGTGGGACAACAAGGTCACCGTCTACGCTGCAGACGAGGACGGCGCCTACTTCATCTACGAGCTGGCCTGCTCTGAGGAAGACAACGAGAAGCTGGTCCCCGGCCAGAAGATCCTGGTCAAGGGCTTCAAGTCCGAGTGGGCCGGCGAGGTGGAGATCACCGACGCCAGCTTTGAGCTGCTCGAGGGCGAGCCCTTTATTGCCGAGGCCAAGGACATCACCGAGGTCTGGGGCACCGTCGATATGATCCAGCACATGAACCAGCTTGTTTGCTTCAAGGGCGTGACCGTCGAGCCTTACGACGAGGACGGCGCCGCCTTTGCCTACAAGAACCCGGAGGAGAAGACCGACGACCTGTACTTCAAGGTCACGTTCGGCGATACTACATATGAGTTCTGTGTGGAGTATTACCTCTGCAACGAGGAGACCGAGGTCTACCAGGCGGTCGAGAATCTGCAGGTCGGCGATGTGATCGATCTGGAGGGCTTCCTGTACTGGTATGAGGGACCCAATCTCCAGGCCACTGCCCTCAGCGTAGTCGAGGCCGCCCCTGTCGTCGAGGAAGCGGACGCTGCCGCAGAGGCTGATGCTGCCGCTGCCGCCGCTGTTGCCGCGGAAGCTGTCGCCGAAGAAGCTCCCGCCGAGGAGGAAGCTCCCGCTGAGGAAGCTCCCGCTGAGGAAGCTCCCGCCGAGGAGGAAGCTCCTGCTGAGGAAGCTCCCGCCGAGGAGGAAGCTCCCGCTGAGGAAGCTCCCGCCGAGGAGGAAGCTCCCGCTGAGGAAGCTCCCGCCGAGGAGGAAGCTCCCGCTGAGGAAGCTCCCGCCGAGGAGATCGTTGAAGAGAAGGGCGAAGGCGTGATGACCTACGCCGAGTACGCCGACGCCGAGATCGACACCGAGGTCGTCATCGAGGGCTATGTGCAGGCGGCGCAGCTCTACTCCGAGGAGTACGGCAACACCAGCCTGTATCTGGCCGATCACAGCGGCGCCTACTTCGTCTACCGTCTGCCCTGCACCCAGGAGGAGTATGACAGCTTCGTTCCCGGCGCCAAGATCCGCGTGCAGGGCTTCAAGTCCGAGTGGGCCGGCGAAGTGGAGATCGTCGACGCGAGCTTTGAGCTGCTCGAGAGCGACGAGGCCTTCCTCGCGGAGCCCGTGGACGTGACCGAGCTGCTTGGGACCGAGGAGCTTGCCGAGAACATGAACCGGATGGTCTCCATCAAGGGCGCTGTGGTTGCCGAGTCTGAGGGCGGCGCCGCCTTCCTGTACAACTGGGACGGCTCCGGCGAGGACGGCAGCGACCTGTATTTCAACGTCACGCTGGATGAGGCGACCTACACCTTCACGGTGGAATCCGATCTCTGCCCCGCTGGCTCCGACGTCTACGAGGCGGTCAAGAGCCTGACCGTGGGGGCTACCGTCGACCTGGAGGGCTTCCTCTACTGGTACGAGGGGCCCAACCCCCATATCACCGGTATCGGCATCTTCCCCTCTCCCTGATTTGCCCTGAACAAAAAAGGACTGTGAACTTTGTGTTCACAGTCCTTTTTTGTTTTGTTCCTTAAGGCCGCGTGTGTCGGGCGCCTGTCTGTTTTATTCGTCCTTTACGAAGTAGTGCCGCCCGATCCATTTCGACAGCCCGTCCAGTCCCGGATAGACGATGCGCTCGGACATGTTCAGCTGATCCAGCATGTCGCGCACGCGCCAGCGCAGACCGCGGTCGATCACACATTTGATCGTGTGCTCCGTATGCCGGTCGAGAAAGCGCTCCACATCCTCCATGTCCAGCGGAATGACCGAGAAGAAAGCGTACTGGTTGACGATGCGCTGGTTGATGGAGGGCGGCTCGATAACCACCATGGCCTTCTGGCCCATGTCGGCATCGTACTCACTCAGGCTGCCGGCCGCCTGCGCCATCATGTCCACCGAGAAGACCTCGGCCTTGTTCTGCCGCATGACGCTCTGATACTTCTCCGGCAGAAGGGAGTGCAGCTCGTCGATGTCGATGCGCCAGACCATACAGTCATGCTCGGCCATGTTCTCCAGATTTTCCTCCGTCACGGCAAAGTGCAGCGCCACGAGAGCCGAATGTGTCCAGTCCAGCAGTCTTGTCGGCAGGCCGTGATGCTGGCCGAGAATCATCTGCCGCCAGACCGAGTTTGCCACGCTGGGGTCCTCGATCACGGCGTACTTGGCAAAGTTTTTGAGGATCGCAGGCTCCAGCGTACGCTCCAGCTGTTTGCAGTTGCGGCGGAGACTGGTGGTCATTTTATAGTCGATATTCGGCATGCCGCGATAGACGTAGTTGCAGCGGTTGCGCCTGAGCTCGGGGCGATAGCGCTGATCCGACAGCAGCGGGATCAGCTCCTCCACGCTGGTGATTCTGACTTCCTTGATCATGGCTTACAGCTCCAGTTTCATATATATGGTGGTCTCCAGCGGACTGTTGTTGAAGCCCGGCATATCCGCAAAGCCGAGGGCGTGGTACAGACGGATCGCCTCCGGCAGGAAGGGCTGGGTGTCCAGCTGCAGCGTCCGGTAGCCGGCGGCGCGGGCCTCTTCGATGATCTTCAGCGTCAGCGCGCGGCCGATGCCGAAGCGGCGGAAGGCGGGCCGCACATAGAGGCGCTTGAGCTCCGCAAGCGTGTCGCTCAGACGGTGGAGCGCGACACAGCCTGCCACGGCTCCGTCCCACTCGGCAAGATAAAGACGCCCGGCCGGCTCGCCGTATTTCTCCTCCAGGTGCTCGATCTCCCGGTCGTAGTTCTGCAGATCCAGATAATGCTGAAACGCGGGATCGCCCGCCACGAGAATCGCTGTATATTCGCCAAACAGTTTCCGGATCTCTTCCGGGGAATCATACGCCGCGCGGATATTCAGTCCCATGTCCTGCGCTCCTCTCCTTGTTTTTGACAGTTTACTCCGAAACTGCCTCTCCCGTCAAGACGCGGTCCGGGGCCTGTTTTTGACTTTTCCCGCTGTCAGCGCTATAATCATGCCATACGGTGGTGATGCATATGGAAAAGAAGCTTTTTCTGATCGGCCCCGCAGGCTGCGGAAAATCCTCCCTGATCCGGGAAGTGCTCGGAGATCGGCTCGCCTCCGCGGGCGGCTTTGTGACCGGACGGACAATGGACGAAAACGACAGCTTTGTTGGCTGGTCGCTTTTCCCCGCCGCCGCTGCCGGCGGCGTGGAGGGCTTTGAACCCTCGCTGTATCTGGACTGCCGGGTCTTTCCGCCGGAAAAGCACCACGAGATCTTCCGGCAGACGGGCGTACGGCTTCTGGAGGAGGCCCTCTGGTACCCCTTTGCCCTGCTGGACGAGCTGGGAGGCTATGAGCTGGTGATCCCTGAATTTGCCGAGGCGCTGGAGCGTTTCCTCCGCAGCGGGCATCCCTGCGTCGGTGCGCTGCGCTCCCCGGAGGATGCGGAGCTTCTGCGCTCTCTGCTGGGTCTCAGCGACCGCTATCCGAAAAAGCTGGCGGCGCTGCTCACCGCTCTGCGCCGGGATCCGGACTGCCGCGTCGTCGAGCTTCGTGAGAATAACGCACTTGAGCTGCGCACGCTGCTGCGAGCCTGGGCCTCACAATATGCCGACTGAGGTGCCTGTCAATCCGGCTCATCCCGCCCAATCCCCCCTGGGGGCTTGCGAGAATCATTTTTTTCCTGTATACTACTTTTATAATGATCATCGGATGGCGAAATCAATCGAGGATTCGATTGATTTCGCTGCCAAACGACATGTTTGGCAGCGAATGATTCTTTGAATCATTCGCCCGATGTCCATTTCAATGAATATATGGCAAAACAGCCGTGCTGTTTTACTGCGCCGCAAAGCGGCGCGGCGAAAAGCTTTTTGGCTTTTCGCCATCCTATAGTCATTATTCTGTCAGCGAGAGAAAGTGAAACAATGCACGAACACGAGCAGGAAGTATATTACCACGACCACGGGGACGGTCACGTGCACGCCCATCCGGTCGAGCCCGGGCATGCGCACGGTCATGTGCACACCGAGACCAGGGCGGTGCTCAATCGCCTCTCCCGCGCGATCGGCCATCTGGAATCCGTCAAGCGCATGGTGGAAGACGGGCGAGACTGCACCGAGGTTCTGGTGCAGCTCGCGGCGGTGCGCTCCGCGCTGAGCAGCACAGCCCGCGTGATCCTCAAGGACCATCTGGAGCACTGCGTTGGCGACGGCGACAGCGCCGATCTCCACGCACTCAACGAGGCCATCGACAAATTCATGGGCTGATACTGCTTTCTTATCCGCCTGCATAACGAACACAGGGGACGCTTCTGCGTTCCCTGTGTTCGTTATGCTGAAAACTTTTTCACCGCCAGCGTAGCCCAGAAGGTGGGAACGCCGTGCTCGTGCAGATAGCCGGAGCCGTTGCGGTCCTCGTAGACGTCCAGCAGGCGGAAGCCCGCGCGGAGCTGCCCGCCGATCTGCTCGTCGATCGTATGGGAAAACTGCATGCCGCCGCCCTCCCGCTCCAGAGAGAGGCGCTGCTGCTCGTTCACGGTCGGGTCGAAGGGCAGATAGCCCGTCACATGCTCCTCGTCGGCGTCAAAAAGGTAATTGAAGCCGTTGTCCATCCCGGCCATCAGCAGCCCGCCGGGGCGCAGCACGCGCCAGCACTCCCGCCAGACCGGTTCCACCTCGCGGATGTAGCAGTTGGAGACCGGATGGAAGATCAAATCAAAGCTCTCGTCCGCAAAGGGAAGGGGCTGCGTCATATCCGCACGCAGGGCACGGATCTCATAGCCCTCCCGGGCGGCCACCATGCGCTCGCTCTCAATCTGGCGAGCCGAATAATCCAGCACGGTGCACACCGCGCCGCGCGCGGCGAAGAGCGGCATCTGCTGCCCTCCGCCCGCGGCAAGCCCCAGCACGCGGCAGCCGCGCAGCTCGGGAAACCAGCGGCGCGGAACCGGCTTCGTTGGGGTGAGCACCATGGACCAGTCCCCTGCCGCGGCGCGCAGATAGTCCTCGTGGGTTATGGGGACGCCCCAGGTCCAGCCCTCCTCGACCCAGCGGTCGACCGCGGCGGCATTGATGTCCTGATACCTCATGCATTCTCCCCCTTTGCCGAAAAATCGCGCAGGGCGATGTTCAGCGCCGCGCCGATGTAAATGACCTGGCAGCTGAGATAAAGCCAGAACATCAGCAGGATCAGCGACGCGAGCGAGCCGTAGACCAGCGGGTATCGGGTGGAAACCGCGATAAAGCCCGAGAAGATCCAGCTCATGACCACAAGGCCGAGCGTGGCGAACATCGCGCCGGGCAGGATCGCATAGCGGTCGCGGTGCCGTCTGGACACCGCGAAGATCCCGCAGAAGATCACAAGCTCAATGCCGCCGAGCAGCAGGAAGCGTATCCACTGCCAGGATCTGCTGATGTCGATAAACGGCAGCCAGCCGTTGAGCAGCTCGATGACGTCCCGCCCGGTGAACATGACGATGATGCCAAAGTACATCGAGGCCAGAAAAGCCAGCGAAAAGACCAGGCTGAACAGGAGATCCCGAAACCCCTGGTAGCGGTGCCCGCCCTGCATCTCGCCGATCGTGGCCTGCAGCGTGCGCACGGCGGCGCTGGCCGAGGTGAGCAGCACGGTCAATCCGGCAAGAAACATGGCCGTGGAGTGGCTCATGGCGACATAGGACAGAAAGGATTTGATGGTGCGCGTCGTCTCCGCGCTGAGAAACTGGTCCAGAAATTCCAGGATCTCCATCGCTCTGATGTAGCTGTTGCCCAGAAGCGAGTAGAGGCAGATGATCAGCGGGAAGGCCGTCATCGTCAGATAGTACGACAGCGCCGCCGCCGCGCGCGGTATCCGTTTCTCGTTGTAGTATCGCGCGACGGCGCGCAGGACCGGCATCGCTTTCATTGGATCTTCTCCCCCGGCACAGGCCGCTCTGCCTGCAGCATCTACACAAACAATCAAAAGCTCCTCCGATGGAGGAGCTTTTGTTATTATATACGAAAAGATCGCGTCATGCAAGAAGAAGAATGGCGAATCACTTGGTATTGAAAATCTTGAAGATGCTGTCGAACACCTCGTCGTTCGTGCTCTCGGCGGGAGCGGCGGGAGATTCGCCCATGATGGGAGGCGGCACGGCGGAAGCGGCGGCGGCCTTCTCGGCGGCGCCGGTGAAGAGGCCCTGGGGCTTGGCCGCGGGGGCGGCGGGCTGTGCGGCGGGCTTTTCGGCCGCAGGCGCGCTCTCCTCGAAGCCGGTGGCGATCACGGTCACGCGGATCTCATCCTGCAGAGTGTCGTCGAAGGTGGCGCCGAAGATGATGTTGGCATCGGGATGCGCGGCCTCCTGGACGAGGTTCGCGGCAGCCTCCACATCCTCCAGGCCCATATCCTGAGAGCCGGTGATGTTGATGAGCACGCCGCGGGCGCCGTTGATGGAGGTCTCCATGAGGGGGCTCGCGACGGCCATACGGGCGGCGTCCTCCGCCTTGCCCTTGCCGGCGGCATGGCCCACGCCCATGTGGGCAAAGCCCGCGTTCTTCATGATGCAGGTCACATCGGCAAAGTCAAGGTTGATAAAGCCGGTGTTCTTGATCAGGTCGGAGATGCTGGTGACAGCCTGCTTGAGCACGTCGTCCGCGATCTCAAAGGCGTTGGCCAGCGTGACCTTCTGGTCGGTGGCGTATTTCAGGCGGTCGTTCGGGATGATGAGCAGGGAGTCGACCTTGCCCAGAAGGTCGCGGATGCCCTCGTTGGCCTGATCCATGCGGCGCTTGCCCTCGAACTTGAAGGGCTTGGTCACCACGCCGACGGTGAGGCAGCCGGCCTCACGCGCGATCTCGGCCACGGTGGGAGCGGCGCCCGTACCGGTGCCGCCGCCCATGCCGGCGGTGATGAACACCATGTCGGCGTCCTCGATCGCCGCGGCGATGTTGTTGCGGCTCTCCTCGGCGGAGCGCTTGCCGACCTCGGGGTCGGAGCCGGCGCCCTGGCCGTGGGTCTGCTTCTCGCCGATCTGGATCTTCTGATCGGCATTGGACACGCTCAGCGCCTGCTTGTCTGTATTGATCGCAATAAACTCGACACCCTGGGTGCCGGCTTTTACCATTCTGTTGACAACGTTGTTGCCGGCGCCGCCGACACCAACCACTTTCAGCGTTACCACATTATCGGGACCAGCTTCGGTTTTGAAGTCCATATTGATGCCTCCATCTCTATTCTAAGGCTGCAAAAACCACAGCACATATGATTCGCTATGCTCTATATTATTACATTTTTCATTCGCGGTCAATAGGAATTTACGATTTTAGAAATCTTTTGTAAGAAAATTGTAATTGAAGGGGCTCTCCCCGATCGGATCAGTTGGGTGAGAAATGGGCGACCTGCCCGTCGGATACGTCGATGATGCCCACGTCGCCCGGCTTCAGCTTTCCCAGCACGGAGACGAACATGCCGAACTTGTGCTCCAGATTGTTTCGCGTGCCGAGGACCACCGTGTACCTGTTGGCGTAACTGAACTCCGCATTGCGCGGATTGGCGAAGTTGACGCGGTCGACCTCGGAATATAGGCCGCGCTCCTCGATCTGGTAGAGCACGTCCGCCAGGAAATCCACCAGCTCCTGATCCTGATCCTCGGTCTGCATCTGCTCGCCGATGAGCAGCGTGCCCGGCGCGATGCCGACAATGGGGATCAGCGACTCGGTCTCCCCTTCCGCCGCCTTGCCCAGCACCTTGCAGTTGCGGTCCAGCGTCCACTGCTCCTCGCCCAGCTCCAGATAGGCCAGCGCCGTGGTCTCTTCCACGGTGATGATGACCTTGTTCGGCAGGCGGCGCTCCACGGAGCCGTTTTCGATGTACGGCAGCTTGGAGTAGACGCGGGCGAAGGCCGCGAAACGGTTGAAGAAAAACAGGTTGTCGCCCGGCTCGATGTCGATGGCGCGGATGATCTCCGCATCGGTGTAGTGGGTGTTCCCCTCCACCTGAATGTCCGAGACGCGAAACAGCACGCTCATGACAAAGATGATGCCCAGGACGACCAGAACAAATACCACCGGCGCGCTGTAGCTGCTGCGGCGCCGGGGTTTCATATAGCCCTCGCGCCGGCTTGCGGGCGGTTGGGCGTTGTGCAGTGTGGATGCCATCGTCTTCTCCTTAGACAACAAGTTTGGCAGCGAATGATTCTTTGAATCATTCGCCCGATGCTCATTGCAATGAATATATGGCAAAACAGCCGCGCTGTTTTGCTGCGCCGCAAGGCGGCGCGGCGAAAAGCTTTTTGGCTTTTCGCCATCCTATAGTCATTATTACAATCGGCGAAAACATGTCAGTTTTCCAGGATGATCTCCGCGCCGAGACTCTCCAGCGAGCGGTCAAAGTCCTCATAGCCCCGGCGGACATGCCCCTCGTCCAGAACCACGGTCTCGCCCCCGGCGGCCAGCCCCGCGAGGATCATGGCGGCCCCGCCGCGCAGATCGGTGGCGTGCAGAGCGGCGCCGTGCAGCTCTCTCACGCCCAGGATCTCCGCCGTCTGCCCCTTGACGCGGATCTGCGCGCCGAGGCGGCAGAGCTCCGGCGCCTGCCGGAAGCGCTGCTCAAAGATCGTCTCACGGATCAGGCTCCTGCCTTCAGCGCGCAGCAGCGCCGCCATCAGCAGCGGCTGGGCGTCCGTGGGGAAGCCGGGATAGGGCGCGGTGACGACGGGGCCGACGGCGCGCAGCCGCCTGTCGGCGCGCAGGCGCAGCGCATGATTAAATGTTATTATATCACAGCCCGCGGCATTTAGGAAGTGGAGAACGGCGGAAATTTGTATGGGATCGAGGCCGCAGAGCGTGACGTCGCCCCCGCAGCCCGCCGCGGCGCAGGCGAAGGTCGCCGCCGCGATGCGGTCCGACGGGATGCGAAAGCAAAGGTCTCTCTTCGGATGAAAGGCCGTCAGGCGGATCGTGTCGCTCCCCGCGCCGCGGATCTCCGCGCCCATGGCGCGCAGAAAGTCTGCCAGCGCGGCGATCTCCGGCTCGCGGGCGGCGCCGCGGATCAGCGTCTCCCCTCTCGCGCCGCAGGCGGCCAGCAGGGCGTTTTCCGTGGCGCCCACGCTGGGGAAAGGCAGGGCGATCTCCGTCCCCTGCAGACGGCGCGCGCGGCAGTGAAGCTCGTTGTCGTCCTCCTCGATGTCCGCCCCCAGCTTTCGCAGGGCAGCCAGATGCAGGTCGATCGGGCGCTTGCCGAGCTGGCAGCCGCCGGGCAGGCTCAGTCTCGCCTCCCCGCAGCGGGCCAGCAGTGCCCCCATGAAAATCACGGAGGAGCGCATCTCGGCCATCAGGCTGTGGGGGACGGCGCTGCAGGAGAGCGTTGTGGAATCTATGTACACACGGTCCCGATCCCGCGCGACCGTGCAGCCCAGGTGTTCGAGGATGCGCAGTGCCGCGTCCGTGTCCGACAGCCGCGGGACGTTCAGCAGCTCACAGCGCAGCGGACAGAGGACGCTCGCCGCCAGAATGGGCAGAGAGGCATTCTTCGAGCCCTGCACCCGCAAATTCCCTTCCAGGCGGCGGCCGCCGCGGATATGCCATATGTCCATAATTAAACCCCCGTGCATGGAATCAGGCCATCCTATGCACAGGGGTATGATTTTGCTATTTTCCTTATTCTTCTCGGCAGAGCTTCAGGATCTCGTCGCAGATGCGCTCCGTCGCCAGGGGGACCGAAAGGCTCTTCATAGCCGCGGACATGCCGTCGAGCGCTTCTCTGTCCGCCAGCAGCTCTCTGACCGTCTGCAGAAGGGAGGCCGCGTCGAACTCGCCCTCCAGGAAGACCTTCGCACCGCCCGCCTTTTCCAGCACGCGGGCATTCTTCTCCTGATGATTGTCGGTCACGTTGGGCGAGGGCACGATCACGGAGGGCTTCCCCAGATAGGTCAGCTCCGCCAGCGTGGAGGCGCCCGCGCGGCAGAGGATCAGATCCGCCGCCGCCATGACGCGCGGCATGTCGTAGATGTATTCCTGCACGTGCGCGCCGCAGTCGGCGGGCGTATAGTCCGCCGCGGCGAGCTTCCCGCTGATCTCGGCGAAGTCCCGGCTGCCGACGGCGTGGATCAGGCGGAAATCGCTCTGCCCGCGCAGCAGCGGCAGCAGCTCCGTCAAAATTCCGTTCATGTGTCCGGAGCCCAGCGAGCCCCAGACGGACACCACCAGCGGCAGCTCCGCCGGCAGGCCCAGCTCACGCTTGGCGCTCTCCTTCGTGTAGGCGGCGAACTCCCCGCGCACAGGCGTTCCGGTGACGCGGACCTTCTCCGGGTCCGGATAGTGCTTCCGGCTCTCCTCGAAGCCCACGAGGATGCGGTCGACATGCCGCGCCAGCAGCTTGGTGGTAAGGCCGGGCATGGCGTTGCTCTCATGCACCAGCGTGGGGATGCGCAGCCGGGAGGCGGCCATCAGGACCGGATAGCAGACATAGCCTCCCGTGCCGATCACGGCGTCGGGCGCATAGTCCCGGATGATCCGCTTCGCCTCGCGCTCGGAGGCGAGCACGTTCTTTACCGTGTCCAGATTGTGGGCAACGGCGGAAAGAGATTTCCCGCGGGCGATATTGGTAATGTGCAGCGGCAGGATCCGATAGCCCGCGCGGGGCACGAGCTCCATCTCCATCTTGCCCTCGGCGCCGAGAAACAGAAACTCCGCGTCGGAAAAGCGCTCACGCAGCCGCCCAGCCACGGCGAGGGCGGGATTCACATGTCCGGCGGTACCGCCGCAGGTAAAGAGAAGACGCATCTTTTATATCTCCCATGTTTCGAGATGATTGTCGATAATGACTATAGGAAGCTGTTTTGCCATATATTCATTGCAATGAGCATCGGGCGAATGATTCAAAGAATCATTCGCTGCCAAACTTGTCGTTTGGCAGCGAAATCAATCGAATTCTCGATTGATTTCGCCATCCGATAATCATTATCGCGAAAGGCGCAGTCAGGCCAATATTTCCATTCAAATTGTTTTTGAGGCGGCTTTGCCGTCTCAAAAACACCCTGAGCCGAGCTTGGCGAGGCCTCGCTTCGACCAAGCGAGCCGTCTTACGCGGGGCGAGCGCGATAAAAGCGAGCAGCTCAATTGTGAAACGGCGTTTCACAATTGAATATCTTATGTTTCCAGAACATCCCTTGACGCGCTCAGAACGATCCCCATCTCCCCCAGCTGGATCAGCAGCGCCGTGCCGCCGTAACTGAAAAACGGGAGCGAGATCCCGGTACAGGGCAAAAGGTTCGTCGCCACCGCCACATTGAAAAAGATCTGAACGGCCAGCAGGGTCGTGATCCCGGCGCAGACCAGGAACGAAAAGCGGCTGCGGCAGTGCAGCGCGATCCAGTAGCCGCGCAGGATCAAAAGCGCGAAGAGGCTCAGGATCAGCGCGGCGCCGATAAAGCCCAGCTCCTCGCAGCAGACGGAAAAAATGAAATCGTTGTGCTCCTCCGGCAGGAACAGGTATTTCTGGCGGCTGCCGCCGAAGCCGAGACCGCTCAGGCCGCCCGAGCCGATGGTATACAGGGACTGGACGATCTGATAGCCCTCGTCCGAGGAACTGGAAAAGGGATCCCGCCAGGTCATGATGCGGGAGGAGGCGTAGGGGAAAAAGGTCAGCAGCACCGCAAGGCCGGTTCCGGCCGCCGCGAAGGCCGCGGCGAACCAGCCGACGCCCACGCCGCCGAGAAAGAGCATCACGGCCCCGACGGCCAGCAGGATGACGGAGGCCGAGAAGTGCGGCTCGAGCACGAGCAGGCCGACCAGCGCGCCGAGAATTCCCAGAAAGGGCAGCAGGCCGTAGCGGATCGTCTTCATCCTTTCCCGATAGCGGCAGATCAGCACCGAGAAGGACAGGATCACCGCGAGCTTGGCAAGCTCGGAGGGCTGCAGCGTCAATCCCCCGACGCCGAGCCAGCGGCGGGAGCCGTTGGCCTTCACCCCGATCAGCGGCACCAGCGCCAGCAGCACGGCGGTCAGGATCAGGAATGGGAAGGCGTAACGCCGGTAAAAGCCCATCGGCAGCCGGGAGGCCAGCAGCATGACGCCGACACCCAGCCCGGCAAAGAGCAGCTGGCGCACAAAGTAATAGGCGGCGTTGCCGCCGGTCACACGGCCCGGGTCATAGTAGGCCCGCGGGAAGCTGGACGAGAGGACCATCAGCACACCGGTGCCGAGAAGACCCAGCACCAGCAGCAGGAAGCTCAGATCCATCCTTCCTCTGCCCTCATCCGTCGCCGCCGCGGAAAAGTCGGCGAGGCGGGCGCCGTCATAGCGCAAAAGACCACCTCCCCGACTTCAGATCATCTTTTCAGTTTTCCCTGCAAACAGGGGAGTTCAGAGGGGCGCTCCCCTCTGATTCCCGCCTCGCAGGGCGGGAACAAAGTCTAATCCGTTTTTGAGGCGGCTCCGCCGCTTCAAAAACACGCTGAGCCGAGCGCTGCGAGGCCCTGCGCCGACCAAACGAGGCGTTTCCCCCGTGCGATAAACGCAGGTGCTTTCTAATCGTTCAGTCCCCTTATGGGGGATGAACGATTACTACATATAGCGGGAATATACCCCTATAAAGGATATGATCGCGAAGACCAGAGATATGCCGGTAAACAGGACAAAAAGTTCTCTCTCTTTCCACTTTTTCCCCGTCCATCCGCCCATCTCCAGATGGTGATGGAAGGGCGCCATGCGGAAGACCCGCTTGCCGTGGGAGAGCTTGAAGTAGCCGACTTGGATGATGTCGGACAGGGTCTCGATGATGAAAACGATGCCCAGCGTGATGAGGATCAGCGGCATGTCGTAGGCAAAGGCCAGCGCCGCGACCGCCCCGCCGAGGAAGAGCGAGCCGGTGTCGCCCATGAAGACCTGCGCGGGGTTGAAGTTGTAGACCAGAAAGCCCAGCAGGCCGCCCACCATGGCGGAGGCGAAGATGCCGAGCTGCAGGTAATTGCGGCCCCAGGCGAAGCTCACGGCGACAAAGAAGAGAAACACCGGCAGCGAGGTGCCGGAGGCCAGGCCGTCCACCCCGTCGGTGATGTTGACGGCGTTCACGGTGCCGACGATCACAAAGGCGGCAAAGACGAAGTACAGCCACTCCGGCATGTGGATGGTCCGCCCGGAGAAGGGCACATAGAGATTGGGCCGCAGATAGCCCAGGTGCCGCATGAGCAGCACGAAGACCAGCGCCGCCGCCAGCTGCAGCAGGAACTTGGCCCTGGCGGAAAGGCCGGTGTTGTGGTGGTGGCGGATCTTCTCCCAGTCGTCCAGAAAGCCGATGGCCCCGAACACGCAGGCGAAGAGCAGCACGTAGATGTGCACGAATTCTCCGTGCAGCATCCCCTCAAAGCCCACCGTCAGGCACACGAAGGCCGCCGCGAAGATGAAGATCACCCCGCCCATCGTGGGGGTACCCGCCTTGGCGTTGTGCCAGGTCGGGCCGTTTTCCTTGATCTCCTGCCCCGCCTTCTGTTTTTTCAGCCAGGGGATATAGTATTTTCCAAAGGCCGTGGCAAACAGAAAGGCCAGGACAAACGCGCAAATCAGCTTTATCGTCATGCTTCTCTCTCCAATATACAGAAAGCTCTTTGACCGCGGTCGATCCTTCGGTCAGGGAGCGGCAGCCCGTCTTTTCAAAATGCCGGCGACGATCTCGCGCTCATCGAGGTGGCGCTTCTCGTGCCCGATCTCCTGATAGTCCTCGTGGCCCTTGCCGGCAAGCAATATTACATCACCGGGGCGGGCATTGTCAAGTGCCCAGGCGATCGCCTCCTCGCGGCTGCAGATGACCTGCGTCGGCGTCGCGCTGTCCTTCACGCCCGCGAGGATCTCCCCGATGATGGCCATGGGCTCTTCGGTGCGGGGATTGTCGCTGGTGACGATGACAAGGTCCGCGTTCTCTGCGGCGATCTCACCCATGATGGGGCGCTTGAGCCGGTCCCGGTCGCCGCCGCAGCCGAAGAGGACGATCAGCCGCCCCTTTGTCACCGGCCGCAGAGACTGGAGCACCTTCTCAAGGGCGTCCGGCTTATGGCAGTAGTCGATGAGCACGGTGTAATCCCCGTACGTCGGCACCAACTCCAGCCTGCCTTTGACGCCTTTCGCGTCGGCCAGCGCGTCGGCGCAGTCTGAGAGCGTCAGGCCGAGAGCGAGGCCCACGGCCATGACGGCCAGCGCGTTATACACAGAAAAGCTGCCGGGGATGCCGAGGAAGGTCGGTACCGCTTCCTCGCCGCGCACGGCGGTGAAGCGCACGCCGGAGGCGGACAGGCTCACGTCCCTTGCCCTGAGATCCGCATCTTCCCTCGTCTCCGCGTAGGTGAAGACGCGGCAGTCGGCGCCCCTGAGCATGAAATCCGTCCAGCCGTCGTCCAGATTGAAGCAGCCCAGCTCGCAGCGGCTGAACAGCATGCGTTTGGCCGCGGCGTATTCCTCCATCGTCCTGTGAAAATCCAGATGGTCCTGGCTCAGGTTGGTGTAGACCGCCACGTCGAAGCGGATCCCCGCCACGCGCTCGAGGCTCAGGGAGTGGGAGGAGACCTCCATCACCACATGGGTGCAGCCCGCGTCCGCCATGCGGCGGAAAAGGCGCTGCAGGTCGTTCGATTCGGGTGTGGTACGCTCGGTGTGCAGCAGCTCGTCGCCGATGCAGTTGCCGTTGGTGCCGATCAGGCCCACCTTCGCGCCGAGCTTCGTCTCCAGCAGGTGCTTGATCAGATAGCTGGTCGTGGTCTTGCCGCTGGTGCCGGTGATGCCGATGACGGTCATCTCCGAGGCGGGATTGCCGTAGAAATCCCGGCTGCAGAGGGCGAGACCCAGGCGGCAGTCGTCGGTCTGCACGCAGTTGCTCTCATCCTCCGGCAGCTCCTCGCAGAGGATCGCCGCGGCCCCCTTCTCCCGCGCCATGGGTATGAAGCGATGCCCGTCGGAGGAAAAGCCGCGCACAGCCACGAAGAGCTCACCCGGCCGCACCTTGCGGGAGTCGTAGCAGACGCCCGTGATCTCGGTTTCGGGATCGGCCGTGCAGCGCAGTATTTTTATATTTTTAATGATATCCTTCAGTTTCATGTTCAGTAGATTCCCAACATCGTTTCGTCGCTGTCGATCAGCGTCACGGTGATGACGCTGCCGTGATCCAGCGCTGTTCCGGCCGCCACACTCTGGCCGCCGACCTTCTGCTCCCCCGCCGCGCCCACCGGGCTTGCGGTGCGCAGATAGAGGCCGTAGTACGAGAGCGTGTCGCGGGCCTGCTCGTAGTCCATCCCGGTCAGATCCGGGAGGATCTCCGTGTCCTGTGAGGGCTCCGCCCCCAGATACAAAATGATCTCGGTGCCGCGGGCGATGCTCTGCCCGGCGGCGGGCAGCTGATCGGTCACGGTGTCCCCGCTGCCGATGCTGCGGTAACGAAGCTGCGCATCCCGGACCCGTCCGGCCGCCTCTGTGAGCGAAAGGCCCGTCAGCAGCGGCGTCTGTACGTCGATCCGCGCGGCCTCCTCCTCGCTCAGAACGGGCTCCACGCCCAGATAGGGCAGGATATCGGCCATCATGTTCCCCACCACGGGTGCCGCCATCTGGCCGCCGCTGACGTAAACGCCGGAGGCGTTGGACGGCGTATCCAGAAATACCAGCACGGCGATCTTCGGATCGTCCGCCGGGGCGAAGCCGAGAAAGGAGACGATGTACTGCTTGACACCGGTCTGCGCCTCGAGGCTCACCTTCTCGCTGGTGCCGGTCTTGCCGCCGATGCGGTATCCGGCCACCGCCGCGTTGCGGCCCGTGCCCTCCTTCGCATCGCCCACCACCTGCTCCAGGATCGTGCGGACCCTGGCGCTGGTCTCCTCGCTGATCACCTGGCGGCGCAGCGTCGGCTGCCGCTCGGAGGCCGTCGTGCCGTCGGGATTGACGATCCTCTGCACCACATAGGGCTGCATGAGATAGCCGCCGTTGACACAGGCGGAGACCGCCGTGATGAGCTGCAGCGGCGTGATCGTGAAGGTCTGGCCGAAGGAGGCCGCCGCGAGCTGCGAGAGGTTTCGCGGCGAGCAGAAGGTATTCTCGCTCCACCAGATACTGCCGCTCTCGCCGGAGAGATCGATCCCCGTGACGGCAGTCAGGTTTTCGTCCGCATCCCCGGTCTTCTCCAGAAAACCGAAGGCCTCGCAGTAGTCGTAGAATCGCTCCGCGCCGACGCGCAGGCCGATGTTGACGAAGGCCGCGTTGCAGGAGTGCTGCACCGCCTGCGTCAGGTTCTGCGAGCCGTGCCCGCCGTCCTTCCAGCAGCGGATCGGGCTGCTGCGCCCCTTGACGCTGACGCTGCCGGGGCAGAAAAAGCTGCTGCTCTCGCTGACCGCGCCCTCCTCGAGCGCCATGGCCAGTGTGATGATCTTGAAGGTGGAGCCGGGCTCATAGGTGTCGGACAGGGCCTTGTTGCGCCACTGGCGGATCTGCGCAGAGCGCAGGAGTTCCTGTCGCTCCTCCTCGCTCTGCGCCGCGTCGATCCTCGCCTGCGCCTGCGCGCCGACCTCCAGAAAGCGGTTGAGGTCGTAGTCGTCGAGCGAGGCCATAGCCAGGATCGCCCCGGTTTTTACGTTCATGGCGATGGCGCCGGCGCCGTTTTGGATGTCGTAATCCGCGACAGCCTGACGCAGATGCTTTTCGACGTAATACTGGATGGTCGTATCCAGCGTGGTGATCACGTCGCAGCCGTCCTGTCCCGGCTCGAAGCTCTCGAACTGCTCAAAGAGCAGATCGGTGCCGAAGGCGTTGGTCATGCGGCGGGTCCGTCCCGCCGTGCCGGCGAGCACGCTGTCGTAGCGCGCTTCGATGCCCTCGAGCCCGTAGTTGTCGGTCCCCACGAAGCCGATCAGGTGGCAGGCCAGGCTGGAATTGGGATAGTATCTCCTGGTATCGGTCTCGAGCCGCACGCCGCGAAGGCCGTATTCGTTCTTGAAGGCGCGGATCTCGTCCGCCTGCTCCCGCTCCAGCTTACGCGCGACGGTCACGTACCAGGAGCCCGTCTGCGTGCATTTTTGCAGGAGCTCCCGCTCATCGAGCCCAAGGATCTCCGCGAGGCCCTGAGCGATCAGCGCCGGGTCTTCCCCGTAGGCCTGGATCTCCGCCGGGCTGAGGTAGACGTTGTCGACCGAGGCGGAGACGGCCAGCGGATTGCCGTCGGTATCACAGATCCTGCCTCTGGCGGCGGCAGTCGGCGCGTCGCGCAGCTGCTGCTCCATGGCGAGGCGCTCATAGCGCTCGTGCTCGAGGATCTGCAGCTGGAACAGCCGCGCCAGCAGCAGGACAAAGAGCAGGATGCCGAAGAGCGCCGCAAGCACCGCGCAGCGCCGGAGCATCTGCCGGTTCGGCGGGCTGACCGCACCCGCGGGCGCGGGGTTTTTGTTTGGGAACATGGCTTTGCCTCCACAGTTCACATTTGAAGGCGCTGCCGTCAAATGTGTCGTTCAGCTATCCATATTCATCGGTTCCGGCGAACATGCTCCCACTTTTTATCTCTCAGGCGTCTCGATCAGGATGACCTGACCGGGACTCAGGCGCTGCATGCCGAGCTTTTCCACGGCATAGCGCTCCAGCTCCTCCAGGCTCAGCCTGCTCTCCGCGCGCGCCGCGAGCACGGCGATCTCCGCCTCCAGGGCGGCGTTCTCCCGCTCCAGCCGCGCCGCCCGATCGTTGACGGCGGTCACGCGGATCGAGCACAGCAGGCTTATGACCAGCAGGAGCGCCGCTGCGCAAAGACACACGGCGCGAAACAGGATCTCGTTTACTTGCTTCAAATCCGGCTCCTATTCCGGTTACCATCTGTATCTGTCTTGTGAACCTAATTGTTGTTATTTCGTTTTTGACGGGGCTTCGCCTCGGCAAAAACACCCTGAGCCGAGCCATGCGAGGCCTCACGCCGACCAAACGAGGCGCATTTCACGCGCGCCTCGTGCGATAAGCGTGAGAAACCCTCTGACGAATCAGTCCTCAAAGGACTGATTCGTCAGAGATTAAACTCTCTCCGCCACGCGAAGCTTCGCGCTGCGGGCGCGCGGATTTCTCTCGATCTCGTCCTCGCTCGGCAATATCGGTTTGCGGCTGACGGAGCGCAGCGTTTTCACGAAGCCGCAGGTGCATACGGGCGCCTCCCGCGGGCAGGTGCAGCCGTTTTCGCGCGCGGCGATGCCGGATTTGACGATCCGGTCCTCCAGCGAATGAAAGCTGATGACGCAGAGCCGGCCGCCGATTTTGAGCTTGTCCGGCGCGGTCTCCATCATCGTGGCGATCGCCCCCAGCTCGTCGTTGACGGCGATGCGGATGGCCTGAAAGCTGCGCTTGGCCGGGTGCTGCTTCTCCCGCAGCGCCGCGGCGGGCAGCGCCGCCTTGATAACGTCCACCAGCGCCAGCGTGGACGCAATGGGCTTTTTCTCCCGGGCGGCCAGGATCCCCGCCGTGATGCGGCGGGCATAGCGCTCCTCCCCGTAATCCCAGAGGATGCGGTTGAGCTTCTCGGCGCTCCAGCTGTTGACGACGTCAGAGGCCGTCAGGGCGGCGGAGCCGTCCATCCGCATATCCAGTGGCGCGTCCTGCATGTAGGAAAAGCCGCGCTCAGCCTCGTCCAGCTGCGGCGAGGAGACGCCCAGATCGAAGAGCATCCCGTCCGCGCCCTCGATGCCGAGGGAATCCAGGATCGCCGCGGCGTCGGCGAAATTGCCGTGCACCAGCGTGATTTTGTCGGCAAACGGCGCCAGACGCGCGCCCGCGCGCTCGATGGCGGTCTCGTCCCGATCCACGCAAATAAGACGGCCCGTGGTCAGGCGGGAAGCGATCTCATACGAGTGCCCGCCCATACCAAGCGTGCCGTCCAGGTAAATCCCATCCGGTTTTATGTTCAGGTTGTCGATACATTCGTGCAGGAGTACGGAAACGTGCATCGGCGCATCCATCAGAATTCCAGCTCCTCCATGACGGCGGCGATATTTTCCGGGCTCGTCTCCGCCTCGAATACCGCGCGCCAGCTCTCGCTGTCCCAGAGCTCGGCGTGGTTGTTGCAGCCGACCACCGTCACATTTTTCGTAAAGCCGGCGTACTCGCGCAGATTCTGCGGGATCAGCGCGCGGCCCTGCGCGTCCAGCTCACAGCGGGCGGCGTGGGCGAACAGCGGGCGCATTTTGCGCTGCCTGACATAGGGCATGGCGTCGACCTTGTCGGACAGGGCGCGCCAGGCCTCACCGCTGTAGGCGCAGAGGCAGCGATCCATCGACAGGGTGATGTAAAAGACCTCGCCCAGCTCATCCCGAAGCTTGGCGGGAATGAAAAGACGCCCCTTGTTGTCAAGAGAATGCTGGTATTCGCCCGTCACGGTTTTCGCCCCCCTATTGTGGAAAAGTGCACCATTTTCCACCACTTCTAACCACTTTGCATGTTTATTATAGGGGAGCCCCAGACAAAAAGCAAGAGAAACTTTTCGTTGATTTTTGTCATTTTTCCTCCACTTTTTCAGGGGATACAAGGTCTTGTGTCCGCAAAAAAATCACGCCCATATGTCGGATCTCTCCGGGATACGGGCGTGGTTTTTTCAACAGAGGAAGCTCAGTCTCCGAGCTCGGGGACGATGGCGCTGCCCGCTTTGGGCGCGGCGCTCTGCGCGGCGGGCTTGGCCGCCGGTTTGACGGCGGGCTGGGCGGCCGGTCTGGTCCGCTGCTGGAAGGCGCCGTGGGCGGCGCGGATCGTAGAGAGCGAAGAGGACAGGTTCTCCTCCGTCTGGCGCATGATATCGTCCACATACTCGTTAGCGATACGGCGCAGCTCACGGGATCTGGCCTCGGCCGTGGCGATCATCTCCACGCTGCGGGCGCGGGCCACACGCATGACCTCCTGCTCCTCGACCATGCTGCGGGCCTTCTCCTCCGCGTTCCTGCGCAGCGACTCCGCCTCGCGCTTGGCGTTGCCGATGAACTCGTCGCGCGCGGCGACAAGACGCTTGGATTCCGCGATGGCGCTGGGCAGGCTGTTTTTGATCTCGTTGATGAGCTCAATGGCCCTGTCGCGCTCGATGATGCACTTGTCGTTGCCGAGGGGGACGCCCCAGGCCTCTGTCACCATGGCGTAAAGCGAATCAAGCAGCTCGATGACGTTGCCGTTTTCCATCACTGATTCCTCCAAAGCTGTGCTTTCTTCTGTATATCTTCCATGATCTCGTTGGGCACCAGACCCGTCAGATCCGCCCCGTACATCGCCATCTCCCGCACGACGGAGGAGGAGAGGAAGGTATACTTCTCGCTGGCGGTGAGGAACATGGTCTCCAGATCGGGGTTGATCTTTTTGTTGATCAGGTTCATCTGGAACTCGTACTCGAAATCCGAGGCGGCGCGCAGGCCCTTGACGATCACGGCGCCCTCGTACTGCCGGGCGTACTCGGCAAGCAGGCCCGAGGAGCAGTCCACCGTCACGTTGGGGTAGCGGCTGACCGCGCGGCGCACCATGTCGATCTTTTCCTCCACCGTAAACATCGGAGAGGGCTTGGCCGCGTTGTTCATCACGCAGACCACGACCTTGTCGAAGATGCGGGAGCAGCGGCGGATGATGTTCAGGTGGCCGAGGGTGATCGGGTCAAAGCTGCCCGGACAGATCGCGATTCTCATGCTTCCGTTCCCTTTGTGTAAATGCAGATTTTCACCTTGCCGTAACGGTATTCCTTCCTGCGGACATAGGGCGCTGTCATCTCCGGCAGCTCCGTTTCGCGGCGTGCTTCACAGGCAATTATACCACCATACGACAGGATGTCAATTGCATTGATGCTTTTGAGGACCGGCTCGTACAGCCCCGCGTCATAGGGCGGATCGATGAAGATCAGGTCGAACTGCCCGCAGGAGCGCAGGAATTCCAGCGCGTTCATCTGAAACACCGAGGCGCTCAGACCGCAGGCCTTCAGATTCTCCTTCACGATGCGCACGCTCTCGCGGCTCTCGTCCACGAACACGGCCTCCGCCGCGCCGCGGCTGAGCGCCTCGATGCCGAGCTGCCCGGTCCCGGCGAAGAGATCCAGCACCCGACGGCCCTCGATATCGAACTGAAGGATGTTGAACAGAGCCTCCTTCACGTTGTCCGTGGTGGGGCGGATGTCATAGTTCTCCGGCGTTTTCAGCTTTCTGCCCCTGGCAGAGCCGGTGATAACTCTCATTGTAAATCTCCTTCCTCTCAGGCCCCCTTGCCTAAAGGGGGCTTTCAGCGAAGCTGACTGGGGGATACTGCGAACTACCGCTCCTTCTCCGCGGGAAGCTCACTTTCTTCCTCTGCCCGATGGAAGTACTCATACACCGCCTGCGCGGTGTTTTTCGGCACCACGAGCCGGAGCTGTTCGAGGCTCGCCTCGCGGATGGCCCGGACAGACTTGAAGGCCTTCATGAGGTCCGTTCGCCGCTTCGGGCCCACGCCCTCGATCCTGTCGAGGGAGGAATTGTAGCTCTCGCTTCTCAGCTGCCGCTGGTAGGTGATCGCGCTGCGGTGGGTCTCCTCCTGGATGTTCCCGACGAGCGCAAAGACCGCCTGATTGCCGCTGATGCCGATCTCCCGCCCGTCGGGCGTGATGAGCGCGCGGGTGCGGTGCCGGTCATCCTTGACCATGCCGAAGATCGGCACGCTGAGACCGAGATCCATGACCGCCTGCCGGGCCGTCGCGGCGTGCACATCGCCGCCGTCGATGAGCAGCAGATCCGGCAGGGGCGCAAACTTCGCGTCCCCGTCCACATAGTGCTGAAAGCGGCGATGCACCGCCTGATACATGCTGGCGTAGTCGTCCTGACCGTCCAGATCGCGGATACGGAACTTCCGGTAATCCCGCTTGAGCGGCTTTCCGTCCACGTGCACGGTCATGGCCGCGACGATGCCGGTATCGCCGAGGTTGGATATGTCGAAGGCCTCGATGCGGCTGGGGAAATTCTCAAGTTCAAGCGCTTTCTGCAGCCACTCCAGGGTCTTGGAGCGGCGCTGCTGCTGGGTGGTGCGGCGTTGGATCTCTTCCCGCGCGTTCACGGCCGCGCTCTCGATGAGGCGCATGCGCTCGCCGCGCTTCGGCGTCTCGAGATAGACTCTCCGCCCGGCGGTCTCGCTGAGCAGGGTCTCGAGCTCCTCCCGGTCCTCGATCTCGACCGGGAGCAGGACGGATTTCGGCCAGCCGCCGCGGCGGGCCGTGTAGTATTGCCGCACAAGGCCGGAGACGGCCTCGCCGTCCTCCTCCAAGGGCTCGTCCATCATCTCCACGTCCTTGCCGGCCAGATCGCCGTCCACAAAATGCAGCACCGTAAAGCAGGTCCTGGCGCCGCGGCAGAAGCCCACGGCGTCCGTGTCGGCGAAGGCGGTGGAAATGACGCGCTGCCTGTTGGCGAGGCCCTCGATCGCCCGCAGCCGGTCGCGCAGCTCGGCCGCGCGCTCGAAGCGCAGCTCCTCCGCCGCCGTCTCCATCTGGCCGCGCAACTCCTCGATCAGCTCCCCGCTCTTGCCGTCCAGGATCAGCACGGCCTGCCGCATCCGGGCGCGGTAATCCTCATCGCTGCTGTCGGGCAGGCACCAGCCGGCGCAGCTGCCCATGTGGTAGTTGAGGCAGGGCCTCTCCTTCCCGATATCCCGCGGAAATCTGCGCGAGCAGTCGGGCAGCAGCAGGGCCTTGCTGATGGTACTGATGATGTCGCGGGTCTGGCTCCGGCCGCCGTAGGGGCCAAAGTAGCGCGCGCCGTCCTTCCCGGCGCGGCTGGAGATGCTCATCACCGGATACTCCTGCCGCAGGTCCACGCGCACGAAGGGATAGCCCTTGTCGTCCTTCAAAAGGATGTTGTAGTGCGGCTTATGTCGCTTGATGAGCGAGTTTTCGAGCACCAGCGCCTCAAACTCGCTGCCCGCGACGATGACGTTGAAGTCCGCCACCTTCTCGACCATGGCCGCCACCTTGGGCAGGTGCTCCCCGTGAAAATAGCTGCTGACGCGGTTTTTCAGTTTTTTGGCCTTGCCGACATAGATGACCTCGCTGCGCTCGTCGAGCATGATGTACACGCCCGGCAGCAGCGGCAGCCGGCTTGCCTTATCCTGCAGTTCAGGAAGATGAGTATTCATAATGAGCTCCGATGATTGCACGAGGGGATCTCGAGGCAGATTTGTGTCAGGCGGCGCATTGGCTGAAGGGAAAGCTGTCGATGCTTTTGCCAAGCCGATAACGAAGCATGGCGCAAATCTGACCGAAAGCCCCGGATTATACCGTCGTTTTTTCCTTTCCGAAGATGCACCACAGCGTCACGGCGCCGATGACGATCACGCCGCCGATCAGCGCGAAGGGGCCGGGCCGCTCCCCGTTGAAGAGCAGAACCCAGACCGGGTTGAGCAGCGGCTCGAGCGCGCCGAGCAGCGCGCAGGCCAGCGGCGGGCAGTACTCGCTCGCCTTCACATAGAGGATGTAGGATATGCCAAGCTGCAGCACACCCAGCGCCAGCACGCAGCCGACGGTCGCAGGCGTCAGCACGGGCTTTGTGAGGATCACACTCGGAAGCCCCACGAGAAAGGCAAAGCTCTGCCCGATGACGATGGCGCTGAAGCGCGCCTCCGTATCCAGGCGCCCGACGGCCATGAACATGCCCGCCATGAACAGGCCGGAGAGGATAGCGATCAGATTGCCCAGCACCGTGGAGGGGCCGAGCTGATCGAAGAAGAACAGCGCGATGCCGCCGAGCACCACCAGAACGGCGTCCAGATCCGCTCCGCGCGGCCGTTTGCGGTAGAGCACAGCCGAGAGGAGCACGATAAAGACGGGGTTTGTAAACTGCAGGACGATGGTATTGGCCGCGGTGGTCAGCTTGTTGGCGACGGCAAAGCAGGTATAGACGCAGCCCGCGAGGAGCCCGGCAAAAACCGTCGCGCGATCGGCGGAGAAGCGCATGCGCCGGATCGCCATATACAGGAGAATGGTAAGGGCCGCGACCAGGCTGCGCAGACTGGAGACGGCAAAGCCGCTCCACGGCAGAAGTTTGATGAATATGCCCGCGATGCTCCACAGCGCGGCGCACAGGAGCATCTCGAGAATGGCTTTGTTTTCTTTGCTCATTGGTTCTCAACCACCGTCTTGAAAAGCTTCGGCATGCTACTAAAACAGGGCTGTGCGGTCGCACAGCCCTTGTTGAAACAGCCTACGTATATTACTCGGAGAAGTCGGAATCGATCAGCTCGGACAGGGTGGCAATGGCCTCTTCCTCATCCGCACCGTCGGCGATGATGGTGATCGCAGTACCCTTCACGATGCCAAGGGACAGCACGCCCAGCAGAGACTTGGCATTGACACGTCTCTCTTCCTTCTCGACCCAGATGCTGCTCTTGAATTCATTGGCTTTCTGAATGAAGAAAGTCGCGGGTCTGGCGTGAAGACCTACCTGGTTGTTGATGACTACTTCTTTGGTTATCATACTCGCCACTCCTTAAACTTATACATATGCTTCTTCCAAAGCATGCTTACTTTATCAAATTTCCCCGCAATCGTCAACTGTCTGCCCCTGCTTTCGTTGTTTTGCCCATGATTCCGCGGGAAGCCGCAGACATTTTATTTCAGTTCGACAATAGTGACGCCCGTCTCTCCTTCACCGAAACGGCCCAGCCGGAAGGACTTGACACTTTTGTTGTGACGCAGCATATCCTGAATGGCGCTGCGCAGGGTGCCGGTGCCTTTCCCGTGGATGATCGTGACGGTCTTGAGCCGCGCCATGACGGCGGAATCGAGGTATCTCTCCGCAGCGAGGACGGCCTCGATGGCCTCCATGCCGCGCAGGTCGATCTCCTGCGCGAGGCCCGCGCTGCGAAGCGTCGCGGACGCGGCCGCCGGCGCTTTTTTCTGCTTGACGGACTCGTTTTCGAGCAGCAGGACCTCGTCCTCCCGCGCGGTCACGTTCATGATGCCCGCCCGCAGCGACAGCACCCGCTCCGGGGAGACGGAGACGACCTCCGCCTTCATGCCCATGGATTTGATCTGCACCGTGTCGCCGGGCCTGACCGGCCGGGAGGACTGCCGGTCCTCCGCGGGCGCTGAAAGATCCTGCCGGCGCAGGGCGTCCTTCGACTCGTTGAGTCGGCGGCGCAGCTCGCTGCGCGCCTCGTTGATGCGCTGGGCGTTCTCCTCCTCGTTTGCGTGCTTTCGCATCTCGTCCAGCTCGCGGAAGGTCTGCTCGGCGGTCTCGCGCGCCTCGCTGAGTACCCGCTCCGCCTCGCGGCGGGCCAACTGATTGGCTTTCTCCAGCTTGGACTCCAGCTCTGTGCGAAGGGCGGCGGACTTTCTGGCGTTCTCCTCCGCCTGCCGCAGCTTGACGGTGGCCTCGGTCCTCTCCTTCTCGAGCAGCACGCGGGTCTGCTCCAGCTTCTCGATGGTGGCCTCGAAGCTCGCGCTCTCGGTGCCGACGCGACCTCTGGCGTCGTCGATGATGCTTTCGCTCAGGCCCAGACGCCGGGAGATGGCAAAGGCGTTGGATTTGCCGGGTATGCCGACCAGCAGGCGGTAGGTAGGCCGCAGGGTCTCCACGTCAAACTCGCAGGAGGCGTTCTGCACGCCCGGCTCGTTGGTCGCGTAGACCTTCAGCTCCGCGTAGTGCGTGGTCGCCGCGATCATCGAGCCGCATTTGCGGGCGTACTCGATGATCGAGATCGCCAGCGCCGCGCCCTCGGTCGGGTCGGTGCCCGCGCCGAGCTCATCAAAGAGCAGCAGCGAGCTGTCGTCGCACTCGTCGAGGATGTTGACGATATTGGTCATATGCGCCGAGAAGGTGGACAGGCTCTGCTCGATGGACTGCTCGTCGCCGATATCGGCCAGGATGTGGCTGAACACCGGCAGATTGCTGCCGTCGGCGGCGGGGATGTGCAGGCCGCACTGGTTCATCGCGGCGAGCAGGCCAATCGTCTTGAGAGAGACGGTCTTGCCGCCGGTGTTGGGGCCGGTGATGACCAGCGTGTCGAAGCTCTCGCCGAGCTCCACGTCGATAGGCACCGCCTTTGCCTGATCGAGCAGCGGGTGCCGCGCGCGGCGCAGCAGGATGCCTCTGTCCTCCAGCGAGGCGGCCTGACAGTCCAGCCTGTAGCTGAGCTTGGCTTTGGCGAAGATCAGGTCCAGCCGGGTCAGCATCTCAAAGTCCGAGTCGATGTCCTGCCGGTGCCCGGCGCAGTCGGCCGAGAGCTCGGCCAGGATGCGTTCGATCTCGAGCTTCTCCTTGGCGGCAAGCTCGCGCAGCTCGTTGTTGGCCTTGACCGCGGCCATCGGCTCCACGAACAGGGTCTGCCCCGTGGCGGAGATATCGTGCACGAGGCCGGGCACCGCGCCCTTGTGGTCGGCCCGAACGGGCACCACATAGCGGTCGGAGCGCATGGTGATGATCGGCTCCTGCAGGGCCTTGGCATAGGAGGGCGAGGAGAGGATCTTCTGCAGCGCCTCCCGCGCGCGCGAGGCCGCGGCGCGCATCTGCCGCCGGATCGTGGCAAGCTCGGGCGAGGCGCCGTCGGCGATCTCGTCCTCCCCGACGATGGAGGTGTTGATCTTCTCCTCGAGGTATTTATTCGCGCGCAGGGCGTAAAACAGCGCGTCGATCGCGGTCTTGCCGACGCTGTCGTCCCCGATGTAGCCGCGCACCAGACGCGCGCACTGGAGCACGCGCGCGATGTCCAGCAGTTCCCGGGTGTTGAGCGCGCCGCCGAGATCGGCGCGGGCCAGAGACGCGCGCACGTCCTTGACGCCCGAGAAGGAGGGGCTGCCGTGCACGGTCATCATGGTTTTGGCTGCGCTGGTCTCCTCCAGTCGGCGGCCGACCTCAAAGCGGTCGGTCGCAGGCGCGAGCGCCAGCGCGCGCTCCTTGGCCGCCTCCCCGACCGCCTGCGCGGCCAGCATCTCCAGCACCGCAGGCAGCTCAAGAGTATTCAGGGATTTTTCAAAAAAGCTCATTTCTATCCTTTCCGCTTTGGCTCCCCTGTGCAAGGGGAGCTGTCGCGCCAGCGACTGAGGGGCTGCGATAGTCCTCTGCTCTGTTATTTCGAGGCGCTGTTTCTATCTGCGCCAACCCCTCTGCCCCCTCGGGGCACCTCCCCTTGCACAGGGGAGGCGTTGTCTATCGTACTTTCTTCCAGTATTCCAACGTAGTGAAGCCGCGCTCCGCGTGTTCGCGCAGATAGGCCTCCGCCGCGTCGGACAGCAGCTTAAGCCCCTTTCCCTCGAGCCGGAAGGAAAAGAGCTGCCGCGCCGGGGCGGCGATCACATAGCGCAGCGCGGCGAGCGACTCGCCGTCCAGCGCCGCGGTCAGGCCGAAATCGGCCCTGCGGCAGGCGCGGCAGCAGAGACCGCCGGTCTCGATGCCGAGGCAGGGGTCCTCCGGCTCCGTTTTGCCGCAGAAAACGCAGGCCTCCACATTCGGCTGAAAGCCGGTGAGCGTCATAAGCCGCAGCTCAAAGGCGGCCTTGATCAGCAGCGGGTCATGCAGGGCGCGACTGAGCGCGTAGAGGGAGTTGAGCCCCAGCTGCAGCAGGGCCGCATCCGCCTCCTCCTCGGCGCAGAAGGCGTCCAGGCACTCGGAGAAATAGCTGCCGAGCGCAAGGCTCGCGATATCCCCGCGCAGGCCGTCGAAGCCCTCGATCACGCTGCCCTCGTTGACCGTCCACTTGCCCCGGTTGCCGAAGAGCGTCAGCTCCGACCAGGTCAGCTGCTGGGTGGCCGCCGCGGTGCGGCTGGACTTGCGCAGCGCGCCGCGCGCTTTGGCGGTGATCTTGCCCTCCGACTCGGTCAGGATCGTCAGGATGCGGTCCGCCTCCTTGTATCTGACCTCGCGGAGGATCAGCCCTTTTGTGGTTAGAAACATGTTATGTAAACTCCTGCCTCAGAGTCCGCATGAGGATTCATGCGGATTTCGGCGTCTTTCCGCCTGCGGTACGATCCGGTGTGCCGTTGAGTGCGCGGTACAGCAGATAGCACAGCGGATCTCCGGTCTCGCGGAAAGTCTGCCAGATGGCTTCTTTCATTTCTACCACCTCTGCGTATAGTATCTGCGCGGAGGCGGTGAATCATTTACTGCTCGCTGAAGCCAAAATTTCTCAGCTGGACGAGGGAATCGCGCCAGTTCTCCTTGACCTTGACCCAGGTCTGCAGGTAGACCTTCGTGCCCATGAAGGCCTCGATGTCGACGCGGGCGAGCTCTCCGATCTTCTTGAGCATGGCGCCCTTTTTGCCGATGATGATGCCCTTGTGGCTGTCCTTCTCGCAGTAGATGGTCACCTCGAGGTCGATGATGCCGTCCTCCCGCTCGGAAAAGCGCGTGACCTCCACGGCGGTGCCGTGCGGGATCTCCTTGTCGAGGCATTTGAGCAGCTTTTCGCGCACCAGCTCCGCGCAGATCTGCCGCTCGGGCTGGTCGGTGATCATGTCGTCCGGGAAGAAGTGCGGCCCCTCCGAGGCGTACTTGTCCAGCTCGCGCATCAGCTCGTCCAGACCGTCCCCGGTTTTGGCGGAGACGGGCAGGATCGCGTCAAACTCATGGCGGGCATGGTAAAGAGCCATGACCTCCAGCAGGCGAGTCTTGTCCACGGTGTCGATCTTGTTGATGACAAGGATCGCGGGCGCGCCGGTCTGCTCGATGCGCTCAATGAGCGCCTCCTCCTGCGGGCCGATGGCGGCCACGGGCTCCACGAGCAGCAGCACGCAGTCCACGTCCGCCACGCTCTCCCTCACCACGTTCACCATATAGTCGCCCAGGCGGTTGCGCGGCTTGTGAAAGCCCGGGGTATCCATCAGCACAAACTGCGTGTCCCCACGGTTCACGATGGCGGTGATGCGATTGCGCGTGGTCTGGGGCTTGTCGGACACGATGGCGATCTTCTCCCCTACCAGAGCGTTGGTCAGGGTGGATTTGCCGACGTTCGGCCGTCCGCAGACGGTGATCATAGCGGATTTTGTCATATAAATATCTCCCGTAGTACATTTTTGCCTCCCCCTTCGGGGGAGGTGGCGCGAAGCGCCGAAAGGGGTGTCAGACAGAGCTCAGTCCCCCATAATGCTCTTCTCCCGCGCGCGCATCTGCGCTTTCATGGGGCCCTCGTCCAGATGGTCGTAGCCCAGCAGATGCAGCAGGGAGTGCACGCTCAGGTAGCGGATCTCCCGCGCGAAGCCGTGGCCGAACTCCTCCCCCTGCGCCTCGCAGCGCGGCAGGGAGATCATCATATCGCCCAGCATGACGGCCCCTGTTTCCGGGTCGCGCTCGCAGGCGTCAGGCTCGAAGCGGCCCGGCTCCATCTCGTTGAGGGGGAAGGACAGCACGTCGGTCGCGCTGTCGACGCCGCGGAACTCCGCGTTGACGCGGCGGATGCCCTCTTCATCGGTTAACATAACACTCACGATGCAGGGCACATTCACGCCCTCCGCGTCCAGTGCCATGCGCACCGCCTTTTTGATCAGGGCGGCCGCATTGTTGTGCCCAAGATTCTTCACTTCCCGGCTCACATACACTTCATGCTGCATGGTATCCCTCGTTTCTCTCCTGTAAACTGAAATATCCTTCTGCGGGCGACCGCAAGGGTCGCCCCTACGGGTTCTGTCCGCGGGCGACCGCAAGGGTCGCCCCTACGTTTGCCGCCCGTGTAACGGGTCATTACGCTTTTTTATACCGCTTCGGCGGCTGGCGGCGTGCGGGCTCCGCCGGGTGCTTCTTGTCGTAGACCTCGTAGGCCTCGATGATCTTCTGCACGAGCTGGTGGCGCACCACGTCCGCGCCGGTGAGCTGGCAGATGGCGATGTCGTCGATGCCCTCGAGCACGCGCATGGCTACCTTCAGGCCGCTGACCTTGTCCTCGGGGAGGTCGATCTGCGTGATGTCGCCGGTGATGACGACCTTGGAGCCGAAGCCGATGCGGGTCAGGAACATTTTCATCTGCTCGCGGGAGGTGTTCTGCGCCTCGTCGAGGATGATGAAGCTGTCGTCCAGCGTGCGGCCGCGCATGTAGGCCAGCGGCGCGACCTCGATATTGCCGCGCTCGAGATACTTCTGATAGGTCTCCGCGCCCAGCATGTCGAAGAGGGCGTCATACAGCGGGCGCAGATAGGGGTCCACCTTGCTCTGCAGGTCGCCGGGCAAAAAGCCCAGGCGCTCGCCCGCCTCCACGGCCGGGCGGGTCAGGATGATGCGGTTGACCTCCTCGGCGCGGAAGGCGGCCACCGCCGCGGCCACCGCCAGATAGGTCTTGCCGGTGCCCGCGGGGCCGATGCCGAGGGTGACGGTGTTGTCCGCGATCGCCTCGCAGTAGTTCTTCTGGCCCAGGGTCTTGGGCTTGATGGGCTTGCCCTTGGCCGTGATGCAGATCACGTCCCCGGCCAGCTCCTGGATCTTGGTCTCCTTGCCCTCGCCCACGAGCTTGAGGATATAGCGCACGTTCTGCGCGTCGATGTTCTCCCCTCTGGCGGCCAGGGTCAGCAGGCCGTTGATGGCCTTCTCGGCCAGCATCACGTCCTCGGCCTCGCCGCAGATGTGGATCCTGTCGTCCCGGTCGAGCACCTTGACGCCGAGCTCGGACTCGATGATGCGCAGGTTCTGATCGAAGGAGCCGAAGACGCTGATCACATGCTCCATCCGTTCCACTTCAATGGTTTTCTCTATCATAAGGATTCCTTTCACGGCGAAGTCTCCTCCGCCTGCGTTATCTTCGCGATATTCTCAAAGCAGCGGGCGCGAAGCGTCACATAGACGGTGCCGTCCCTCTCGAGCTCCGAGAAGGACAGGGAGACGATCTCCCCGTCGATCTGCCCGCGCAGCTGCGTCTCCAGCCGCTCCCGCATGGCCTGCGTATCCGCCGCCTGCGGCTCCGCCGGCGCGCGGCGGGTACAGGTCTCGCAGAGCAGACTCAACGGAAGGGCGAAAAGGCCCTTCAGCCCCAAGCTATATTCATGCACGATTTTATCATATCCGTCAAGCGTCTTTCTACTCTTTCCGTAAAAAAATATGCTTCGATCGCCGATTTTCAGTCCCACGCGCCGGGTTTTTCCGGCGGCGGGGCCCTTGCCGCGCGCCGCGGGCGGGCAGACCGCCGTCAGCTCGTACCAGGTGTCGGCCCAGATCTCCCCTCTCGCGCGCACGTATCGTTCGGGGCCTGTCAGGCTGTCGAGCATGGAGCCGATCAGGATCTCCCCCTCCTGTACGGCCTGCCCCGGCTGCACCAGCGCCCGCCCGTTGAGCGCCGATACGCGGCGGACGATCCCGCTGTGAGAGGCCGCGAGGGAGCAGGCCTCGCTCTCGCGGTAGATCTCCGGCTTTTCGGCCCGCGGCTCCGCCAGCACGACGGCGCGCGAGCCGTTCACATTCACCGTCAGCCACGCCAGCTCCGGCAGCGCCGCCAGCGCGCGGCTGCGCACCAGATCGGCGGAAAGCGCGGGCCAGAAGCAGCCGCGCTCCACCCCGGCCTCGGCCAGAGCGCGCAGGATCTTCCCGCGGCTGAGGTTCTCCGCGCCGATGATTTCGACGTCCCACACGAAAAGTGAGGACAAGAGCAGGAGCGCCGCCATGAGCAGCGCCGTCAGCGGCAGCCAGATACGCCGCCGAAGCAGCTGCCGGTCCCGGCTCCCGCCGCGCAGGGACAGCAGCCGCAGCTCACACTGACAGCGCTGCGCCAGCGCGCGCAGGGTCTCCAGATCTTTTTCGTCTGCGCTGCAGCGGATGGTCTGCCCGTCCGCCGCGCTGACGAGGCGCAGCGTCACACCGGCTTCCGCGCAGCGGTTGACGACCATTTCGGGAGAGACGCCGAAGATCTCCACGCGCGCCTCGCCCCGGATCCGTTTTGCAAGTCTCCCCATCCTTCAGCTCCATGAAATGTCAAGCAGCTCGCCGCAGACCAGAACTTCCTTCCGGTTCATCGCCCGGATGCGCAGCTCTCTGCCGCAAAGGCTCAGCTGCCGGTCTCCGAGGCTCACGACGACGCAGTCCGTGCTGTACGCGAGAATGCCCCGGTGGTTCTCGATCAGCGCGCGGCGGTCGGCCGTGACCGTCAGCTTCGCCGCGCCGGACAGAGCCTCCTCCGGCAGCTCCAGCCGGTCAGCCAGGCTCGGCAGGACGCTCCGCTTTTTCTTCAAGCCCGACCACCTCCCATTTGTATCATACTATTAACTGATATAACACTTTAGACTTTTACCGAGGCAGGATGGTGTCAGGCAAGGCGACTTTCGCAGTGAATAATGGGTATTTATTTACAAGGAAGCCAACGAAGCATGGCGCAATCCTGGCCGGTAAAAGACAAATGGTTTTATTGGGTAATAGTATACGCTATGTCGGCGGCCCATAGATTTATACAGACAGGAGGTGCTGCGTGTGAAAAACAAGCTGGCGGTCTTTGCCGCGCTGTGCGGCCTTTTTGTGCTGATCCTCGCCTCGGATCAGGCGGTACAGGCCTGTCGGGCGGGGCTGAAACTGTGCGTGGAGCTGATCCTGCCCTCTCTGTTCCCTTTCTTCGTGCTCTCGGCCCTGCTGGGGAGGCTGGGGCTGCCGACCCTGCTCGGAGCCCGGCTCGCGCCGCTCGGCAGGCGGCTCTTCCACGTCTCCGGCGCGGGCTGCACGGCGCTGGTAATGGGTCTGCTCGGCGGCTATCCGCTGGGGGCGGCCTACATCGCGGAGCTCTGCGAAAGCGGCGTTGTGGACGACGGTGAGGCCGGGCGGCTGCTCGCCTTCTGCAACAATTCCGGCCCCGCTTTTTTTATCGGCGCCATCGGGACAGGCGTGTTCGGCTCGGCACGGTGGGGCCTTCTGCTCTACTCCGTGCACATTTGCGCGGCGCTGTTGACAGGGCTGCTGCTGCGCGGACAAGGCCCCTCAGGCGAAGGGAATACCGCCGCTGTGCCGCCTCTCCCCCTCTCCCGCGCTCTCCCGGAGGCGGTGCAGCAGGCCGTGAGCGCGGCGCTGAACGTCTGCGGCTTTGTAGTGTGTTTCGCGGTGTTCACGGGGCTTCTCAACGCAAACGGCTTCTTTTCCCTGCTGGCCGGGCGGCTTTCGGCACTGACCGGGCAGCCGCTGAGCTGGTGCCGCGCGCTGCTGACCGGTTTCTTCGAGGTAGGCGGCGGCGTCGGCGCGATGCGCGGCCTCCCGCCGACGCCTGTCAATCTGGCGCTCGCCGCGGGGCTGATGGGCTGGGGCGGACTTTCGGTGCAATTTCAGACGCTTTCGCTGATCGCCGACCGGGAAATCGAAAGCGCCCCGCACACGGCGGGGCGCCTTCTGAGCGCGGTATTCGGTTCTGTGCTGGCCTATGCCCTTGGCAGGCTTCTCTAAAACGAGAAGACGACGCCGACGAGGGCGGAGGCCAGGATGAAAAAGATGGGATGCAGTTTTTTCGTCTGTTTGACCGCGCGCGTAAACACCAGCAGCACCGCGGCCAGCAGCACCGCTTTCCAGTCTACGAGATCTGTCAGCACGCCGGTGCTCGCATAGCGCTCCGGATGGAGCATCGCGATCTTGACCACCAGCGCGCCCGCCGCGGCGATCAGGCCCAGCGAGCAGGGGCGCAGCCCGTAGAAGGCGGCGTCCACGTACCTGTTCTGCCGAAAGGCGGCCAGCACGCGGGCGATGATCAGGATGATGATCACCTCGGGTGCGGCGAGGCCGAGCGTCGCGATCACCGCGCCGGGGATCCCGGCGGTGGTGAAGCCCACGTATGTTGCCATGTTGACCCCGATCGGGCCGGGCGTGGACTCGGACACGGCGATCATGTCCGCCAGCTGCGCGGCGGTGAACCAGCCGGTGCGCGCGGAGATGTCATAGAGGAACGGGAGTGTGGCCATGCCGCCGCCGACCGCGAAGAGGCCGGTCTTGAAAAACTCCCAGAAGAGCCGCAGATAGATCATTTCCCGCGCACCCCCATTCTGGTGAAGAGGATGCCGGCCCCGGCGCAGAAGAGGACGAACACGATCGGCGAGATGTCCAAAAACACGCTCAGCACGAACACGAGCAGGCAGAGGATCAGCGCCGCCTTATCCGGGACGGCTCCTTTCCAAAGCTTGACGACCGCGTTGAAGATCAGCACGCACACGCACACACGGATGCCCGCGAACGCGCTTTTGACCGCAGGAATGTCCGCGAAATTCGTGAGCACGCCGGCGATCAGCGTGATGATGACGACAGACGGGAAAACCACGCCCAGCGTCGCGAACACGCCGCCGAGGATGCCCGCGGTGCGGTACCCGACGAAGGTCGCCGTGTTCACGGCGATCACGCCGGGGGTACACTGTCCCACCGCGTAGTAGTCCATCAGCTCCTCGCGCGTGGCCCAGCCCTTGTTCTCCACGATCTCGCGCTCGAGGATCGGCAGCATGGCATAGCCGCCGCCGAAGGTCATCACGCCGACCCTGGCGAAGGCGAGGAAGAGTTCCAGCAGCGGTTTCATTTCCCGATGCTCTCGGCGAAGCTCTGATACTTGGCGATCTTCGCGGCGCAGTCCTCGGCGTCCCTGCCGTGGGCCAGCAGGTAGACCTTGATCTTCGGTTCGGTGCCGGAGGGACGGACGATGAAGTTGCTGCCGTCGGCCAGCTCGAAATAGAGGACGTTGGAGCCGAAGAAGGGCGTCTTATCCACCTTGCCCAGACCCGCGACGGCGATGCTGCCGTCGGCGTAGTCGCGCAGGCGGATGACCTCCTCGCCGGCGATGTTCTCGGGCGGATCGGCGCGCATGTCGTCCATGATCTGCTTCATCTTGGCCATACCCTCGAGACCGGGCATCACCAGGTTCAGGGTCTTCTCGGCGTAGTAGCCGTATTTCTCGTACAGGGCCCTGAGCGCGTCGAGCAGCGTCATGCCCTTGAGATGGTAGTGCGCGGCCATCTCGGCGATCATCATCGAGGCGGAGACGGCGTCCTTGTCACGGACGTAGTCGCCCATCATGTAGCCGTAGCTCTCCTCAAAGGCGAAGATATACTTATAGCTGTTTGCCGCTTCCCATGCGGCGACGCGCTCGGCCATGAACTTGAAGCCGGTAAAGGTGTCTTCAAAGTGGACGCCGTTGGCCTCGCAGATGGCGCGGGTCATGCTCGTGGAGACGATGGAGCTCAGAGCGCCGGGATTCTCCGGCATGGTTCCGGTGCTCTTCTTCGCCTGAATGATGTAGTCGATCAGCAGGCAGCCCATCTGGTTGCCGGTGATGGTCACATACTTGTCGCCGTCGCGCACCATGGTGCCCACGCGGTCGGAGTCGGGGTCGGTGCCGATGATCAGGTCGCTGTCCACCTTCCTGGCCAGGTCGACGGCCAGGTAGAAGCCCTCGGGGTTCTCCGGGTTGGGAGAGACGACGGTCGGGAAATTGCCGTCGATGACCATCTGCTCGGGCACGGGGTAGAGATGCTTGATGCCCAGACGCCTGAGCGCCTCGGGGACGAGCTTGTAGCCGCAGCCGTGGAAGGGCGTGTAGACGATCTTCAGGTCGTCCGCCGCGGCCTTGACGGCCTCGGTATCGATGGCCATGGCGAGGGTCTCCTTCAGGAAGGCCTCGTCGGTCTCCTCGCCGATGATCTCGATCAGGCCGGCCTTGACTGCCTCGTCATAATCGCAGGTCTTGAAGCCGGTGAAGATGTCGATCTCGTTCATCAGGCGGGCGATCGCGTCGGCGTGCTGGGGCGGGAGCTGCGCGCCGTCGGACCAGTAGACCTTGTAGCCGTTGTACTCCCTGGGGTTGTGGCTGGCGGTGATGTTGAGGCCCGCGGTGCAGCCGTAGTGGCGCACGGCAAAGCTCAGCTCCGGGGTGGGGCGCAGGGACTCAAACAGGCGGACATGAACGCCGTTGGCGGCCATGACGCAGGCGGCCTCCCTCGCGAACTCCTCGCCGTTGAGACGGCAGTCGTGCGCGATGGCGATGCCCTTGGCCTTGGCCTCCTCGCCCTCGGCGCAGATGACCTGCGCGAAGGCCTGTGTGGCGTGACGGATCACGTGGACATTCATGTGGTGAAGGCCCAGCTTCATGGTGCCGCGCAGGCCGGCGGTGCCGAACTCCAGAGGTGCGAAGAAGCGGCTCTCGATCTCCTTGTCGTCGCCGCGGATCGCATCGAGCTCCTGCCACTCCTGCTCCGAGAGTGCCGGGCTGTCCAGCCAGCGCTGGTACTCTTCCTTAAAGTTCCTCATGATGTTCCTCCTCAATCAATATTTTCGCATCGTTCAGAAGGTTTTCCGGGACATATATTTCGACGCCGTAGCCGCTGATCCCGAGGACCACGCGGCCAAGGCTGCCTTCCGCCCGTTCCATGCACAGGCAGGGGATGCCGTAGGACTTGAGCATGCTGACCGTCAGCTGATCGGCCATATTGCTGCAGCTGCGCAGGCAGAGGTAGGCCGGCTCCACCGGCTCTCCGTTCTCCTTCCGCGGCCAGGAGCGCAGCAGTTCTCCGTCCTGAAACTGCCCCCATACGATCTTCGGCTTGTCGCTCACAGCATTTTCCTCCTATCCGGTCGCGTTTAATCAGTTTATTATAACCTAAAAACGCAAAAAAGGGAAGCCATTATTTGTGATAACGGCTTCCGTGTGTGTCGACGAAATATCGACACACACGGACGTTCCGATTTTAGAAACCTTGAATCGGTTTCAAAATCGGTCGATATTGAACGTGAAGAGGGGATAACCAATCCCCTCTTCACAATCTCCCCATGCGCGTCCGGCTTCCATACGTATCGTTTTTCAAAGCCTTGACGCCGTTATTTGTGATAACGGCTTCCCTCTTTGATTTTAAAGCCCCGATACAACTGTTCGCCCAGCATCACGCGGGCCAGATGGTGCGGGAAGGTCATTTTCGACATGCTCAGGCGCAAATCGGCGCTGCTCTTCACCCGGTCGCTCAGCCCGAAGGAGCCGCCGATGACGAAGCAGAGCTTCGGCTTGCCGGAGTTTTCCCTGCCGGCGATCAGCTCCGCCATGCCCTCGCTCGGGATCTGCCTGCCCTCCACACAGAGGGCGACCAGGTACGCGCCGTTCGGGACGGCCCTGAGGATCTCCTCCGCCTCCCGCTCGAGCGCCGCGCAGATCTGCGCTTCGGAGGGGCTGTCGGGCAGACGCTGCTCGGCGATTTCCGCACATTCCAGACGGCAGAACGCGCCGAGGCGCTTGCGGTACTCCTCAAAGGCCTCGATATAGAAGCGCTCACGCAGTTTCCCGACGCAGATCAGCTTTACCTGTAACAAAGTTCTTTCCTTTCCACACAGACAGACATAATGATCATCGGAATATCACAGGTTTCAACGGAGGGGGAATTCTGAGGGCTTATCCCTCAGGTTTTTCGCCTCGCAGGGCGAAAAACAATTGTCAATCATTTTTTCCGAGGGCGTGTACCTCGGAAAAAACACTTTTCAGCCTGCAAGTGTGCGAGTGCCCGGCGAGTGCGCGAAGCAGGCTGCAAGCCTCTCTCGTCTCATAAAAATGCCCTAAGACATTTTTATGAGACGAACGGGTTCCACCGGCACCGTGAGGCAGCCGGAGACCGGCGCGCAGCACAGCCGTGCCCCCGTCCCCTCCAGCGCGGCGCGGGAGGCGGCCAACGCCAGCTCCGGTCTGTTGTTCTCGCGGCTCAGATGGCCGAGGATGATGCGGGACGTGCCGCCCTCGGCCAGTCTGCGCGCCAGAAGCGCACAGTTTGCGTTGGACAGATGGCCGCGCTCCGAGAGGATACGCCGCTTGAGATATACCGGATAGGACCCGTAGCGGAGCATCTGCTCGTCGTGGTTGGATTCGATGAGCACCGTGTCGGCGCCCAGCAGGCCCTGCACGATCTCCTCCGTGACGCAGCCCATGTCCGTAGCCAGCGCAAACTCACCCTCGCCCCGGACGCGGTAGCCGACGCTCTCGTCCGTGTCGTGCGGGGTATGGAAGGCGCGGACCGCAAAGCCACCCACGGCGAAGTCCTCCCCCACCGGGATCACATGCAGCGTCTGCGAAAGCTCCGGGATCATGCCGCGCAGGCGGCTTGCCACCGTGCGCGGGGCGTAGACCGGCAGCCTGTGATATTTCAGCAGCATCCGGAGCCCGGAAACATGATCGGAGTGCTCATGGGTAATGAGCACTCCGATGATTTCGTCCAGGCTATGGCCGGACGCGGCCAGAGCGTCCTGCGTCCTGCGCATGGAGATGCCGGCGTCGATCAGGAGGTGCGTATCTCCGCCCGATACCATCAGGCAGTTGCCGCTCGATCCGCTGGCAAAAACCGAGATCTGCATCAGCCGAGCGCGATGATCTTCTCGGCGCCTGTGTCAGCTTCCGGGAAGTGTACGAGGCTGATGTCCGCCCCGAGCGAGCGGAGCTTGCCGACAAAGTTTTCGTAGCCGCGCTCGATGAAATGGATGTCCTCCACCTGGGTCTCGCCCGCAGCGCACATGCCGGCGATGACCATCGCCGCGCCCGCGCGCAGGTCGCAGGCCATGACGGGGGCGCCCGTCAGGCGTCTGCCGCCCTCGATGATGGCGATGCGCCCGTCCGCCTGGATCTCGGCGCCCATCTTGCGAAGCTCGTTGACATACTTGAAGCGGTTGTCGTAGATGCCCTCGGTGATGACGGAGGTGCCGTTTGCCAGGCACAGCAGCACACCCATCTGGGGCTGCATGTCCGTGGGGAAACCGGGATAGGGCATGGTTTTGAGATTGACGCGGCGCAGATTGCTCGCGCCCTTGACCAGCACGGAATCCTCGTACTCCTGTACGATGGTGCCGGTCTCGCGCAGCTTCTCGCTGATGCACTCGAGGTGCTTGGGGATCACGTTCTTGACCAGGACCTCGCCGCCGGTGGCGGCGGCGGCGACCATATAGGTGCCGGCCTCGATCTGGTCGGGAATGATGCTGTAGCTGCCGCCGTGGAGCTTGTCGACGCCGTTGACCTTGATGGTGTCGGTGCCGGCGCCGCGGACATCCGCGCCCATGGAGTTGAGGAAGTTTGCAAGGTCCACGATGTGCGGCTCGCGCGCTGCGTTCTCGATGATCGTCCGCCCGGTGGCCAGCACCGCGGCGATCATGATGTTCATCGTCGCACCGACGGAGACCTTGTCCAGATAGATGCGCGCGCCGTGCAGCCGGCCATTTGCGGCGTCGGCGTACACGAAGCCGTTCTTCACGCTCACTTCCGCCCCCAGGGCGGTCATGCCCTTGATATGCTGGTCAATGGGACGAACGCCGAAGTTGCAGCCGCCGGGCATGGTGGTCTTGGCGCTGCCGAAGCGACCGAGCATCGAGCCGATCAGGTAGTAGGAGGCGCGGATCTTGCGCATCAGGTCATAGGGCGCGTCCTGATAGCGGGCGTCGGTGCAGTCGATCTCGATGGTAGAGCGGTTGATAAAGCTGACCTTCGCGCCAAGCTCGGCGAGGATGGTCAGAAGCATGTCGGTGTCGCTGATCTGGGGAATATTCTCAATGCGGCAGACGCCCTCTACGAGGAGAGCGGCGGGAATGATGGCGACCGCAGCGTTTTTCGCGCCGCTGATCTCGACCTCGCCGTGCAGCGCAGTGCCGCCATGAATGACATATTTATCCACAATTCGCACCTTCCAAACTGTTCGGAGAGCAGACGAAAAAACTCACCGATTATTGATTGTAACACATAGTATACCGCTTTGCAATCGTTTTTCTATATCTTGTGGTCTTTCAGATACTTTTCTGCCTTCAGTATCATCAACGCGGTCTTGGCGTCGTCGATCTCATTGCGCATGACCATGTCGGAAAGCTCGCTGAGGCTGATCTTTTCAACGTTGAGAAGCTCGTTTTCGTCGGGGTGGCTCTCGCCCGTGTGCAGGCCCAGAGCCAGATACAGATGCAGCACCTCGGACGAGATGCCCGGGGAGGTGCACATGGCGCCCATGTAGATCAGCTCGTCGGCGCTCAGCCCCGTCTCCTCCGACAGCTCGCGCTCCGCGCTGACCAGGTGGTCTTCGCCGTACTCCAGCTTGCCTGCCGGCGCCTCCAGCATCATGCGCCCCATCGGATAGCGAAACTGCCGCACCATATAGCAGCTGCCGTCCCTGTCGACGGGCAGGACCGTCACGCCGCCGGGATGCTCCACGACCTCACGCCGGACGACGGCTCCGTTGTCAAGCTCCGCCCGGTCCAGACGGACATTCACGATGACGCCCCTGTACTTGACTTCGCCGTCGATGCGTTTCTCAAAGTAGTCCAAGGCGTGCCCCTTTCCCACGGTGCCGGTCGCGATTCCGTGCATAACAGAATTGATTTACAGAAAATGATTTACATAATTACGCACAGACAGTATAGCACAGCCTTTTTTATTTTTCCATAGGTTTTTGGAGAAAAAACAAGATTTTTAAGGTGTATTTTTCGTTTTTATGGTCAAAATAGTTCCTATTTATGTTGATTTGGTATCGTCTCGGAAACAATTCGGTTGCAGGGCCGGCGGTGTTTGGATAAGGAAAGCAGCCGCCCTCGAGAGGGGCGGCTGCTTTCAAGCTGTCGACAAAGTGTCGACAGCTTGAGCGGCAAAAATGGGAACTTTCGAATTTGCGTATATCAAACGCGAGAGGGAATAACCAATCCCCTCTCGCGCTCTCCCCATGCGAGTCCGACCTGTTCTGTATGGGTTTGTCTTCAGTCTGAAAGCAGCCGCCCTCGAGAGGGGCGGCTGCTTTTCGGTCATGGTGGGGAAATCTTCTTTTCATATCTCGATCGTCTGCGGTCTGACGGCGGGGTCATGGCTGCAGAGGATCGCAGCGCAGCGCGGGTCCTCCGCCATCTCTCTGAGCCATATCAGGCTCTTTTGCTGGCGCCACCGGTCAAAGCCGAAGCCGGGCGTGATCCCCTCCTGCCAGTTGCGCGGAGAGAAGGCCGCGTCTGCCGCGAGGATCACAAAGCGGTCCCTGCCGCGCAGCAGGGTCGCTGCCTGACCGTCCGTGTGGCCGGGGACGTTTACAAGCTGCACGGACCCGTCGCCGAAGAGGTCGATGACCCAATGGTTCGGGCCCAGCGGCGAGCCGCGGTAAAAGCGCCGTTCCATCGGGTACTCGATCCAGAGCTTCTGCGGCTGCCGGACCTTGTACACCGCGCGGCAGCTCCAGAAATACTCGTCCTCCGGCAGGAGAATGCGTCTGGCGCGGCATACATGCCGCAGCCCCGCCGTATGATCCGGGTCGAGATGACTGAGGATCACGTATTCCAGATCCTCCGGGCGGACGCCCATATCGGCCAGCTGCTCGTGAACAGCCATGCCCGCAGGCAGCGACGGTCTGTAGAAAGCCGCCAGATAGCCCGGCAGCACTCGCTTTACGGCCTTTTCGTCATAGACGCCGTCGGGGCTGATCTCCCGGCACCATCCGGTATCGACGAGCAGCAGGCCCTTCGGGTGCTCCACCAGATAGACGCATACCGGAAGCGTGATCCGTTTTTCCGCCGGCGTCAGGAGCTGCCTGCCGCTGCTGCGCAAATCGATTTTCCCGCCGAAGGGCACCGTCTCCGACACTCGGATACTGCCGCAGTGCAGCACATGGATCTTCAATCCTCTCACCTCAAAATGCAGTTTATCAAAAAAAAACATAAAAAGCAATAATAGCCTATTGACAAATATATCGGAAGGTGATATATTCGACTCACGATATATCGGTAGACGTTATATCGAGCGACAATAGAGGTGATCCTATGAACAACGATCTGGCCTTGACAGAGGCGACCTATTACATCCTGCTCTCGCTGGTGGAGCCGCGGCACGGCTACGGCATCATGCAGCAGGCGGAGGCGCTCTCCGGCGGGCGGGTGCGGCTGGCGGCGGGCACGCTGTACGGCGCGCTGAGCAGTCTGTGCGAGAAGGAGTGGATCCTGCTCCTGCCGACGACGGAGGGGAGCCGGAAAAAGGAATACATGCTGACCGAGCGCGGCTATCGTGTGCTGAAAAACGAGCTGGAACGCCTGCGGGAGCTGGTCATCAGCGGTGAAACGATTTTGGGAGGACTGGAAAAATGAGCGAACGGAAAACCATAAACAAGTGGTTCTGGGTCTGGGAGTTTGACAAAGAGGAACGCTGGCTCAACGAGATGGCGATGCAGGGCTGGGCGCTGTGCGGCGTGGGCTTCTGCCGTTATACCTTTGAACGCTGCGAACCGGGCGAGTATACCGTCCGGCTGGAAATGCGCAAATACGATCCCGAATACGTCTCCTTCCTGTCGGAGATCGGCGCGGAGTACATTGGGCGCGTGGTAAGCTGGATCTACTTCCGCAAGCGGGCCGAAGACGGGCCTTTCGATCTCTTCGATCTGGACGCGAAGATCGACCATCTGAGCCGCATCGCAAGGATGCTCTGGATCATCGGGCTGGCCAATCTTCTCATCGGCATCGTCAACACCCTCAACGTCAGCGGCATCGGTGTGATCAACCTTCTCTGCGCGACGCTGCTGATGTACGCGCTCGGCCGTATCGAGGGCAAGAAGGAGGCTCTCGTGCGGGAACGGGAGCTGCATGAATAGTTTTCAGTTTTCAGAGAAAAGGAAGATGTCCAAACAGGGCATCTTCCTTTTTCCGATGTGGTCTGCTATACTGTCAGTATGAACACGAACGTTGTCGGGCGCTTTGCGCCGAGCCCCTCGGGCTATCTGCATATGGGAAACCTGCTTTCCATGCTGCTGGCGTGGCTGGACTGCCGCAGTCAGGGCGGCAAGCTGATCTTCCGCATGGAGGATCTGGACCCGGCCCGCTCCAAGCCGGTCTATCGGGACGCGCTGGCGGATGATCTGCGCTGGCTCGGGCTCGACTGGGACGAGGGCTGGCCGGAGCCGGATTTCGCGCAGTCGAACCGGACGGCGATCTATGAGGAGGCTTTTCAGCTTTTACGTGAGCGCGATTTGGTCTATCCCTGCTGGTGCAGCCGGGCCAAGCGCCTGGCCGCCGCCTCCGCGCCGCATTCCGGTGAGAGGGAGCATGACAGCGGCTGCCGATGCGCCCGTCTGAGCGCCGGAGAGCGCCTGGCTCTGGAAGCCTCAGGCCGCAATCCCGCCTGGAAGCTGCGCTGCCCGGACACGGAGGTCAGCCTGACGGACGGGCACTACGGCCTCATCACCCAGAACCCCGCGCGGGACGTGGGCGACTTCATCATCCGCCGGGCTGACGGCGTCTTCGCCTATCAGCTGGCCGTCAGCGTGGATGATATGCTCATGTCGGTCACGCGCGTGGTGCGCGGGCGCGACCTGCTCTCCTCCGCGCCGCGGCAGAAATGGCTCATTGAGACGCTGGGCGGCACGGCGCCGGTCTACTGCCACTCTCCCCTGCTGACCGGGGGCAGCGGCAAGCTCTCCAAGCGGCTGGGCAGCCTGAGTACCGAGGTCCTGCGAAGGAAGATGACGCCGGAGGCGCTCGTCGGCAGGCTTGCCTTTCTCAGCGGCCTGACGGAGACGGACGCGCCGGTCGCCGCGCGCGAGCTGCTTCCCGTTTTTTCCTGGGAAAAGATCAAAACTGAAGACATTGAAATAACGCCCGATGCGTGAGCATCGGGCGTCAGGCTATAGACAAACCCATACAGAGCAAGTCGGACTCGCATGGGGAGAGCGCGAGAGGGGACGGTAATCCCCTTTCGCGGTACAATCTGTGCATAAATGGGAACTTTTTCGGAAGTTCCCATTTTTGCCGCTCAAGCTGTCGACACTTTGTCGACAGCTTGACGCCCGATGCGTGAGCATCGGGCGTATTATTTCCTCTGAATCGGGCAAGCTGAACACAGTACCGAAAGGAGGAACAACATGATCGAGCAAGATACCGTAAAACTGCTGCGCGAGTGCGACGCGGGTGTAAAGATGGGCGTGCAGTCCATTGAGGACGTGCAGGACAAGGCAAAGTCCCCCGCCCTGCGCAAGGCTCTGGCCGACTGCAAGACGGAGCACGAAAGTCTGGGCAGGGAGATTAGAACGGAGCTCAGCCGCTTTCAGGATCAGGGCAAGGACCCCAATCCCGTGGCGGAGAAAATGTCCTGGATCAAGACCGAGGCCATGCTGATGATGAAGGAGAGCGACAGCACCATCGCCGATCTGATGACCGACGGCTGCAACATGGGCGTCAAATCTCTCAACCGCTATCTGAACCAGTACAAGGCCGCCGATGAGCGTTCCAAGGATATCTCCAAGCGGCTCATCCATCTGGAGCAGACGCTGGCGGAGGATGTGCGGGCGTTTCTGTAAACATGAAACCGGCCGCCCAAAACGGGCGGCCGGCACAAGCTGTCGACAAAGTGTCGACAGCTTGTGCGGCAAAAATGGGAACTTCCGAAAAAGTTCCCATTTTCGCACAGATTGTACCGCGAAAGGGGATTACCGTCCCCTCTCGCGCTCTCCCCATGCGAGTCCGACTTGTTCTGTATGGGTTTGTCTACAGTCTGAACCGGCCGCCCAAAACGGGCGGCCGGCAGTCTGTCTGTTATGCTGTTACTTCATGTTGCCGAAGAGACCGCGGAGGATGGAGCTGGTCCCGTTGCGCATGACGGAGCTGAGCGCGTTGGTGGCGGCTCTCTTGGCGATGGTGGCGGCGCTCGTGGTCTTGCCGCCGGTCGCGGCGTTGATGAGGTTGTGGCTCACCGCGGTGACGACGGAGGAGGCGGCGACGGTCGCGGCCTTCTGGGCAACCTTTCTCTTCTTTGCGGCCTCCGCTGCGGCGGCCTTGGCCGCGGCGGCTTCCTCCCTCGCGGCGGCCTTGGCCGCGGCGGTTTCCTCCTTCAGGCGCTGCCTCTCGGCAGCGAGCTCTTCCTTCTGGCGCTGTTTCTCGGCCTCCGCCTCGGCGGCAGCCTCTGCCTTGCGGCGCTCCAGCTCCTCGTTGGCGGCGACCAGAACTTCATAGGCGGACTCGCGGTCCACCGCCTCGCGGTACTTGAGATCGTACTCGTCGGTGAGGATCACGCTCTTGACGCGGTCCTCGTCGCCCATGCCCATCTTGCTCTGCGGCGGGAGGATGAAGGCGCGCTCCACGACGGTGGGGATGCCGTCCTCATCCAGGAAGCTGACGAGCGCTTCGCCCACGGCGAGCTCGGTCAGCGCCGTCTCGGTATCAAAAGCGGGATTGACGCGGAAGGCCTTTGCCGCGGCGCGGACGGTCTTCTGCTCGGCGGGGGTGTAGGCGCGCAGCGCGTGCTGCACGCGGTTCGAGAGCTGCGCGAGCACATCGCCCGGGATGTCGGACGGGCTCTGAGTGATGAAGTAGATGCCGACGCCCTTGGAGCGGATGAGCTTGACTACCTGGACGATCTTCTGCACCAGGGCCTTGTTGGCGTTGGAAAACAGGAGGTGCGCCTCGTCGAAGAAAAAGATCATGCGGGGCTTGTCCAGATCGCCCACCTCGGGCAGCTTCTCATAGAGCGCGGTCATCATCCACAGCAGGAAGGTGGAATAGACCGTGGGACTCTGGATCAGGTGCTGGCTGGAGAGGATGTTGATATAGCCCTTGCCCTCCAGGCCCGTGTGCATCCAGTCGCGGATATCCAGCTCCGGCTCGCCGAAGAACAGCTCTCCGCCCTCTGCCTCGAAGGTGAGCAGCGCACGCTGGATGGCGCCGATGCTGGCTGCGGAGACGTTGCCGTACATAGTGGTGAACTCCGCGCGGTTGTCGCCCACAAACTGGAGCATCGCGCGCAGGTCCTTCAGGTCGAGCAGCAGAAGGCCGTGCTCATCGGCGACCTTGAACACGATGTTCAGCACGCCCGCCTGGATCTCGGTCAGGTCGAGCAGTCTCCCCAGCAGGGTGGGTCCCATCTCCGACACGGTCACGCGCACGGGATGGCCCTTCTCGCCGAAGATATCCCAGAAGCGGGTGGGATATGCCTGCATCGTAAAATCCTCCCCGAGGCCGAAGCGCTCGATGCGCGCCTGCATATCCTCGGACAGGACGCCGGGCTCGCACATGCCGGTCAGGTCGCCCTTGATATCGGCCAGGAAGACGGGCACGCCCATGGCGGAGAAGCTCTCGGCCATGACCTTCATGGTGACGGTCTTGCCGGTGCCGGTGGCGCCGGCGATCAGGCCGTGGCGATTCGCCATCTTCGGCAGAAGGAAGAGGTTTTTATCAGACTGCGCAAGCCAGATCTTGTTGTCGATGTACATGTGAATACCCCCCTGAATGATTTCTGTAATTTGCTCGTACGATTATATTATCACAGCTTTTCCCGCCGCACAACAGGAAATTCCCTCTTTTTAGCAAAGTGAAGGAAAATCTCTCCGCCCCGAGCCCTTTTTCGTCAAAAGTCGCCGGATGCATATTGAGCAATCGGAAAAACTATGCTATTCTAAAATACAGCATATGAAATCTTTGCCTTCACACCATGCCGGAAAGAGGGACGGGCCTTGAAAAAAAGAGTGATCTCCGCCGTTGTGCTGTTAACACTGGCTGCGGTAAGCGTATTTGTCTCCGACATCACGCGCGTGCTGTTTTTTGCCGCGGCGGGGCTTATCTGCGCCTACGAGCTGAGCCGGAATCTGGAAAAGATGGAGGTCTACTGCTGCGCCTGGGTCATGTACGTGTTCACCGCCGCGCAGGCGGTCCTGGCGCTGCTGCATGCGACGCCCACGGCCTACCTCGCCTGCTTCACCTGCGGCGTGTTTCTGGCGCTCTTCTCCGGTATCCTGCACAAAAAGGTCAGCGGCAGCGGCGCGCTCTACACGCTGGCAGGTCTCGCCTATCCCTGCTTTCTCTTCGGCATGCTGATGATGATCTCCGTCAGCCAGATCTGGCTGGTCACGCTGGCCTTCGGCTGCCTGTCCTCCTGGGTGTGCGACACCTTTGCCCTTCTGGGCGGCATTCGCTTCGGCAGGCACAAGGTGGCCCCGCTGGTCTCCCCGCACAAGACCTGGGAGGGCTGCATCTGCGGGGCGCTCTCGTCTCTTGCCGCGGGGCTGCTGCTCTGGCTGCTGCCAGTATTTCCGGAGGTCTCGCTGCTCACCGCGCTCGCCACATGCTTCATCGCCTCCACACTGGGCCAGATCGGCGACCTGTCCGAGAGCCTCATCAAGCGCATGATCGGCGTCAAGGACTTCTCCAACCTGATCCCCGGCCACGGCGGTATGTTCGACCGGGCGGACAGCCTGCTCTTCTCGATCCCCGCCGCCTATATCTGCCTGCATATCGCGGGCCTCGGAATGTGATCCATGAACGAAAGCAATCTCCGTTTTCATAAAAAGCTCCTGCTCATCATCAACCCCGTCTCAGGCAAGCGCGCCGTGATCCGCTACGTACCGCAGATCATCCGCAGCTTTATGGACGCGGGCTTCCGCGTGACCGCGATGGTCACTGCCGCGCGCGGCGACGCCGCCGAGTTTGCCCGGCTCTACGGAGCAGAACACGACCTCATCGTCTGCACCGGCGGGGACGGGACGCTCAACGAGACGCTCAGCGGGCTTGCCGATGCGGATATCCATGTGCCCATCGGTTATATCCCCTGCGGCAGCACCAACGACTTCGCGCTCTCCCGCCGTCTCTCTCAGGACATCCCCACCGCGGCCGAAGCCATCGCCCGCGGCACGGTCCGGCGCTTCGACGTCGGCCGTTTCGAGCGGCACTATTTCAGTTATGTGGCCGCCTTCGGCGCCTTCTCCTGGCTCAGCTACACCACCGACCAGAACCTGAAAAACGTGCTGGGGCACACGGCCTATATCCTCGACGGCATCAAGGACCTGCCAAAGGTGCGGCCGCTGCACATGAAGGTGACGGCGGACGGAAGGGTCTGCGAGGGCGACTACATCCTGGGCACCATCGCCAATTCCACCTCCATCGCCGGGACGATCCAGCTGCCCGAGAGCGCCGTGGACACCTGCGACGGACTCTTCGAGGTCCTGCTCATCAGGAACCCGAGGACGCTCGCCGAGTTCAGCGACACGGTGCAGGCGGTCCTCAATCAGGACTACCGCTCAGACAGAATCGTGTTTCTCCACGCCTCGGACATCCTCTGCGAGAGTCCGGAGATGATCGAGTGGACCGTGGACGGCGAGTTCCCGGGGATTTTCAACCGCGTGCACATCACGCCCATGCCGGGCTTCCTGCAGCTGATAAGCTGAAAAGAAATGCGGATAAAAGAACTGCTGCGGTTTACCGCAGCAGTTCTTTATTGTTCTCGTTTTATTCCGGTCTTCTCCCCGCGCAGAGGTAAAATACCGTCAGCAGGCCGGGACCGCAGTGGGCGCCGATGACCACGCCCAGCGAGGAGATGGCGATCTCCCCCACCTGCGGATACGCCTCGCGGATCTCGTCGCGCACATGCTCGGCATCGCTGAGGCAGTCGGCGTGCAGGATCAGGAATTCCGTCCCGGTCGGGTCGATCTCGCTCAGGTCGTGCAGCACGCCGTCTACGATGCTCTTGAGCGCGGCTTTGCGGCCGCGGGCTTTCTTCACCACGTCCAGCGTTCCGGCGTCGGGCACGTAAAGCACGGGCTTGATGTTCAGCAGGGAGCCCACCAGCGCGGAGGCGTTGGAGACGCGGCCGCCCCGCTTGAGGTAGTTGAGATCGTCCACGGTGAAGCGATGGGCCATTTTGAGCTTGTTTTCCTCGCCCCAGGCGACCACCTGCTCAAAGCTCTCGCCTGCCTCCATGCGTCGGACCATCATCTTGACCAGCAGGCCCAGGCCGCCGGAGATGCAGCGCGTGTCCATCAGATAAAGCTTCTGTTCCGGGTACTCCTGCCGAACGGTCTCGGCAGCGCGGCGGGCGTTTTCAAAGGAGACGGACATCTTCTCGGACATATCGAGGAAGATCACGTCCTTCCGCTGCTCGAGCAGGCCGCGGAAAAAGTCGTAGTAGCTGTATTCGTTGATCATCGAGGTCTTCAGCACGTCGCCCCGGCGCATGCCGGCGTAGATGGCGGCGCGGGATTCCTCTCGGCAGTCGTCCTCCCGCGGGAGGTCATTGACGGTGAAGCTGTAGCGGATAAAGGGGATGCTGTGCGCGTCCAGATAGTCTCTGGTCAGGTCGGCGGTGGATGAGGTCGCGATGATATAATCGCTCATTTCATGCTCCTTCAACAGGTTGATTTCCCAGGCAGAGGGGATCGTTCCACCAGTAGCTGGTGGATTTTTGATAGTGCTTGTAGTCGAACTGCTCACGCAGATAGGCGTAACGCTCCACGAAAACGCCGGGCGGGTCCTCGCGCCATTTCTCCGTCACGGCGACCTGCGTCCACCAGTTGATCTTGGTGTCCGGCAGGACCTCCTTGAGGTGCTCGATATACTCCTTGGGAATGTATGTGTACACGCCGATCCAGAGGCGCTCGAGCTCCGTGCAGTTTTCCAGCCACTCGTAGTTCTCCACCTCGTAGAGCTTGCAGATGTTCAGGTGGTGCAGGTGGGTCATCCCCGCCAGCGGGGAGAGGTCGAGCACCTTGCCCGGGTGCGTCTGCACCTCGCACAGCTCCAGATACTCCATCTTCGTGCAGCCGGTCAGCGGCGTCAGGTCCCGGAAGGGCATGATCGCGAGGATGCAGCATTCCAGCTCCGTCATGTTCTCCAGGAAGCTGATGTCCGTCAGGTTGGGGTTGTGTCCCACGTCCAGCAGGCGCACCTTGGTGCAGTATTTCAGATCTTTGCTGTTGGCGTCGTTGAGATGGTTGGTGGCGATGATGCGCTCACAGTCGGTGCGCACGCTGAATTCCTTGCCGAACCAGATGCGCCAGACCACCTCGACGTCGGGAAACTGCTCGCGGATCTTCCCCATGGCCTCGCTCGAAACGCCGCAGGTGTCCATATCGAGAGTGCGGCACTTCGGCATGACGCGCAGCGCGCGGATGACCGCGGCCCCCTCGTCGTCCATGGGGATGTACTTGAGGTCGAGCTCCCTGTCCGCGGTGCTGACCTCCTTCCCCCACAGGGTGAAGCGGAAGAGGAAGTCTACGTCCGGAAAGGCCTCCTGCAGCTTCTCGACGCTGGAGAGGGCCAGCAGGCGCCCGGCTTTCCGCTCACCGAGATCCACCGTGCGCAGATTCGGCATCTCGCCGAGCAGCTCGATCGTGTGCGCGACGTCCCGGCCCTCCAGACCGGGCAGAGAGATCCTGATCTCATAGCCGTGGTAAACGCTGCCGTCCGGGAAGCAGAGGTCGCCGTTTTCGTCCCGCAGGGGATCCGGCGTGGGCGTTGGCTCCGGCGTGGGCGTCGGCTCCGGCTCCTCGGTCTCTGCGGGGGCTTCGCTCTCCGCCCTCGCGGCGGGCAGCACCCCGCAGCCCCCGAGCAGCAGCGCCGCCAGCAGCAGGATCAAAATGAATACGATTCGTCTGTTCATAATCATCAACGGTACACGAAGTAATTCGGGTCGTTGAGCCAGGTGCTCTCGGACGCGGGGAAGTGTCCGTAGTCGAACTGTTCAAAAAGCAGCGTATAGCGCGGATGCTGCGTACCGTCCGGAAGGATGCGCCAGGAGCCGAGGCTGCCGGTCTGCTCGGTGGTGTTGATCTCCGTGTTGGGAAGGGCCTCGCGCAGTTCCTCGATCCCCTCGGGGGGAATGTCGTTGTACGCGCCGATCCAGAGGCGCTCGAGCCCGGTCAGGTTCTTCAGGGCCTCCCAGTTTTTTACATGGAACATCTTGCAGATGTTCAGATGTCGGAGATTGGTCAGGCCACCCAACGGCTCGAGATCCATGACCTCGCCGGGCTGGAGGAAGAACTCGGAAACCTCGAGAAACTCCAGATTCTTGCAGTCGGCCAGCGGGCTCAGGTCGCGCCAGGGGCTGATCGCGATGATCGCCACCTCCAGATCCGGCATATAGCTCATGAAGCTCAGGTCGGTCAGGGCGGTGTTGTGGCCGATATCGAGATATTTGACCTTCGTGGCGTATTTGAGGGACTTGGTGTTCTCGTTGGTCAGCACATGGTTCAGATTGGAGGCGAGGACCCGCTCGGCGTCGGTGCGGATGCTGCAGTCGGTGCCGAACCAGATGCGCCAGATCACGTCGATCTGGGGATAATCGTCCCGGATGGCGGCCATGTGCTCATCGTCCACGTTGCAGAAATCCATGTTCAGGAACGTGCATTTGGTCATGCAGGGCAGCACCTCGCGCACAGCCGCGCCCTGATCGTCCATCTTGATGTGGTCGATCTCCATGCGCTCGTCCAGCGTGGACAGCGGCACGCCCCACAGCGTGAAGTGGTACTCGAAGTCCACGTCCGGCAGAGCCTCCTGCATGCTGTGGATCTCCTCAAAGCTGAGACGAAGCTCCGAGCCGTCCTCCGGCTCGCTGCCCAGCAGCACGCTGCGGACGTTCGGCATCTGCCGCAGCAGCGCGATCGCCTCCTCCACGCCGCTGTGCTCCAGCGCGCTCAAATCGACCCTGATCTCATAGTCATAGTGACGCGAGCCGTCAGGGAACTGCAGCAGCGCGGGCGTGGGTACGGGCGTGGGCGTCGGCTCGGGCGTCGGCTCCGGGGTGGGCTCCGGCGTCGCCTCGGCCGTCGACGCAGGCGTATCTGCTGCGGCTGCGGGCATAACGCCCTTTGCGCCGCAGGCGCACAGCAGCAGGCACAGGGCCGCTGCCACAGTCAACAACAGCTTTCTCATGGTGTGTTCCTCCGCGGAGATCCGTCCTTCTCCGTCTCATAAAAGGGATTATAAGGATTATAATCCTTGTCTCGACAATTTGCAATGCTTTCTCCCCGGGAGCTTGTCCCCTTTTCCAAAACGCACTTGACCGCCGTGGTATAATGACTGTCTGATGGAAAAGGGAGGGGAAGCCATGGCCTATACCGTAGAGCTGGTCCGCAGCGCGCGAAAGAGTCTCGCGCTGGAGATCCGCCCGGACGGGCGCGTGCTGGTACGCGCGCCGATGCGCACGGGCATGCCGCAGATCCGCGCCTTTGTGGACAGGCACCGGGACTGGATCGAAAAAAAGCTCCGCGCGCAGGCGCAGACGCCGCAGGCGGAAAAGCTGAGCGAGGAAGAGCTGACCGCCCTGAAAAAGGCGGGCAGGCGGCGCTTTGCCGAGCGCGCCGCGTTTTATGCTCCGCTGCTCGGGGTGCGCTTCGGGCGCATCGCGGTCCGCTGTCAGAAGAGCAAGTGGGGAAGCTGCTCGGCGAAGGGCAATCTGAACTTCAACTGTCTGTTGCTGCTCGCGCCGCAGGAGGTGCTGGACTATGTTGTTGTGCACGAGCTGTGTCATCTGCGGGAGATGAACCACTCCGAGCGCTTCTGGCAGTATGTGGCGGGCGTGCTGCCGGATTTCCGGGATCGCCGCCGCTGGCTGCGCGAACACGGGGCGGAGCTCATGGCGAGAGTATATTGAGCACAACGAAAAACAGGAATGCGGGCAACCGCATTCCTGTCAGACTGTAGACAAACCCATGCTGCCGAATTCCCTCTCGCGATTGATATACTCAAAAATGAGAACTTTTTGGGGAGTTCTCATTTTTGATTTTCAAGCTGTCGACACTTTGTCGACAGCTTGACAGGAATGCGGGCAACCGCATTCCTGTTCTTTTTACTGTCTCGGGCCGCCCCGGCATCATGCTGTGGGGGCCGCGGGCTTTTCTCTGGTGAAAATGGCCGTAATGCCGTTGATGAGCGCAGCCAGCGCGAGCACCGCGCAGCCGGCCAGCACGAGCGTGGAACCGCTGGTGCCCGCCACCTTCGAGAAGGTCAGCTCCGCGTCCATTGTGAACACGGCGCCTGCGACGGCGGCCAGCGCGGCCACGACGCTCACGACGCCGGAGGCGCGCGCGAGGCCGAAGATGCCGAGCAGGCCGGCAGTGAGCGCCAGAACGGCGGCAGCCGCGGCAAGGCCGAGGCCCAGGATGCGCGCTTTGAGCTCCTTCGTCACGGCTTCCCCGTTGTCGGAGACATAGCCGCGGCCGGCTTCGACCGCCACATAGCCCTGCTCGATGTCCAGATCGGTTTCATTCTTCATATAGCTGTAGTCGCTGCCCAGGCGGTCGGCGATGGAGACCAGGTCCCCGTCCGCGGGCGTGGCCTTGAGCTCTTCGATGCCGGCGATGATCTGATCGCGCCCGTCCTCGAACCGGGCGATCAGCTCCTCGCCCTCCAGCAGCTGCTGTTCGCCCTCGGCAAGCTGCTCTTCGGCGTCGGCCAGCTTTTCCCGGCCTTCCGCCAGCTGTTCGGCGCCGGCGTCGAGCTGCTCCTTGCCGGCCTCGTACTCGGCAAGGCCGCTGTTATAAGCAGCCAAACCGGTCTCATATTCCGCGAGCTTGGCCTTGCCGGCGTTCAGCTGCGCTCTGCCGGTGTCCAGCTGCGCCTTACCGTCGGCCAGCTTCTCCTCACCCGCGGCATACCTTGCCTTTTGCCAGATCTGCCTTGCCCTGATCCAGCGTTGCCTTGGCCTCGGCCATCTTCTTTTCGTTCTCGGCATAGGCGGCCTTGCCCGCGTCGAGCTTGACCTTTGCCTCGGCGAGCTTCTGCTCGCCCGCGGCGTAGTCGGCCCTGCCCTGCTCGAGCTGCGCCTTGCCGGCCTCCAGCTCCGCCCTGCCCTGCTCGAGCTGCGCCTGTCCGGCGGCATAGTCGGCCTTGCCCTGCGCCAGCTGCGCCTGCAGGCTGTCAAAATTCTTCCAGCCGTTGTAGACCTGCGAGAGCGTGCCGGCGTCGACTCCCATGATCCCGCTGACAAGCTCGAGCGCCTGCGCGAAGGAATTGGACTCCAGCAGCGGCGCCATATAGACCAGCATGTTGTCATAGATGGGCTTGGTGGCCTCGAGCAGCGCCAGCTGCTCCTCCGCCTCGTCGATCCTGGCCTTGGCTTCGGCAAGCTGCTGTTCGCCCTCGTCAATCTTCGCCTGGCCTGCCGCCACGTCGGCCTCGCCCTGCTCGAGCTGCGCCTTCGCGTCGGCCAGCTGCTTTACGCCCTCGTCATACTGTGCCTGGCCCTCGTCGAGCGTTCTCTTCGCCTCGGCCATCTTGGCGGTATTCTCGTCATAGGCCTTCTGCCCGGCGTCGACCTTTGCCTGGCCCTCGTCGAGCTGCTTTTTGGCGTCCGCCAGCTGCTGTTTTCCGGCCTCGTACTCGGCGGTCTTCTCCTGCAGCGTGGCCTCGCCCGCGGCGACCTGCGCTTTGCCGGCGGCATAGGCGCCCGCGTTCGCGTCAAGCTGCTCCTTGCCCTCGTCGAGCTTCTCCTTGCCTTCGGCCAGCTTTGCGGCGCCCTCGTCATACTCGGCCTGCTTTTCATCGAGAAGATCCTTGCCGGCTTCGTACTCCTCCCTGCCTTCCTCGAAGGCCTTCCTGCCCTCTTCGAGCTCCTCGCGCCCTTCGAGATACGCCTCTTCGTTATCGCGCAGAAGGTCAAGCCCTTCCTCGAGCCTGTCGATGCTCTCCGTCGCCTCCGCGCCCTTGTTTTCCCAGAATTCTTTTACGCCCAGCACATCGCCCAGCGTGGAGCCGCCGCCGACAAAGCCCAGCAGCGCGGCCACAACGAGCACGACGCTCAGCGCCCGAACCGTCTGTTTCATAACTGCCTCCCGCATGCATGAAAATAACTGTCGAAGAAGAATATATACCAAAGCCTGCCAAAATGCAAGAAATCTCTTAATCTGTTTAAGCGTTTTTCAGGAGGGCAGGCGAAGGGATCCTCCGCAGTCCGCGCTTGAAAAAACGGGAGGCAGGTGGTAAACTATGATATCCTATTATTTCAGTCAAAGGAGTTCATCCATGAAAGAAGAACTGCGCCGCGACATTGAGGCTTTTGTCGATCGGCATACCGAGGCCGTTTTTCGCGATATCGCCCGTCTTGTGGCTGTCGACAGCGTGGAGGGCGCGCCGGCCGAGAACGCCCCCTTCGGCCCCGGACCGCGCAAGGCTCTGGATCTGGGACTGCAGATCGCCCGGGAGCTGGGACTGGAGACCGTGGACTGCGAAGGCAGGATCGGCTATGCCAGCGTCGGCGGAGACGGCGCGCGCTACCTGGCGACCATCACGCACCTGGATGTGGTGCCCGTGGGCGATGGCTGGAAGGAGGACCCCTTCACCATGCGTGAGCGCGAGGGCTGGATCATCGGCCGCGGCGTCATGGACGACAAGGGGCCGAGCGTCCTGTGCCTCTACGCGCTCAAATACCTGAAGGACAGGAGTGTCCCCCTGCGCTACCCCGTCCGCGCGCTGCTCGGCGCCAACGAGGAGACGGGCATGGGCGACCTGGAATACTATCTGGCTAACTATCCCGCTCCCCTCTTCTGCTTCTCCCCGGATGCGAACTTCCCGCTGTGCAACGGCGAGAAGGGCATCTACCACGGGCGCATCGTCTCGAAGCTGCCGCTGGGCGACATTCTGGACATTCACGGCGGCGTCGCGCCCAATGTGATCCCCGACAGGGCCGAGGCCAGGGTCCGCGCCGGGAAGCTGGCAAACAGCGAATATGTCGACGCCGAGGAAGTATCGCCCGGCGTCTGGCATCTGCTGGCGCACGGCAAGGGCGGGCACGCCTCCCTGCCCAAAGGCACCCGCAACGCCATCGGCGTGCTGGTGGACTACCTGCTGGCAAACGAGGTGGGCGACGAAAACGACGCCGCCTTCCTGCGGCTTATTCAAAAGCTGCACGGCGCATGGGACGGCAGCGCCCTCGGCGTACAGGCCGACGACGGCAACTTTGAGCCGCTGACCATCGTGGGCGGCGTGATCGGCGTGGAGGACGGCAGGATGTTCCAGAGCGTGGACAGCCGCTACCCCACCACGACCAGCGGCGAGCAGATCGCGGCGGGCATCCGCGCGCACGCGGGCGGCATTGCCGAGGTCACCGTGGACCGCGACGCCGCGCCCTTCTATATGGCCCTGGACAACCCGGCCGTGCAGTCCTGCATCCGCGCCTACAACGACTTCACCGGCGAGAACGCAAAGCCCTACACCATCGGCGGCGGCACCTACGCGCGGCACTTCCCAAACGCGGTTGCCTTCGGTCCGGAGCACCCGGAGCGGCCCATGCCGGACTTTGCCGGGCCCATCCACGGCGTGGACGAGGCCGCGAGCAGGGACTGGCTGCTCGAGGCGCTGAAGGTCTATATCCTCGCCCTCGTCGAACTGGAGAAGCTCGACTTCTGAGTTTTCGGCGGAAATATTACAGATTCTTAACTTTTCCGGGCGTCTTCGCGCTATAATCAATAAATAATACTGCAAAAAGCAGGCAAAGGAGCGATACCTATGAGCAAACGCGCTCTGATCGTGGAAGACGACGCCAACATCGCCGAGCTTCTGCGGCTGTATCTGGGCAAGGACGGCTTCGAGACCATGATCGCCGCCGACGGCGGCAAGGCCGAGTCCATCTTCGATCTGTTCCAGCCGGACGTCGTGCTGCTGGACATCATGCTGCCGGTCAAGGACGGCTGGCAGGTCTGCCGGGACATACGCGCCAAATCCTCCACCCCCATCATCATGCTCACCGCCAAGGGCGAGCTCAACGACAAGGTCAGCGGGCTTGAGATGGGCGCGGACGACTACGTGACCAAGCCCTTCGAGGTCAAGGAGCTGCTGGCCCGCGTGCACGCCGTCATGCGCCGCACGGACGCCGACGCGCCGGTGGAGAAAAAGCTGAGCTTTGACAAGCTGGTCATCAACCTCGACTCCTACGAGCTGATCGTGGACGGCAGGAAGGTGGACACGCCCCCGAAGGAGATGGAGCTGCTGTACCACCTGGCCTCCTCCCCCAACCGGGTCTTTACCCGCAATCAGCTGCTCGACGAGGTCTGGGGCTTCGACTACTTCGGCGACTCCCGCACGGTGGACGTGCACGTCAAGCGTCTGCGCGAGAAGCTGGAGGGCGTGAGCGACAAGTGGAGCCTCAAGACCGTCTGGGGCGTGGGGTACAAGTTCGAGCTGCTGGACTGAGCGATGAAAAGTATCTTCCTCAGAAACTTCATCGCCACGGCGCTTCTGGTGTTTATCAGCTTCCTGATCATTGCGGTGGCTTTCGTGGGCATCGGGCGCAGCTACGTCATCAGCGACTACCGCAAAGGCATGGAGAACAGCGCGAGGGAGGTCGCCCGCACCGCGGCGGCCATCGCGCGGGGCGATTCGCTCTCGAGCTGGGTGCTGCGCATGTCCATCAGCTCCATCGGCCAGTCCACGGGCGACCACGTGTTCATCGCGGACGACGCCGGGGTGATCGTCAGCTGCTCCGACCGCACGCCCGTGTGCGAGCACATGGGCCAGCAGCTCTCTCAGGAGCTGATTGCGCAGATCGGCGAGAGGCCCTACGACCAGCTGACCGATCTGGGCGGGCTGTACCACAGCCGCCGCTATGTGACCGCGATGCCCATCATCGCCCCGGAGGGCGGCACGCTCCTCGGCTACGCCTTCGTCTCCAATCAGGTGGACAAGATGCTCGACGCCTGGTCGACCTTTTTGATGATCGCCACCGTCGTGGGCGTCGGCGTCTTCTTCGCGGCGCTGCTGGTCACGCTGATCTACTCCCGGCACATGACCAAGCCCCTCGACGAGATGGCGGCCGCCTCCCGGAAATTCGCGCGCGGCGATTTCTCGGTCCGCGTGCCGCAGACGGAGGACCCCACCGACGAGATGGGCGCGCTGATCGATTCCTTCAACAAGATGGCCGACTCTCTCGAGCAGTCCGAGCAGCGGCGCAGCGAGTTCATCGGCAACATCTCCCATGAGCTGCGCACCCCCATGACCACCATCGCCGGCTTTGCCGACGGCATCCTGGACGGCACGATCCCGCCGGAGGACGAGCGGAAGTACCTGATCTCCATCCGCGACGAGACGCGCCGCCTCTCCCGCCTGGTCAAGGAGATGCTGGGCGTCTCCCAGGCAAGGGCGCGGGCTGCGGATCTGAGTCACCGCAGCGTGTTCGACATCTCGGAGCTGATCGTGCAGACCCTGCTGAGCTTTGAGAGCCGGGCGACGAAAAAGAATCTGGACGTGGACCCCCAGCTGCCCGACAACCCCATCCTGGTCTGGGCGGACAAGGACGCCATCACGCAGGTCATATACAACCTGCTCGACAACGCCGTCAAGTTCGCCGCCCCCGGCAGCTGTCTGATCCTGAAGCTGTACAAGGACAACGGCAAGGCCTACGTCTCCGTCAAGGACTTCGGTGAGACGATCCCGCCGGACGACCTGCCCTTTATCTTCGACCGCTTCCACAAGTCCGACCGCTCCCGCAGCATGGACAAGGAGGGCGTGGGGCTGGGGCTCTATCTGGTCAAGACGATCATCAACAGCCATGACGAGGACATCGCCGTCAAAAGCGAGGACGGGATGACAGAATTTGTATTTACGCTTCCCCTCGCGGAGAGCACGAAACAGAGGGATAAAAATGAGCAACAACGAATGGTATAAAGAAGCAGCCGACTGGTACGCGCCGGAGGCGGCGCCGCAGAAGGCGCCGCAGGAAACGGCCGCTCCTGCTCTTCCCGAAAAGCGGAAAAAGGGCTGGACGCCGCTGCGCATCACGGGCGCGGTCTGCGCGCTGCTGGCCCTGATCGTGGCCAGCTCCCTGTACTTCGGCGGCAGCGGCCAGAGCGATCCGCAGATCACGCTGCCCACCTACGACCCGGCCGCGCCGGAGGAGATGCCCGCCGATCCCGCCCAGTTTTTCGAGAACTTCTATGAGAGCACGCAGACGGACGTGGCCGACATCAACATCGAGCGCGCCAGACTGCCCATTGTCTTCGAGCAGAAGCTCGTCCCCGCCGAGGGCGAGGAGCTGACGCTGCAGGAGCTCTATGAGCGCTGCAGCCGTTCCATCGTCGCCATCTCGGGCTATCAGAACCGCATGATCGGCTACAACTGGGGCACCGGCGTGATCCTCAGTCCGGACGGGCTGATCCTGACCAACACCCACGTGATCGAGGGCTGCGACCGGGCCACCGTCACGCTCTACAACGATCAGGCGTATGAGGCGAAGCTGGTCGGCGCCGACACCATCAGCGATGTGGCGCTGCTGAAGATCGAGGCGAAGGGCCTCCCTGCCGCCGAGCTGGGCGACAGCTCGACCCTGCGCGTCGGCGACCGGGTCGCCGCGATCGGCAACCCGCTGGGCGAGAGCTTCCGCAACACGCTGACAGACGGCATCATCTCCGCCATCGAGCGCGGCGTGCAGTTCAACGGGCGCAGCATGACCCTCCTGCAGACCAACACCGCCCTCAACGAGGGCAACTCCGGCGGCGCGCTGTTCAACATGTACGGACAGATCGTCGGCGTGACCAACATGAAGATGATGTCCTCCTACTCCAGCATCGAGGGCATCGGCTTTGCGATCCCCTCCTCCACGGTCAGCGGCGTGGTCAACGCGCTGGTCAGGGACGGCGAGGTCCGCGGACGGCCCTCCATCGGCATCACCGTGGGCGCCATCCCCGACAATGCGAAGGAGGAGTACCAGCTGCCCGACGGCCTGTATATCACGGCCGTGACCAAGGGCTCCGACGCGGAGGCGCAGGGCGTCCTGCCCGGCGACATCCTGACCGCGGTCAACGGCACGCCCGTTACCACCACCGAGGAGGTCAACGACATCAAGAACCGCTTCAAGGTGGGCGACAAGCTGCATTTCGACATCTGGCGCGACGGCGAGGAGCTGGAATTCGACGTGCTCCTGATGGACACCAACGATGTTTACGGGAAGTAGTTTTCAGTTTTCAGTTTTGAGACAGAAAGCGGGGCGGCCTGACGGCCTCCCCGCTTCAGACTGAAGACAAACCCATACAGAACAGGTCGGACGTTATTCCCTCTCGCGTTTGATATACGCAAAAATGGGAACTTTTTCGAAAGTTCCCATTTTTGCCGCTCAAGCTGTCGACACTTTGTCGACAGCTTGAAGCGGGGCGGCCTGACGGCCGCCCCGCTTCCATGTATTGTTGGAGTAGAATCTGTCATCGCGCACCGGTGAGCGATGTAATCGGTGCGGCAATCCGCATTTCAGGCGCTTATGTTCTGCACGGGAGGAGCAAGCCCCACCTGAGGCATCATGTCTCTTGTCTGCTAAAAGCTCACGCCTCAAAACGCAATGCTCACGCCAGCACCGCGGTAAACTGATGCCACTCCTCTTCGCAGTGGTGATCGACCACGCGCAGGCCCGCGCGCTCGATGGCTGCGCGCACCTCGTCCTGCCGACCCTCGATGATGCCGGAGGTGATGAAGACGCCGCCCGGCGCCAGAAAGCCCGGCACATGGGGCGCGAGCGGGATGATCACATCGGACACGATGTTGGCCAGCACCAGATCGTAGCCCGTTCCGAAGCCGCGGCGCAGCGAGGCGTCGGCGATCACATCCCCGGCGCAGGCGGTGAGGCGATCCGCGCCGATGCCGTTGAGGGCGGCGTTGGCCATGGCAACGTCCGGGGCCTTGGGGTCGATGTCGCAGCCGAGACAGCTCTTCGCTCCCAGCACCAGCGCGCCGATGCCGAGGATGCCGCTGCCGCAGCCGAGATCCAGGACGCGCGTGTTTTGGTTTACATAACTTTCCAGCGCTGCCAGACACATGCGCGTGGTGGCGTGACTGCCGGTGCCGAAGATCAGGCCAGGATCCAAGCGCAGGGGCAGCCGCCCATCCTCGGGGATCGGCTCCCACTCAGGTACCACGACCAGCTTCTCGCCGACCTCGATGGGCTTGTAGAACTCGCGCCAGTTGTTCTCCCAGTCGCTGTCCTCCACCATGGCGACGGCGACCTCGCCGTAGGCGGCGCGGATGGCGCGCAGGGCCTTCTGTCCCTCCGCATCGTCGGTCAGGTAGCACTTGATGCGGCTGACGCCGGAAAACTTCTGCGCCAGCTCGTCGTCCACGTAGTCCCAATACTGGTGGTTGTGCTCCAGAAAGTCCTGAAAATCGGCCTCGTTTTCGATCACGAAGCCGCCTACGCCCATGGCGGCCATTTCCTCGCAGCGGCGGTCGATCTCCTCGTCCGGGGTGTTCACGGTCACTTCGATGTATCGCATGGCTTTTTCTCCTTATCGGTCCGCTTTTCGCATATTATAGCAAACCGCTCCCCTCCCCGTCAATCCGGCGCAGAGAGGGCTTTTTCGCCTTCCGCCCGCCGCCAACTTAGTGTAAAATAGATGTAGGAAAAATAAAGACAGAGGGCACCTCAAAGTGGTTTAATGAATTCACCACAAACCATTAGCCACAAGAAAGAGGTGTC
>CACYXC010000011.1 GCA_902778285.1 Oscillospiraceae bacterium | reverse complement strand
TCGGGCGAATGATTTGGAAAATCATTCGCTGCCAAACTTGTCGTTTGGCAGCGAAATCAATCGAATTCTCGATTGATTTCGCCATCCGATGGTCATTATAAGGATTGAGGGGGGTGCCTGCCCCCCCCGCAGACTGTAGACAAAGCCATACAGAACAAGTCGGACTCGTATGGGGAGGGCACGAGAGGGGACGGGAATCCCCTTTCGCGGTACAATCTGTGCAAACATGGGAACTTTTTCGGAACTTCCCATGTTTGCCCCGCAAGCTGTCGACACCTTGTCGACAGCTTGCGGGGGCGTGCCTGCCCCCGCATTCCGAGAGAAGACAGTTTAGCTTATCTTCCTTAAAACAGTTTCGATATTTGCCTTGATTTGAGCAATATCGAAACTGTTTCTTTTATTTGGGAGTTCGCCCGGCCCCGGCCGAGTTCCGACAAACCAGTTTTTCGGGTCGCCGCAGTCTGCTGACATGCGCAAAAACAAGAGATTTCAGGGCGGAGAAGAAGGCCGTCATCGGTCCGAGCAGGCTCCGACTTCAGCCGTAAAGGCTGACACCGGCGATCACGGTCCCGCTCCTGCCGCCGCACGGCAAATAAAACCGGTAAAAAACAATGGCTGCAGAAGAAAAATCTGTTGTACTTCGGTGTGATTGATGGTATTCTCATTATAATGAGAGTCTTGCACTATGAGCGCCGCGCAAATGATGGGACCCATCATTTGCCGCCAAACCTGTCGTTTGACGGAGAAAACAATCGAATCCTCGGTTGATTTCGCCATCCGATGACCATCATGATAAACAAGGAGGAATGCCGATTGGAGATCAAAAAGCCGGCCATCGCCGGGACCCTGGAATCCAGCGACGCGCAGGTCGCGGTCGAGCCCGCCGAGGGCGGGATCGAGCTGTACCTGGAGAGCAGCGTCATGAACCAGTACGGCCGTCAGATCAAGGCGACCGTGCTGGAGACCCTCGAGCGCCTGGGCGTGGAGAACGCCCGTGTCACCGTGGTGGACAAGGGGGCGCTGGACTGCACGATCAAGGCCCGCGTGGAATGCGCGGTCTTCCGCAGCTGCGACGCGTCCGCCGCCAACATTCCCTGGGGAGGTGCTGTGAGATGATCCCGAGACCCAGACCGGAGCGCTTCCGCCTGCGCCGGACCATGATGTTCATGAACGCGCAGAAGCCGGGCCTCATCAAGGACGCCTATATCTACGGCTGCGACAGCATCATGCTGGACCTGGAGGACGCGGTGGCCGAGAACCAGAAGGACGCAGCCCGCTTCTCCCTGTACCACGCGCTGAAAACCATCGATTACGGCGAGACCGAAGTCATCGTGCGCATCAACGGCCTGGACACCCCGCACTGGCAGGAGGATATCCGCGTCTGCGTCGCCGGCGGGGCCGACGGCATCCGCATCGCCAAGTGCGAGAGCGCGCAGGACGTGCTGACGGTCGAAAAGGCCGTGGAGGAGGCCGAGGAGGAATTCGGCGTCGAGAAGGGCCGCACGCTGCTGATGGCAGCGCTGGAAAGCCCCAAGGGCATCCTCAACGCCTATGAGATCTGCGCCGCCTCCCCGCGCATGTTCGGCGTCGCCATCTCCGGCGGCGACTTCCGCAAGTGCATGCAGACCACCCCGCAGCGCGACGGCGTGGACATGCTGGCCGCCCGCGGCCAGATGCTGATCGCGGCCCGCGCCGCCGGCATCCAGTGCTTTGACACCGTGTTCACCAATCTGGACGATCAGGAGGGCTTTGAGGCCGAGGTGCTGCAGAACAAGGCCATGGGCTTTGACGGCAAGAGCCTCATCAACCCCAAGCAGATCCGTTTCGTCCATCAGGTCTTCGCCCCGACGGAGAAGGAGATCCGCCAGGCGGAGAAGATCGTGCGCGCCTATCGCGAGCAGAGCAAGGCGGGCGTCGGCGTCTTCACCGTGGACGGCAAGATGATCGACATCGCCTTCATCCCCGGCGCCGAGAGGACGTTGAAGCTGGCCCGCGCCTGCGGGCTCTGGGAGGGAGATCTGGTATGAAAAACGCAGTAGGCAGAGAGATCCCGGACTTCCTGCTGAAGGACGGCAGAGAGGTCTATCAGGGGAAAAACTACATGGACGGCAAGTATATCCGGAAGGCCTCCCCCCGGACCCGCCGCTATGAAAAGCCGCAGGAGAGCAAGATCGTGGAGAACCTCGCCGAGGCGCTCCGGCAGTGCGGCGCGAAGAGCGGCATGACCTTCTCCTTCCACCACCATCTGCGCGACGGCGACTATGTGGTCAACATGGTCATGAAGGCCGCCATCGAGGAGCTGGGGCTGGAGGAGCTGACGATCGCCGCCTCCTCCCTCGGAAACGCCCACGACCCCATCGCCGATTACATCGAGCAGGGCAAGGTCGTCGGCATCCAGACCAGCGGCATCCGCGGCCGCATGGGCGAGGTGGTCTCCGCCGGTAAGCTGAGAACGCCCGCCATCATCCGCAGCCACGGCGGCCGTCCCCGCGCCATCGAGGGCGGAGAGGTGCATATCGACATCGCCTTTATCGCCGCCCCCACCAGCGACTGCGTGGGCAACTGCCGCGGCATCGGCGGCAAGTCCAACTGCGGCTCGATGGGCTACGCCATGACCGACGCGAAGTACGCCGACCACGTTGTGGTCGTCACCGACTGCCTGGTGGACTTCCCCAATATGCCCGCCTCCGTCGAAGCGATCGACGTGGACGCGGTCGTGGTAGTCGATTCCATCGGCAACCCGAAGAAGATCGCCTCCGCCGCCGCACGCATCAGCCAGAATCCGCGCGATCTGATGATGGCCGAGAACGTGGCGAAGGTCATCGCCGCGACGCCGTACTTCAAGGAGGGCTTCTCCTTCCAGACCGGCGTGGGCGGCCCCTCGCTCGCGGCAAACCTGTTCCTGGAAAAATACATGGACGAGCGGAACATCAAGATGGGCTGGGCCATCGGCGGCATCTGCGGCCCGATGGTGGAGCTGCTGAAGAAGGGCAAGGTCGGCAAGGTCATCGACGTGCAGGACTTCGACCTCGACGCGGTCAATTCCATCAACCAGACGCCGAATCATTTTGAAATGTCCGCCTCCCAGTACGCAAACCCCGCCAACAAGGGCGCTTTTGTCAACAAGCTGGACTTCGTCGTGCTGGCCGCGCTGGAGATCGACACGGGCTTCAACGTGAACGTGCTCACCGGCTCCGACGGCGTGCTGCGCGGCGCGCCCGGCGGCCACCCGGACACGGCGGCCGGCGCCAAATGCTGCATCATCGTCACCCCGCTGATCCGCGGGCGCATGGCCACCGTCTGCGAGCACGTCGTCACGGTCACGACCCCGGGCGACTGCGTGGACGTGCTGGTCACGGATTACGGCATCGCCGTCAACCCCCTGCGCCCCGACCTGATCGAGTGCCTGGACAGGGCCGGCATCAGGCATGTCCCTGTTGAGGAGCTGAAGGAGAAGGCCTACTCTCTGGTGGGCCGCCCGGACGATCTGCAGTGGGAGGACAAGGTCGTGGCCGTGCTCGAAGCCCGCGACGGCACGATCCTCGACGTGATCCGCAAGATCAAGCCCTATACGCTGGAAGAAGGCTGAGCCTTTTTTCATAGACAGGAAAACAATCCCCGCGCACGCTTCCGAAGGAAGACCGTTTTTTCCCGAAGACTTGAAGAAAGAGAGGATACCCTATGAGCGAAACCTTAGTCGGCATCCTTGGTCTGCTGACCATCGTTGCCATCGTCATCACCCTGTTCAAGAGCAAGACCCAGCCCGCCATCGCCTTCATCGTGTGGCCCACGATCCTGGCTCTGGTGCTGATCATCGGCGGCCGCATCACCGGCGAAAACTTCTCCGCCATGATCAAAGCCGGCTTCTCCAGCACCGGCCCCACCGCGGCCCTGTTCGTGTTCTCCGTGCTGTACTTCGGCATCATGACGGACGCGGGCATGTTTGACGCCATCATCAACAAACTTATGAAACTGGTGGGCGACAGCGTGGTCGGCGTGTGCATGATGACCGCCGTCATCGCTCTGATCGGCCATCTGGACGGCGGCGGCGCCTCCACCTTCTGCATCGTCGTCCCCGCCATGCTGCCCGTCTTCAAGCGCATGCACATGCGCAAGACTTCTCTGCTGCGCATTGCCGTGCTGGCCATGGGCGTGCTGAACCTGATGCCCTGGGCCGGCCCCACCATGCGCGCCGCCTCCGTCCTCGGCATCGAGGCCGGCAGTCTCTGGCAGACCATCCTGCCCATCCAGATCTTCGGCATCGTGCTGGCACTGGTTCACGCATTCCTGACCGGCCTCCAGGAAAAGAAGCGGGGAGCCGGTCTCAACGGCAAGCTGGCCGAGATCGAGGGCAGCGTAGACCTGGAGGAGACCGCCGAGCAGGCGCAGAACGATCTGGCCCGTCCCAAGCTCTTCCTGTTCAACGTGCTGCTGACCATCGGCGTGATCTTCCTGCTCATCTGGGGCGACGGCTTCGATCTGCCCACCTACTTCCCCTTCATGATCGGCTGCGCCATCGCTCTCTTTGTCAACTACGGCTTTACTGCCAAGATGCATAAGAAGATCATCAACCTCCACGCGGGTCCCGCTCTGATGATGTGCTCCACCCTGATGGGCGCCGCCGTTCTGATGGGCGTGCTGACCTCCAGCATCGGCGCCGACGGCAAGGTGCTCTCCGCGAAGGTCATGGAGCTGCCTGAGGACGCCATCCCCTCTGTGGTGCGCTGCCTGGCCGGCATCGTTTCCGGCGTTCTGCCCGCCGCCCTGGGCAAGAACCTGCCTCTGGTCATCGGTTTCCTGTCCGTGCCTCTGGCGCTCGCCTTCGATACCGACTCCTACTTCTACGGCCTCATGCCCGTCATCATCGGCATCGGCCAGGCCTTCGGCGTCGAGGCGCTGCCCATTGCCGTGGCTATGGTCGTCTGCCGCAACTGCGCCACCTTCATCAGCCCCATGGTGCCCGCCACGCTGCTCGGCACCGGCCTTGCGGACGTGGATATCAAGGACCACATCAAGAACAGCTTCTTCTATGTGTGGATTTTCTCCATCCTCTGCATGCTCTTTGCCGTGATCCTCGGCATCATGCCCATCTGATCGGCAAAGCCGCCAACATACGATCCGATCCCCCTGATAGCTTCCTGTCAGGGGGATTTTATGAAAGGGAAACGATATGGCCTCACTCGGAGAAATCTCCCCCCGCGACCGGCGCACACAGGCGCAGATGGACGCGCTGCTGCGCGCCGAGGGCATCCGCCGGGACAAAAACCTGGATTACAGCTGCGGCGTCTTTGATGAGGACGGCGCGCTCATCGCCGCGGGCAGCAGCTATAAAAACACGCTGCGCTGCCTGGCCGTCTCTTCGGAGCACCGGGGCGAGGGCCTGATGAACCAGGTGGTGAGCCATCTGCTGGAAAAGCAGACGGAGCGCGGCAGCAGCCACGTCTTTCTCTACACCAAGGCGAAAAACGACCGCATCTTCCGCGATCTGGGCTTTTATGAGATCGCCCGGGTCGAGGGCGAGCTGGTCTTCATGGAGAACAGGCGCGACGGCTTTGCCCGTTATCTGAAGGGGCTGGAAAAGACCCGGCGGGAGGGGAAAAGCGCCGCCGTCGTGATGAACGCCAATCCCTTTACCCGCGGCCACCGCCGCCTGGTCGAGCAGGCCGCCGCGGAGAACGACACGCTGCACCTGTTCCTCCTGAGCGAGGAGGCGGGACCGATCCCCTTCGCCGTCCGCAGGCGGCTGGTGCGGGAGGGAGTCGCAGACCTCCCCAACGTGATCCTGCATGAATCCGGCCCCTATATCATCTCCTCCGCCACCTTCCCCAGCTACTTCCTTCGGGACGAGGACGCGGCGATCCTGGCCCACGCGAAGCTGGATCTGGCCGTGTTCGGCACCATCGCCGCGGCGCTGGGCGTCACGGCGCGCTACGCGGGGGAGGAAACGAGCAGCCGCGTGACGGCGCTCTATAACGAGACCATGGCCGAGGAACTGCCGAAGCAGGGCGTGGCGTTTCGCGTGGTCCCGCGGCTTGCGCTCCGCGGCGAGATCGTCAGCGCCAGCTCCGTGCGGCAGGCCATCCATGACGGGCAGCTTGAAAAAGCGGCCTTCATGCTGCCGGAGAGCAGCCTGCGGTATTTCGAGAGCGAGGAGGCGGCCCCGGTGATCATGGCCATCCGCTCCATGGATGACGCGAGGCACTACTGATGAAAGAGGTCACGCTGCAGGAGATGCTCGATGCCCGGGATCGCCGGGCGGAGGCGCAGCGGCAGCTGCTGGAACGGCATGCGCGGCCGCTGATCTCCTTTACCATGAACATTCCGGGCCCCGTCAAGAACAGCCCGACGATCCGGCGCGCCTTCGACGAAGGCCTGCATATGCTGGATGCGGCGCTCGGCGAGGCAGGCGTCGCCTGTGTTTCCCGGCAGGTCACGCACGCCGATACGGGCAACGAGTATCTGTGCGCCGTCATGGCGCCGGCCGGGGCGGTCAAGGAGATCTGCATGCGCATCGAAGAGGAGAGCCCGATGGGCCGCCTCTTCGATCTGGACGTGATCGGACGCAGCGGGGAAAAGCTTGCCCGCAGGGAAGAGCGCCGCTGCCTGGTTTGCGGAGCTGCGGGACGAAGCTGTGCCTCGCGCCGCCTGCACGGCCTGGAGGAGCTGGACGCTGCCGTGCAGAAGCTTCTGCGGGAAGGACTTCTCGCCGCGGACGCGGACAGCGTGGACGCGGCGGTCACGCGCGCGCTGTCGGACGAGGTGGCGGCCACGCCCAAGCCCGGTCTGGTCGACCGCAGCAACAACGGTTCTCACAGCGATATGTCGATCCTGACTTTTCAGACAAGCGTCGAGGCGCTCCGGGGCTATTGGAAAGCCTGCTTCCTGATCGGCGCGGAAACGGCGGAGCTTTCCGCTCGGGAGGCATTTGCCCGGCTGCGCGGGCTGGGGACGGAGGCGGAGCGGAAGATGCTTGCCGCCACAAAGGGCGTCAACACCCACAAGGGCGCGATCTTTACTTTGGGCACGGTCTGCGGCGCGCTCGGCCGGCTCTGGCAGCCGGAGGCGCCGTGCCGGGATCCCGCGCGGATCGCCGGGGCCTGCGCCGCGCTGTGCTCCGAAGCTGTTGAGGCGGATTTTGCCGCTCTGAAAAAAGGCGCGGCGGCACGCACGGCGGGGGAACGCCTGTATCTGCAGAGCGGTCTGCGCGGCATCCGGGGCGAGGTCGCGGCGGGACTTCCCGCCGTGCTGGAGACCGGTCTGCCGACACTGGATGCCTGCCTCGACGAGGGCATGAGCCGCAGCGACGCGGGCGTGATCGCGCTGCTGCATCTGATCGCGCGCGGCGAGGATACGAATATGATCAAACGCGGAGGACCTGCGCTTGCCGGGGAGATGAGCGGCCTTGTGCGGGAGGAGCTGCGAAAGGACAGCCGCCCGGCCATGGAGCGTGTCCGACAGCTCGACGAGCTCTTTATCCGGCGAAATCTCTCTCCGGGCGGATGTGCCGATCTTCTGGCGGTCTGCTACTTCCTGCACGACTGGAGACAGTCGCTCCCGACTGCCTGAGGCAGCGGGGCTGAGGAAAACCGGAGGATCTTCCAGGAAATGCGCCTGCAGCTATGCCGCCCACCCTGCGCAGCGCGGATTCGGACGATGAAGAGAGACAAAACAAGGAAGGTGGATCTCATGGATAAAATACGATGGGGGCTCCTCGGCGCGGGCAATCTGCTGGAGCGCTGGATGAAGGGCTTTCGGCAGGTGGAAGAGGCGGAGATCGCGGCGATCGCGTCGCGGACGCCGGAGACCGCCCGGAGAATGGCGGACCGCTTTGGAATCGGGGACGCCCTGTCCTACGAGGAGATCCTGAAGCGGGACGATATCGACATCATGTATATCCCGGTGCCGCATCCGGCCCATAAGGAGCTGGCGATCCGCGCGATGGAGGCGGGATTTCCGGTGCTGGTCGAAAAACCAGCGGCGGTGTCCGCCGCCGAGTGGGCGGAAATGGAGCGCTGCGCGAGGGAGCACGGCGTCTTCCTGATGGAAGCGGTCTGGACGCGCTTTTTCCCGCTGATGGAGCAGGTGCTGCGTGTGATCCGCGCGGGTGAGCTCGGTGATGTGCGGCATGTCCAGGCGAGCTTTGCCTACCGCGTACCCGACAGCTATCGCGGGAGAGTGATCGACCCCGAACAGGCGGGCGGCGCCCTTCTGGACGTCGGCGTGTACGGGCTTCATTTCGTGAAGTTCATTTTCGGGAAAATGCCCGAGCGGCTCCTTTCGCTGGCGTCCGTCGACACGGACGATCTGCATCTGCAGGTGGACGAACAGAACGTGGTGATCGGGCAATATGACAACGGCGCGCTCTTCACGGTCAGCAGCGCGATCCGAACGGAAATGCCCGACACGGCGTGGATCTACGGAACGAAGGGCTCCATCCGGATGCCGGTTTTCTGGAAACCGACGTCGGCGGTGATCAGCTGCGGCGCAGGCGAGAGGCGCATCGAGTCCCCGGTCCCGCAGCGCTTTTGCGGCGTGGAGGACGAGGGCTATCAATATGAGATCCGGCATGTAAACGATTGCCTTCGCAGGGGCCTGACGGAGTCGCCCCTGCTCACGCACGAGATGACACGTGATGTGCTGAAGCTGTGTGATGAACTGCGCGCACAATGGGGGCTGGTTTATCCTTTCGAAAGAAAGTAAGGAGAGAGCGAGAAGGGGGACGGTGAGTCCCCCTTCTCGCTCCCTCCTTACAGGCGCGGCATGGGAAGATTGTGAAGAGGGGATGGTAATCCCCTCTTCACGTTTAATCTGAGCCGATTTTTAACCGATCCCAGGTTTTAAAATCGGCCGCTTCAGCGTGTCGACACTTTGTCGACACGCTGAGAGGGGATGGTAATCCTCTCTTAATCTGTGCAAAAAAGGGAACTTCTTCGGAAGTTCCCTTTTTGCTTATTTGCTGCGGCGCTGCCGGCCGGTCCGAAGACGCGGCCGCTCAGGGGGTGAAGAAGTGCTCAAAGAACTCCTCCAGCGACTCCTGATCCTGAGGCAGTCCGTCCGTGCCCTGGGGCTCGGGGGGAGCGGCCGTTTCCGCCTCTTCGGGAAGGGCGTCCTTCACTTTCTCTCCCACCGTTACGCTGAGCTCCAGGGTCTCGCCCTGACGGTATATGCTGAGCACGAGCTCGTCGCCGACCGCGCTGGCGTGGATGAGATCTGCCAGCTCGCCGCTGCCGGAGATGGGCGTGCCGTTGACGGCCGTGATGATGTCACGGGGGAGGATCCCCGCCTCAGCCGCGGGCGAGCCCTCGACGACCTCGCCCACGTGGGCGCCGGCGGGAATGCCGTAGGCCGTCAGGTCACTGCTCACATTGTTCACGGTCACGCCGATGTAGGGCGTGGAGATCTGACCCTTCGTCATGATCTGCTCGACGATGTCCGCCACGGCGTTGACCGGAATGGCAAAGCCGATGTTGTCCACGGAGGTCTGCGCGCCCGAGGCGGAATACTTGGCGTTGGTGATGCCGATGACTTCGCCGTACAGATTGAACAGCGCGCCGCCGGAGTTGCCGGAGTTGATGGCGCAGTCGGTCTGGATGAGCCGCATGCGCAGGCCGCCGGAGAGCGTGATGTCCCGATTGAGGGCGCTGATGATGCCCCTTGTCAGGGAGAAGGTCAGCTCGCCGAGCGGGTTGCCGATCGCCAGCACCTCCTGACCCACCGCCAGCTCGTCGGAGTCGCCGAAGGTCACGGGGGTGAGCCCCTCGGCGTCGATCTTCAGCACGGCGATGTCGTTGCTGGCGTCATAGCCGATCAGCTCGGCCTCATAGCTGCTGCCGTCGAAGAGTGTGACGGTGATGGATTTGGAATTCTCGACCACATGGTAATTGGTGAGGATGTAGCCGTCGCTCGTCACGAGAAAGCCGGAGCCGGAAGCGGCCGCCAGGGTCTCATAGCCGTAGATGTTCGTCTTGACGGAGGTGGTGATGCCGACCGTGGAGTTGACCGTGGCGGCGTAGACCTCGGCGGGGCTCATGGGCGTCTTGTCCTGCAGGGTGTTGTAGGTGAGCGCCTGCGGCTGCTCGGCAAAGGCGGGGGAAACGCCGACGCAGCACAGCAGCAGGACGGCCAGCAGGATCACCGCGGAGCGGCGAAGGCTCTTTCGCCCGGCGTATATGCGGGTATTATTCTGTTCCTGAACGGATACGGTCTGATTGCTTTTCATGGGGAGGACCTCTTTTCCTGTTTTTGATGATCCCACTTTACTTCAAAAGTATGAAATATTATCCTTGATATTGTGAACGAAAAGCAAACTTTGAGGAAGAGACTGCTGCCTTTCCGAACACGCCGGCCGCAGCCGACACCTGCTCAGATTTACAGTTTTCAAAGCGGCGCCGCTGTGCTATACTCACAGCGTGGCATTTCAGCGGCCGCCCCTCAGGGGAGCAGCCGTGGGGATAGAAAGGAAAAAATAAAATGCTGGTACCTGTATTGTTGTTTCTTGTCGGATTTGCCCTGCTCATCAAGGGCGGCGACTGGTTTGTCGACGGCGCGGTCGGCATCGCGCGCCGTTTTCATCTCCCCGAGCTGCTGATCGGCGCGACCGTCGTCTCCATCGGCACCACGCTGCCCGAAGTGATGGTCTCCAGCCAGGCCGCCATCGAGGGCAACGCCGGCATCAGCTACGGCAATGCCATCGGTTCGATCATCTGCAACACGAGCCTGATCGCGGCGATCACCATGACGGTGAGCCCCGGCAAGGTCAATCCGAAATCCTTCAGCCTGCCGACCGCCTTTTTCTTCGCCGCCGCCCTTTCCTATGCCGCCATCGCCTGGACGGTGGGCCGCTTCCAGCGCTGGATGGGCCTGCTCTATCTTGCCGTCTTCGCGGTGTACATGCTCGTCTCCACCATGCAGATGAAGAGGAATCCGGAGATCGCGGAGGAGGGCGAAGAAGAGGAAGCCGAAGAAAAACAGAGAAGCTTTGCCATAGAGCTGCTGCTGCTGGTCATCGGCGCGGCGGCCATCGCTCTCGGCGCGCGCTTTCTGGTCGATAACGGCACCAAGATCGCCGCGGCGCTCGGCGTTCCCGACTCCGTCATCGGCCTTACCATGGTCGCGCTGGGCACCAGCCTTCCCGAACTGATCACGGCGATCACCAGCCTCGTGAAGGGCCACGGCTCCCTGTCGCTTGGCAATATCATCGGGGCGAATCTGTTCAATATCGTTCTGGTCAGCGGGGCGGCGATCACGATCTCGCCCTTTGCGATCCCTGCGGAAAAGACCGTTTTCGGCGGCATCAATTCGAGCCTGGTCATCGACCTGCCGGTCATGCTGGCCGTGATGTCGATCATGTGCCTGCCCGCGCTGAAAAAGGGCGAGCTGAAGCGCTGGCAGGGGATTTTGCTGCTGTGCATCTACGCGGCCTTTACGGTTTATCAGTTCGTATCTTAACCCCCCGAGGGACGGCGACAGGAAGGAAAACAGCCCAAACAGACGTGTGGGAGGAAAAACATGAAACGGGAACTCGGAATCGCAAGGTGTGGGCTGGCCTGCTGCCTGTGCTCGGAGAACGTCTCCTGCAAGGGCTGCAGGCGGGACGGCTTTCTGGAGCTGTCCTGGTGCCGGGACGCCGATTTCTGCGAAAACCGCAGATGCGTGATCGAAAAAAAGCTGAAGGGATGCTATGAATGCGAACCGGCAGGATGCCGCAAGGGCCTGTATGCGGACAAGATCAAAGCGCGGGCTTTTGCGGAATTTGCGCGCAGATACGGCACGGACGAGCTGCTTGACTGCCTGGAGCGCAATGAGCGCTCCGGCGTCGTCTATCACCGCGAGGGGATCATGGGCGACTATGATGAATTTGACGATCTGGAGGAGCTGATCTGCTTTATCAGGACAGGAAAGAGATAGGGCAGGCAGCGCGGGGACCCGGGCGGATCTTCTGGGAGAGCGCCGCAGGGACCCCGCCCCGCAGACGGTAAACTTTTATCCCCCAGGGGGGGCTTCCGCGGACGGACGCTTTCTGCTATACTCGGCACAGATCAGATGCCTGCGCGGCTGCCCGGCCCCTTCGGTCCGCGTGTCTCTCTCGCCTCTTCGACACAAGGCGGCCGCAGATCTCTCTCACATTATTACAGCCCTCCGAGCCGGTCCCTCGGAGGGCTGTAATATTGTCTCCCGTCGGCGGAGGGGAGAGCGGGAGCCACAGGCCCGGATCTGCCGAAAAGCGGAGCTTTCCGCGGGGAAAAGGGAGAAACGCGCGCGGGAATTGGTAAAAACAGACAAAAGAGAAAGCATTCCTTCTGCGATTTTGTTCAAACGGTCTCTTGCAATTCGGCGCGTTATCGTGCATAATGCAATTACCGCCGCCAACGTACATGTGTCCGCAGATCGCGGACAGGCGCGCCGGCAAACGATAGGAGGACATAAGATGAAAAAACTGATCGCTGTTATTCTTGTACTGGTCATGGTACTTGCGCTGGCCGCTTGCGGCGCCTCCGGCTCCTCCGGCAAAGCCGAAAACACCGTGACGATCGGCGTTTTCGAGCCCGCTTCCGGCGACAACGGCGCCGGCGGCAAGCAGGAGACCCTCGGCGTCCAGTACGCCAACTCCGTCCAGCCCACCGTCGACATCGGCGGGAAGACCTACAACGTCGTCGTCAAATACGTCGACAACGAGTCTTCCAACGACAAGGCGCCCTCTGCCGCGGCTGAGCTGGTCAACGCCGGCTGCTCCATCGTGCTCGGCTCCTACGGCTCCGGCGTCTCCATCGCCGGCGGCCCGACCTTTGAGGAGGCCGGCATCCCCGCCGTCGGCATCACCTGCACCAACCCGCAGGTCACCGAGGGCAACCGCTACTACTTCCGCATCTGCTTCCTGGATCCCTTCCAGGGCACCGTTCTGGCAAACTACGCCTTCAATGAGCTCGGCGTGACGAAGGCCTACTGCCTCAACAAGCTGGGCGACGACTACTCCGGCGGCCTCGTCAACTACTTCATCGAGGCCTTCGAGGGTCTCGGCGGCGAGTGCGTCCATGAGGAATTCCCCGACGGCAACTCCGACTTCACTTCCTATGTCGCCAACGCCAAGGCGGCTGACTGCGGCGTGTTCTTCAGCCCCGTCTCCACCGAGGCCGCGCAGCTGATCATCGACCAGGTCGTCGCGCAGGGCGCGAGCTTCCCGCTCCTGGCCGGCGACACCTGGGACTCCAACGTCATCCTGCAGGCCGCCAAGGGCAAGGACGTCAACATCACCGTCACCACCTTCTACCCCGAAGGCGCCAACGCCGACTTTGACAACAACATCAAGAAGTGGATCAACGGCAACTCCACGAATCTGGCCAACAACGGCGGCGACGACACCGTCGCGGCTGTGACCGCCATGGGCTACGACGCGTACTTCTTCGCGCTGGCCGCCCTGCAGAAGGCCGGCTCCACCGAGCCCGCCAAGGTCATGGATGCGGTCTGGAGCACCGAGATCGACGGCGTGACAGGCCCCATCGCGCTTGAGCAGACGAACGGCGACGCCATCCGCAACACCGCCTTCGTCAAGCAGGCCGACACCGCTTCCGGCACCTGGATCGCGCTGGATCCCGTTACGATCGGCTGATCGGAACCTGCCTGTACCCAAAGCGGCGGAGGCAACTCCGCCGCTTTTCGGTATCGGCTTTTCGGGAACGGAGCAGTACTCACGCAGCAGACCGCGGGTACTGCTCTGTTCCCGCGCTTTCTGATACTAATATCCAACAGAAAAGTTCACATCTTTCCGGGAGAATTTGCGCCATGCTGCGTTGCTTTCCTTGCAAATATATATCCATTATTCGCTGCGGAAAGCGCCTTGCCTGACACAAATTCTCCTCGGAAACCTGTTGAACTCTCTTATTGGATATTAGTATGAATTCTCCAACGAAGGAGGCTTTTCCATGCAGTTTTTGCAAAACAGCCTGCCATACCTCCTCGCCGGGATCTCGGTGGGCGGCCAGTATGCGCTGATCGCCATCGGCTACACGATGGTATACGGCATCCTGCGCCTGATCAACTTCGCCCACGGCGACGTGTTCATGGCGGCCGGCATGTTCATGGTCTTCCTGTCGGCCTCGCTGCCGCTCGGCCTTGCGATCCCGCTGGTTCTGATCATCACGGTCGCGCTGGGCTTTCTGATCGAGCGCATCGCCTACAAGCCGCTGCGCGCCGCGCCGCGCATGTCCGTCATGATCTCGGCCATCGGCGTCAGCTACCTGCTCCAGAACTGCGCGCTGTATTTCACCGGCGGTCTGGCGAAGGTCTACCCGCAGCTGCCCTGGCTGAGCGACACCGTGAGCGTCTTCGGCGCAGTGACAAAACGCGTCACGCTCATCACGCCCGTGCTGACCATCGTGCTGGTCGCGGCGCTGTCCCTGTTTATCAGGCACACCAGGATCGGCATGGCCATGCGCGCCGTGTCCAAGGACTTCGAGACCGCGCGGCTCATGGGCATCAAGGTCAACACGGTCATCTCCGTGACCTTCGTGATCGGCTCGCTCCTCGCCGCGGTCGGCAGCCTCCTGTATTTTACCAACTACGCCTCCGTCACGCCGACCTCGGGCGGCATGCCCGGGCTGAAATGCTTTGTCGCGGCGGTTTTCGGCGGCATCGGCTCGATCCCGGGCGCGGTGATCGGCGCGTTCATCATCGGCATCGCCGAGAACATCATCAAGGGCCTCGGCTGGACGACCTTCTCCGACGCCTTCACCTTCGCGCTGCTGATCGTGATCCTGCTTGTGAAACCCACCGGCCTCTTCGGCGAGAAGGCCACGGACAAGGTGTGAGGGTATGGCTATGGAACTGAGAAAGAATAGCAAAAAAGACGGCCTGCTGACGGCCGCCGCCCTGATCCTTCTTTTTGCCGTGCTGCTGACGATGGAGCTGACGATGAAGAGCACCTCCATCCTCTTCACGGTTTTGAAGAAGGGCGTCATCTACGCGCTCGTCGCGGTCTCCATGAACCTGCTCAACGGCTTCACGGGCCTGTTCTCCCTCGGGCAGGCGGGCTTCATGCTCATCGGCGCCTATACCTACGCCATCCTCACGATGCCCGTCGCCGTGAAGCTCTCGGATTCCGTCTACAAATATTACGACTGCGCGATCGGCTTCGAGCTCGGCATCCTCCCGTCGCTGATCCTGGCCGGCCTGATCGCGGCCTTCTTCGCGGCGCTGATCGGCCTGCCCGTGCTGCGCCTGAAGAGCGACTACCTCGCGATCGCGACGCTGGGCTTCGCAGAGATCCTGCGCGCCTTCTTCCAGTGGGACGCCATGGGCCCCGTCACCAACGGCGCCAACGTCATGCGCCAGTACAAGGACCTGACGAAGCTCCGCATCCCCTTTACGGACATCCGCTTCCCGCCCACGCTGTTCTGCTTTCTCGTCTCGGGCATCTGCATCGCGATCATCGTCCTGCTCATCAACTCCTCCTACGGCCGCGCCTTCAAGGCGATCCGGGACGATGAGATCGCGGCCGAGGCCATGGGCATCAATCTCTTCAAGCACAAGGAGATGAGCTTTGTCATCAGCTCCTTCTTCGCGGGGATCTCCGGCGCGCTGCTCGCCATGTTCCAGTACACGGTGCAGGCCGCGCAGTTCAAGTCGGCCATGACCTATGAGATCCTGCTCATCGTGGTCATCGGCGGCATCGGCTCCGTCACCGGCTCGTGCATCGCGTCCTTCCTGTTCATCGCCTGCAACGAGTGGTGGCTGCGCTTCCTGGATGAATCCGCCAACAACATCCTCGGCCTCAATATCCTGCGCTCCGGCTTCCGCAAGGTCGTCTTCTCGGTCGTGATCATGATCATCGTGCTCTTCTTCTCCAAGGGCATCATGGGCGAGCGGGAGTTTTCCTGGGCGCGTCTGCGCGCCTTCTTCCGGGATCCCTTCGGTCTGCGGACGCGGCGCGCGAAAAAGGCCGCATCCGGCGGGGAGGTGAACGGCAATGGCTGAAAACGTACTTCGACTGGAGGATGTGACCATGCAGTTCGGCGGCGTCGTCGCCGTCAACAACCTCTCGCTCGAGGTCAACCGCGGGGAGATCGTCGCCCTGATCGGACCGAACGGCGCCGGCAAGACCACCGCCTTCAACTGCATCACCGGCGTGTATGAGCCGACCAACGGTCAGGTCTTCTTCGAGGACAGCCTCATCGTCGCCAATCATCCGCGCGGCAAGATGAAAAAGGCCTATCAGGGGATGAATTCGGAGAAGTATCTGCGCACGAAGACCATCGCCCCGACGCCCGACCAGATCACAAGGCTCGGCATCGCGCGCACCTTCCAGAACATCCGCCTCTGGAAGAGCATGACCGTGTTTGACAACGTCCTCACGGCCAAGCACATGCGCGCCAGGCACAACGTCTTCACCGCGACCTTCCGGCTCAGCGCCGCGGAGGAGCGGCGCATGCGCGAGGAGACGCTCGCGCTGCTGGAGGAGCAGAATCTGGCGCAGTTTAAGGACGAGCTGGCGACCTCGCTGCCCTACGGCCTGCAGAGGCGGCTGGAGATCGCCCGCGCCCTGGCCACCGAGCCGAAGCTCCTCCTGCTCGACGAGCCGGCAGCAGGCATGAATCCGCAGGAAACCGAGGATCTGGGCCGCTTCATCGTGCAGATCAAGGAGAAATACGATCTGACGATCTTTATGATCGAGCACCACATGGACCTCGTTATGAGGTTCTCCGACCGCATCTATGTCATTGATTTCGGTAAGCTGATCGCAAAGGGCACGCCCGCGGAGATCCAGGCGAATCCGCAGGTGATCGAGGCATATCTGGGGGTGGCTGACGATGAATGAACCGATCCTGTCCATTCGCGATCTGAAGGTCAATTACGGCGGCATCGAGGCCGTCAAGGGCATCTCCTTCGACGTGCAGGAGGGGAGCATCGTCACGCTGATCGGCGCAAACGGCGCGGGCAAGAGCTCGACGCTGCGCGCCATCGCGGGGCTGGTGAAGCCGGCCTCCGGCCGCATCGTCTTCCGCGGCGACGACATCGTCGGCGTGGACACCAGCGTCATCGTCCGCAAGGGCGTCACGCTGGTCCCGGAGGGCAGAAGGATCTTCCCGGATCTGACCGTGCTGGAGAACCTCCGCGTCGGCGCCTATCTGCGCCGCGACGACATCAGCGAGGACATCAACTGGGTCTACGACCTCTTCCCGCGCCTGAAGGACCGCTCCTGGCAGGCGGGCGGAACGCTCTCCGGCGGTGAGCAGCAGATGCTGGCCGTGGCGAGGGCGCTGATGAGCCGGCCGAAGCTCATCATGATGGACGAGCCGTCTCTGGGCCTCGCGCCGCTGGTCGTCAAGGGCATCTTCGAGATCATCCGCGAGATAAACGCCCAGGGCGTCACCGTGCTGCTGATCGAGCAGAACGCGAACATGGCGCTCAAGACCGCGGACTACGCCTATGTGCTGGAGACCGGCCGCATCGGCCTGTCCGGTACGGGGCGCGCGCTGCTCGCCGACGAGAACGTCAAGCGCGCCTATCTCGGCAGCTGAAAACAAGGAACAATCCGCCGGGAGGCACAGGAAAAGCTGTGCGTCCCGGCGGCCCTTTTTTGATCCGCGCCCGGCCACTTGAAAAGCGCCCGCCTTTGTGGTAGGGTGTAGAAGAAAATATCGCTGCCGCCTCCGAGCCGCAGCGGAACAGCAACAGAGGTACTGCCATGACGATCATTGTGACCGGCGGCGCCGGCTTTATCGGCTCCAACTTTATTTTTTACATGCTCCGGGAGCATCCGGAGGACCGGATCGTATGCCTGGACAAGCTGACCTACGCGGGGAATCTCTCCACGCTTGCCCCGGTGCTGGAGCATCCGAACTTCCGCTTCGTGAGGATGGACATCTGCGACCGGGACGGCGTCTACGGCCTGTTCGAGGAGGAGAGGCCGGATCTGGTGATCAACTTCGCGGCCGAGAGCCATGTGGACCGCTCGATCGAGGACCCCTCCGTCTTTCTGCAGACGAATATCATCGGCACCTCCGTGCTGATGGACGCCTGCCGGAAGTACGGCGGCGTGCGCTTTCATCAGGTGAGCACCGACGAGGTCTACGGCGACCTGCCGCTGGACCGCCCCGATCTCTTCTTCACCGAGGAGACGCCGATCTGCACCAGCTCCCCCTATTCCAGCTCCAAGGCCGGCGCGGACCTGCTGGTGCACGCCTATCAGCGCACCTACGGCCTGCCGACGACGATCAGCCGCTGCTCCAACAACTACGGCCCCTATCAGTTCCCGGAGAAGCTGATCCCCCTGATGATCCACAACTGCCTGCAGGAAAAGCCGCTGCCCGTTTACGGGCAGGGCCTGAACGTGCGCGACTGGCTGTATGTGGAGGACCACTGCAGGGCCGTCGATCTGGTGGTCCGCAAGGGCGGCATCGGCCAGGTCTACAACATCGGCGGCCACAATGAGATGCGCAACATCGACATCGTCCGGCTCATCGTCCATGAGCTCGGCAGGAGCGAGGAGCTGATCACCTATGTGACCGACCGCAAGGGCCACGATCTGCGCTATGCCATCGACCCCGCCAAGATCCACGCGGAACTCGGCTGGCTCCCGGAGACGCGCTTTGCCGACGGCATCCGCAGGACCATCCGGTGGTATCTGGAGCACAGGGACTGGTGGGAGCCGATCATCACCGGGGAATACACCCAATACTACGAGAAGATGTACGGCAATCGCTGACAGCTTCGTCTTTCCGGCCTCTGCCGTCCCGCGGGACGGCAGAGGTTTTTCCTTGGCCCCGTTATCCGATGCGCTCCCAGCCGCAGACGTCGGGCGCATAGGCATTGTAGTCCATTGTGCAGACGTATACGGGCCCGCCCGCGTCGGAATAATGCACCTTGTCCCCCGTCATGTAGGCGTCCTGCGCGCCTGTGGGCTGCCGCCAGACGGGGATCTCGCCGGGCCTTGCGACCTCGGTCCACAGCGCGGGAACGGCGGGCGGCTCCCAGCCGCTCTGCGAAGTGTGCGCCTGTTCACAGCGGTAGAGCTTCTCATCGTAGCGGACGCGAACGCCAGCCTCGTAATCAACTCCTGCCTCCCACGGAGCGAACAGCTCGATACCTTCCAGCGCATCCTCGTCCGTCAGAGATGCGGATGCTTTGTGAAGCAGCTCTCGGAGCTTGTATGCGTGTTCTCTCTTCATTCGCCGCCACCTCCGAAGATGATGTCATAAGCCTCGCCGTCATCAATGTCATCGGGCAGGGGCGTGAGCGTCCATGTCTGCATGATGGCGTCCGTCTGCTCCTCCCAGCCCGATTCGTAGTAGTATCCGCTCGGTGCTTCGGGAGGGTCAACAAAGGTGACAGGCTTCCAACCCTGTTCCAGATACATCTCTGCGGGAGGGTTGTACACGACAACGCCGTCACCATTCAACTTTTTAGGGGCGTAGCGGAGTACGCCGTCAATAAGTTTCCCGTACATTGTCTGCCCTCCTTAGAAATCGAATGGGATTGATGGGTCATAGTTATCTGGGATAGTTATCATGAAGTAGTTTCCATTCCGTGAAAAGGTACAAGTTTCCCCATTATACTTGACGGTTGTTTTGTTGTTTGCGCGAATCCAAATATGCGTTCCGTCTGTTGCAAAATCGGAAAAGGTTTTTGTGCCGTTTACAGTTGTACCAATATTGGTGAGAAATGTAGTCGCATTATATCCTACATACCCGAAAGCTGTTGACTGAGTTGTCCGAACACCTACTTTTTGTGGAAATTTTGTGATGTTTAACTTCAATCAAGCCACCTCCACTTTACGAAAACACGAATGGAACTGTGTTATCAAAGTCGGGCGGCAATGTTATTTGCCATTGACTACTTGACCTTTTGTAGGAAACACTTGCGTTATTATATGTTAAGCCGTTTACTGTCCCGCTTGTGCTAATCCAGAAATGCGTTCCGTCTGTCAGTACATTCGTAAGCGTTCTTGTCCCGCCGCCAAGCGTCGCGTTTCCACCCGAATTCGGGGCAAGCATTGTGGTGCCATTATATGATACACAACCGATTGATATAGTCCCGCTACTCTTACTGTTTTTGAAGATTACAGACCCAAGGTTTGAGAACTCAATGCCCAGCTCTTCCGCTTCTCCCATCATCGCCCTGCGCGTCAGAAGATTCACCACACCATCACCGCCCCATAGTTGTTGAGGATGTCGATTTCATAGTGCCTGCTTGCCTCGACCGTGAAGCCGCCCGGCATCGCGACCGTGTTCGGGATCGTCACGGTCGGAGCGGTCGAAGCGCTGTCGAAGTCAAAGCGGTAGTGGGCGAGCTGACCCGCGGCGGGGGCGTTGAGCGTGATCGTCAGCGCCGTCAAGGCCCCGGTGAAGTGATAGATTTTTTCAGGGTCGAGCGCCTGCGTGACCGCGCCGGCCGTGGAGACCGTGACTTCCGTCCCCTTGTCGGCCTTCGCCGCAAGATCGGAAGCCGCCGCCTTGCTGTCCAACGCGGATTTGAGCACCCGGTTCTGCACGGGGTTGGCGCTGGAATCGGACAGCGCGCTGTCGACCGTGACCGCTGCCGGGATCGGGAGCAGCACGTCGCCCGTCTGCCCGTTGACGGAGCTGACGCCGCCCGCGCCTCCGGTCCCGTCGGGCACGACAAAGCTGCGCGTGCCTTCGGCGTCGATGATCGTGACGCGGTGCCCGCCCTCGACTTCGGTGACCGCAATTGCGGGGGAGACGCCGTCGGCGCCGTCAAAAGCGCCGCTGTCGGCTTCGGCGCGCACTGCCGCCGCCAGCGCCATCGCCTGCCCGGCAATGGCCTGGATCTGATCGGCCCGGGCAGGCGTGGGGGCCTCCGGTGCCTCGCCCGAGGGCTCGAGACTGCGGCGAATGACGCCGAGAGAGGCGATGTTTGTGCGCAGGACGATGCTGCCGTTTTCTGCCGCGCCGTGGAAGCTCAGGGACAGCCTGCGGCCCGCCTCGCTCAGCAGCTCCCAGGGGATGGTCAGCTCCGCGCCCGAGACGACGACGTCCCGCTTCCGCTCTCCTGCGGCGAACACCGCCGTGACCGTGAGCTCACTCCATTCTTCGGAGAAGGCGAGCTGCAGCGTCTCGCCCACCGTGCCCTGCACAAGCTGGGTGTTGCCGCGGATCGCCAGTTGGTTTTTCGTGATTTGTGCGAGCATGAAAAACTCCTTTCGTATCGATTTGCCGTCACCCGCAGGGGGAAAAGCGCCGTTTCTTGAAGTTCAGCAAAACAGAACTGCCTGAACAAGAAAAAGCGCCATGCGGAGACAGTATTTCCAACTATTATTATACCGCAAATAAGCGGATGTGTCAATCCAACAATTCGGGAAAACAGAACTTCTTGCCCGGGCAAAAACGCGGAGGGTGCCCCCCGCGTTTCATTCGCCCTTATACTTTCGCCGTGTGGCGAGGCCGCCGCGGATATGCCGCTCGGCCTTGTTGAGATCCAGCAGCGCCCGCACCCGGCGATAGAGCGCCGGGCGGATGCGCGGCAGGCGTTCGGTCAGATCCTTGTGTACGGTGGATTTGCTGACGCCGAATTCCGCCGCCGCCGCGCGGACGGTGCAGCGGTGTTCCATGATGTATGCCGCCAGCTCCACGGCCCTCTCCTCTATGTTCGTTCGCACATCGACCACTCCCCGTGCGCGGGTACGCGCCGCGCGTTTCCTGCTCCCACTATATGAGCGGGGAGCGGGGAGTATGAGCGGCGGGGCACTGCGTCTTTACAAGCGCCCCGCCGCTGCGGTATAGTAATAGGAGCAGCAGGCTGCGCTGCGTCTGCGCGCGTGAGAGGAGGAGAGCGTGTGAAAAAAGTCGTCATCCTCATCGGCAATTACGGCTCCGGCAAGACGGAGATCGCCCTCAACATGGCCCTGAAGGCCGCGGCGGAGGGCAAAAGGACCCAGGTCATCGATCTCGACCGCATCAACGACTACTTCCGCATGTCCGACCATGTGAAGCTGCTGGATGAAAAGAAGATCCGTCTCGTCTCCCCGACCTTCGCCGGCGCGGGCATCACCCAGACCAACATGCCCGCCGCGGTGGGCAGCGCCTTTGCGCAGGACTGGGATCTGGTCATTTTCGACGTGGGCGGCGACCCGGCCGGTGCGCTGTCCCTGGCCCGCTATCACATGGATTTTGCCGCGCTCGCGCCGGGACAGCTCGAGGTATATGACATCGTCAACATCCGCCGTCCCATGTCCGAGACGCCGGAGAAGATCCTGAAGCTGAAGACCGATATGGAGGGCTTCGCCCGCCAGACGGTCACGGGCTTTGTCAACAACTCCAACCTCCAGGACTGGGCCAGCGCACAGGATCTGCGCGACGGCTACCCGGTCGTCAAGGCCGCCAGCGAGCTGAGCGGCATCCCCGTCGTCTACACCACGGGCAGGCCGCAGTTTCTGGAGGAATTCCTGCGGGACGAGGGACTCGAGACTCGCTATGTCGGCACGCCGCTGCCGCTGGAGACCTATATGCGCCGAAGCTGGGACGGCTTCGACATCGCCGCGCGGGCTTAGCGGGGGAGAGCGGCGCCGCGCCCTTGACAAAGATCGGGGCGAAAGGTAATATGAATCTGTTATCCATTTCACTTTTGCAGAGGAGGAATCGGGATTGAACAAGGATCTGAAAGCGATCAGCAGAGATATCCGCTGCGACATCCTGCGGTGCATCGGGCATCTGGGGGTTGGGCACATCGGCGGCTGTCTGTCGGTGGCGGAGCTGCTGGCGGTGCTGTATTTTGAGGCGATGAACATCGATCCGGCGCAGCCGAAGAAGGCGGGGCGGGACCGCTTCATCTGCTCGAAGGGGCACGCGGGACCGGCGGTATACGCGGCGCTGGCCAACCGCGGCTATTTTGACAAGGCGGAGCTGCTGACGCTCAATCAGGGCGGCACCAATCTGCCGTCTCACTGCGATATGAACCGGACGCCGGGAATCGACATGACGGCGGGCTCTCTGGGACAGGGTTTCTCCTGCGCGGTGGGCATCGCGCTCGGCTCGAAGCTGGAGGGAGACGGGGCGACGATCTACGCCCTGATCGGCGACGGCGAGAGCCAGGAGGGCCAGATCTGGGAGGCGGGCATGTTCGCCGCCGCCAAGAAGCTGGATAACCTGATCGCGTTTACGGACTACAACAAGCTGCAGATCGACGACGAGGTGGCGAAGGTGAACGACATTGCGCCGCTGGCGGAGAAATGGGCGGCGTTCGGCTGGAACGTGATCGACGTGGAGGACGGCAACGACGTCGAGCAGGTGTCCGAGGCCGTGAGGCACGCCAAGCTCGGCATCGGCGGCGGCAGACCGACGATGGTGATCCTGAACACGAAGAAGGGCTGCGGCGTGAAGTGGATCGAGGATCTGGGCGCCGGGAACCACAACTGCAAGATCACGGAGGAGCAGGCCGAGGAGGCCATCCGCGTGATCAGAGGGGAGGACTGAGCAGATGGAAATGAGAGCTGTATACGCGGGCTGCCTGGCGGAGCTGATGGAGCAGGACCGGCACGTGTGCGTGCTGGACGCGGACCTGGCGAAGGCGAGCGGTACCCGCGGGCTGTATGAGCGCTTCCCGAAGCAGATGTTCGACTGCGGCGTGGCGGAGCAGGACATGGCGTCGATCGCGGCGGGGCTGGCGAGCTACGGCTTCAAGCCCTGGATCGAGAGCTTCACACCCTTTGCGACGCGGAGGATCTGCGACCAGATCGCGATCTCGATCGCGTACGCGGGGATGAACGTGAAGATCGTGGGCACAGACCCCGGCATCTCGGCGGAGCTCAACGGCGGGACGCACATGAGCATGGAGGATGTGGGCGTGCTGCGCTCGATCCCCGGCATGGTGATCTTTGAGCCGGTGGACAGCGTGCAGCTGCGCGCGGCGATGCCGGTACTGAACGCATACGAGGGCTGCGTGTACATGCGGCTGTTCCGCAAGGAGCTGCCGGACGTGTTCGGCGGGGACTACCGCTTCGACCTGTTCAAGGCGGACCTTCTCAAGGAGGGAAAAGATCTGTCGATCTTTGTGTCCGGCTTCCTGACGAAGGACGTGCTGGAGGCGGAGAAGGAGCTGGCGGCGTCGGGGATCGACGCGGAGATCATCAACGTGCACACCATTAAGCCCATCGACAAGGAGACCGTGCTGGCCTCTGCGCGCAAGACGGGGGCGGTGCTGACGGTGGAGAACCACAACGTGATCGGCGGCCTGCACTCGGCGGTGCTGGAGGCGCTGGCGGAGGAGAAGGTCCCGGTGTGCGCGGTGGGCGTGCAGGACCGCTTCGGCGAAGTGGGGAAGATGCCCTACCTGCGCGAGGCCATGGGTCTGACCGTGGAGAACATCGTCGCGACGGCCAAAAAGGCCGTCGGGCTGAAATAATCATTCGAACAAAACAAGAGGAACGCAGCGCCGGCAGAATTGCCGGCGCTGCTTCAAGATGTCGACAAAGTGTCGACATCTTGAAGGGCAAAAATGAGAACTTACGAAAAAGTTCTCATTTTTGCGTATATCAAACGCGAAAGGGAATAACCAATCCCCTCTCGCGCTCTCCCCATGCAAGTCATACCTGGTTTCGCCGGCTTTGTCTACAGTCTGACGCAGCGCCGGCAGAATTGCCGGCGCTGCGTTCCTCGTACTATTGCTTTTTTATGCTTCCTCGGCGGGGCGGCTGTCCAGATACTCCTGGATCTGCGCCATGACCGCGTCGGCGTCAAGCCCGTGCACGTAGCAGGCCTCTTCCAGGCTCTCGCCGATGGAGGAGGGGCAGCCCACACAGTGCATGCCGCACTGCATCAAAATGTAGGCGATGCCCATGTCGTACTCGAGCATCTGGCCCATGGTGGTTTCCTTGGTAATCTGCATCGTTTTGCTTCCTTTCTGGAGATGGATTCAACTGCATGCTCATGAAGATATGACGGCAAAAGGCAGCGGAGTGCTTCGCCGTACCGCTTTGCGGCGCGGCGAAAAGCTTTTTGGCCTTTCGCCATCTTATAGTCATTATAACAGCAAATATGCAAAAATCAAGTGGCATGTGGAGCCGGGTCGGGTGGGGATAAACCGGGCTTTATAACCCATTTTCACATCGATTATGGGCATAAAAACGGAATGAAATGGCAATTTTTGGTTACATTTCCATATTGTCAACCATAAGGTTGTGTGTTAAAATATGACAAATAAGCACCGTGCAGTATGGTGCGTTGCCGCTCCGCTTTGGCTTTCAAGAAAGGGGACATCACATGTACCTGACCAAAAACGAGATCGAGATCATGGATGTTCTGTGGCGGGAAAACCGTGCCCTCTCCCGCGGAGAGATCCTGAGTCTGTCGATGGACAAGACCTGGATGGACAGCTCGGTCCACATTCTGCTCAACAGCATGCTCAAGAAGGGCGCCATCCGGGAGGCCGGCTTCGTCAAGTGCGGGAAGACCTGCGGCCGCGTGTACGAGGCGGCTTTCAGCTGCGAGGAGTATCATGTCGGCACGCTGGATTCCACCAGATGCGTGCCCGATCCGGTAAAGCTGATCAGGGCCTATATCGACTGCCGCGGTCTCAGCGCCGAACAGGCCGGGCAGATCCGTGAGCTCCTAGAGTGATCGAAACAAACCAAAATCCCTTCTAACGCGCGTCGTCAGACGCGCGTTTTCTATTGCAGCTTTTCACGAGCGGTTTGGCTGCGCATGGGGAGAGCGCGAGAGAAAGATTCCCCCGGCGGGGGAAATGTCAGCGAAGCTGACAAAAGGGGGGCGGAGATGGGATTCCCCTCTCGCAGTTCAATCCATGCGAAAACAGGAGCATTTACGAATGCTTCTGTTTTCGCGTCTCAAACCGTCGACAATGTGTCGGCGGTTTGAGACGCGTGTTTTTTACGCTCCGCCGCTCCATGTCTAAACAGGGAAAAGCGGGCAGTCCGAAAAATGTTTGTCAATTTGCACCAAAAAGACCGATTTGTATATTTTCAGAGTGTTAATCTTGCATATTTTATAGGGCTGTGTTAAAATAACGTCGATAATGCATCATGGGGTTATTATACCCTTTTTTCCGACAGGGGGGACGTTAATGGAGAGTAAAGCCAAGATCATAACCGTGGCGGGCAAGGGCGGCGTCGGCAAGACTTCGATCTGCGCGTGCATCGTCCGCAAGCTGGTCGAGACCTATCCCGACAAGAAGATCCTCGCGATCGACGCCGATCCCGCCGTGGGCCTTTCCGTTGCTCTTGGCGTAGATGTGAAGCTGACGCTGGACGATATCCGCATGAGCATCGTCGACAGCGTGGAAAACGGGGAAACCCGAGAGGCCCTCGAGCTTCTCAGCGAGGCGCGCTTTCGTATTTTCGACGCGCTTGTGGAGATGCCGGGCTTCGCCTTTCTGGCGATCGGCCGGCCGGAGAGCTCCGGCTGCTACTGCAAGGTCAATTCGTACCTCAAGGAAGTTATCGGCATCCTCGCCAACAGCTTCGACTACGTCGTGATCGACGGCGAAGCGGGCATCGAGCAGATCCAGCGCCGCGTGATGGAGAAGGTCAGCCACCTGCTGCTGATCACCGACCAGAGCAAGAAGGGCAGCCAGGTCATCACCACCATCAAGAGCGTGGCCGATGAACTGATCTCCTACGATCGCATCGGCGCGATCATCAACCGTGTCACCAATCCCGAGCTCGTAGCGCTGATGGAGAGCCCGGTCGAGGTGCTCACGGCCATCCCCGCAGACAACACCTTCGCCGCCAACGACATCCGCGGCCGGAGCGTTATGGAGCTGCCTGCGGATTCCGTTATGCTCAAGGGAGTGGAGGAAGCACTCCGGAAAATAGACATACTGTGAAAGAAGAGGTGTAACATTTGAAAGATCTTAAGCATCTGATCTACTTTGAGAGACTGCTTGAGAACGCGGACAACGAGCTGGTGGAGAAGGCAAAGGCCGAGGGCGGCATCTGCCTGGGCTATACCTGCTTCCATATCCCCGAGGTCCTGCTCAACGTCGGCAACTGCTTCTCAACCAGACTCCGCGCCCCCAACACCGGCTCCATCGACATCGCCACCTACTACATGTCCAACTACACCTGTGAGTACGCCCGCGCGCTGCTCGAGCGCGCGATCGAGGGCGGCTACCAGTTCCTGGATGCGCTGATCGGTGTGGACGCCTGCTCGATGATGAACCGCTCCATGGAGCACTTTGAGATCCTCAAGGTCAATTCCAATCCCAAGTTCTTCGTCACCCACTGCGACATGCCCTTCAAGATCACCGACTATACGGTCGCGGGCTATGTCAGGCAGATGGAGGCCCACGTGCTCAGCCAGCTCCACGACGTGTTCGGAGTGGACGTCTCCGACGAGGCGATCCGCGCCGCCGTCGCCGAGCACAACGAGATGTGCAGGGTCATTTCCGAGATCCGCGAGATGCGCAAGGCGGATAACCCCGTCATCACCGGCTATGAGTTCCACCTGATCAATCTGGTTAGCTACGTCTGCCCGACGAAGCTCATCCTGCCCTACCTGAAGGAGACGCTGGAGGAGCTCAAGAAGCGCAAGCCCGACAGAAAGAGCCCCTTCCGCGCGAGAGTGGCCATCGTCGGCTCCGAGATCGACGATCCCAACCTGACCAAGCTCATCGAGGACGTCGGCGCTCTGGTCGTGTCCGACCGCTACTGCTTTGGCTCCACGCCCGGCCGCGAGGTCATCGAGCTCAAGGACGACGAGCCCGCGCTGCCGCAGATCTGCCGCCACTACATGGAGGTCTCCGAGTGCGCCCGCTACATATCCGACGAGAAGGTCCTGCAGCGCCGCGAGACGGCCGACAGGCTCGCCAAGGAGTTCAACGCCGAGGGCATCATCTACGAGCAGATGAAGTACTGTGACTACTGGGGCTTCGAGCGCGCGCTGGTCAGCCACATCATGCACGACGAGTACGGCTGGCCCGTCCTCTCCATCGACCGTCTGTACAACAACGGCAACTCCGGCCAGCTGCGCACCCGTGTGCAGGCCTTTGTGGAGTCCCTGGAAATCAAGCGCATTCATAAAGAGGGGGGTAAAGCATAATGGCCAAGATTCAGTACCCGAATCCGAAATTCTGGAAAGCGAAAGACAATATTGACTGGAAGAAGCAGGGCGCGAACCTGAAGGAAGTCATGGGCATCTTCGGCGAGATGCTCAAGGAGACCGACTGGCAGGCCTTCGGCAAGGGCGTGGTCGATACGCTCAAGGCCGACGGCGAGCGCATCAAGGGCGAGTACAGGGACTTCATGGCGCTCGACAACGCCGGGAAGCTTGACCGCATCCTCAACGGCGAGCGCAGCCTGGGCCGCCTCTACCGCAAGGGCGCCATGGCCACGGTCCGCCGTGAGTGGCGCGGCGTCAAGGACACCGCCTACGACTTCTGGGAGTGGGCCCGCATGTGGGGCATGCTCCTGATGACCTTCTCCAAGGACCTGATCCCCGCCATGAACAGCGCGCTGTGGTACCGCTGGATGATCTCCTACTTCTGCTGCCACGGCTTCATGGATAAGAACATCATGGGTCTGCGCGGCTCCAACCTGCGCATGAGCCATGAGGTCACCTACCAGATCTTCCGCTATGTCGCCGAGAACCTGGTCTTCCTCTCCAAGGCGGACCGCAAGAACGGCAACAGCACCGAGCTCAACAAGATGCTCTTCACCTTCGACGAGATGACCATGGGTCAGATCGCGGCCGGCTTCCCCGATCTGCTCGCGATCCCGCATCAGCTGCTGCCCATGTTCCTCGTCTCCGAGATCGACCAGCTCGTCTGCATCCCCTACATCGACGCCGTCGAGAGCTACGGCCTGCCCTCCGATACCTGCCCGGTGCCCTCCTCCGAGTGCGGCGCCCTGGTCATCGACGCGCTGCCCGACATGGGCTCCCTGTTCATCTCCAGCTCCATGCCCTGCGACGGCTCCACCATGGCCTCCTCCTACTTCGCCCGCCGCTTCCCCGACATCCCCGTGTTCCATCTCTGCTTCCCCGTCCGCTACCTGGACGACGAGAACACCGTGCAGATGGCCGCCGAGGACATCAAGGCCTGCATCAAGGCCATCGAGGACGCGACCGGCGCCAAGTGGAGCTGGGACGCCTACTTCACCGCGATGAAGCGCTTCAACCACGAGACCGACCTCGAGCTGCAGAAGTGGGAGATCAACAAGTCCGCCCGCCCGCAGTTCATCGGACCGAGCTACGAGCTGTTCCGCAAGTGGAACTACGAGATGGACGGCGGCATCGACCCGCGCGTCATCCCCTCCATGGAGAAGGTCAACAAGATGCTGCTCAAGGCATATGAGAACGGCGAGACCGCATGGCCCGAGCGCAAGATGAAGTACCGCGGCATCGTGTGGTCCTGCCCGGCCCACTACTACGCCAACTTCTCCAACTGGCTGGCCAACTGCTGGGGCATCAACATCCTGGTCGAGATGGAGTCCCTGAACTTCACCAAGCACCTGGAGACCGAGGACAAGGAAGAGGCGCTGCGCGACCTGGCCCGTCTGTACGAGCGCATGGTCATGCGCCGTCACACCAACGGCGGCTACCAGAACGTCGTCGACGAGTGCTGGCGCCAGGTCGAGGCCTGGAACGCGCCGCTGGTCATCATGTACCAGAACGTGGCCTGCAAGAACATGGCCACCGTGCAGGGCCTGCTGGACGAGCAGGGCCGTCAGCGCGGCTACGACCTGATCTGGGTCGAGCACGACCTGATGGACCCGCGTACCGTTTCCCGCCGCACCATGCGCGACAAGGTCAACGAGTACATGCGCACCGTCAAGCACGCCGAGCCCGTCGATCCCTCCCTGGTCGAGTTCGAGGACGAGGTCTGTATGTAAATCGAAAGGCGGAGCCTTTCGATTTAGAAGGGCCGCAGCCTTCTGCGCGCACTCGCTTTGCTCGCACGCCGGAAGGCTGAGAGGAGTTTTTCCCGACGCGCAGGTCGCCGGGAAAAACGATTCAACTGCTTTTTCGCCGTGCGCGGCGAAAAACTCTGCGAGGCGGCGCCCCATATTTTAATAATTTAAGGAGATAATGCTTTATGAAATACTTCGGCGGTTGTGACGTTGGTTCCACCTATACCAAGGCGGTCATTCTGGACGAGAACGGCAAGATGGTTGCCGACACCACCATCAAGAGCAAGATCAATTCCGAGCAGAGC
>CACYXC010000010.1 GCA_902778285.1 Oscillospiraceae bacterium | reverse complement strand
TCATCATGCGCCTCGCCTCCTTATCCCTATTCTACCATAACAAAGTACCCATAGAAAGTGCTTTCGCACTCCCTATGGGTACTTTGTCTACAGTCTGAGACGGCGTCTGAAAAGACGCCGTCTCGTTATTTTACGTCATTGAATATCAAATGAATATCGATGAATATCAGGCTTATGGCGCCGTAATCATTTGACCTTTATTTGTAATTATTTATATCGAAAACATAGACCGGCGACACAATATCGCCGGCCTTTTCGTATTATTCAAAGTGTTTTATTGCTTCTTTCCAAGGACGGCTCCGACCGCTTCGGCCACGTTTTTGACCGGGATCAGACGCAGTCCCTCCGGACAGCGGATCTCATCGCGCACATGGGCCGGGATCACGCAGCGGCGAAAGCCGAGCCTCGCGATCTCGCTCAGGCGCTGATTCAGGACCGTCACGCTGCGGATCTCTCCGGACAGGCCCACTTCCCCGATCGCCGCAAGATCGCCGCCCAGCGGGCGATCCAGATAGCTGGAGGCTATGGCCAGTACGGTCGCCAGATCTGCCGCCGGCTCCTCGAGCGTCAGGCCGCCGATCACGTTGATATAGGAGTCGCAGCTCCCGACCGGCATGCCTCCCCTCTTCTCCAGCACCGCCAGCAGCATGGCGCTGCGGTTGTAGTCGATGCCGTTGCTGCGGCGCGCCGCATTGTATCCGGCTGGCGTGATGAGCGCCTGGATCTCGGCCAGGAGCGGTCGGGTGCCCTCCACCACGCAGGTCACGCAGGTCCCGGGGCTGTTCTCGGGCCGCCCGGCCAGGAGCATTTCGGAGGGATTCTCGACGCAAGAAAGGCCTTCCTCCGTCATTTCAAAGACGCCGATCTCATTCGTGGAACCGAAGCGGTTCTTCGCCGCACGCAGGATGCGGAAGCTGGTGTTACGCTCTCCTTCGAAGTAGAGCACGCAGTCCACCATATGCTCCAGCACTTTGGGGCCGGCAATGCTCCCCTCTTTGTTGATGTGGCCGACCACGAAGACCGTGAGGCCCTTCTCCTTCGTGACACGCATGATGCGCATGGTGCACTCGCGCACCTGACTGATGCTGCCGGGGGCAGAAAGCACTTCCCCGTCCGAGACCGTCTGGATCGAGTCGATGATCACAAGATCGGGCTTCAGCTCGTCGATGCAGGCGAGGATATTGTCAAGATCCGTCTCTGCCAGAACATAGACCTCGGCCTTGTCAACGCCGAGGCGCGTCGCACGGAGCTTGAGCTGCCGCTCGCTCTCTTCGCCGGTCACATACAGGATCGTACGCTCCGGCGCGGTCAGGCCGCACATCTGCAGCAGCAGCGTGGATTTGCCGATGCCGGGAGCGCCGCCCACGAGGATGAGAGAGCCCTCCACGGCGCCGCCGCCCAGTACGCGGTCCAGCTCGGAGACGCCCGTGGAAAAACGCAGCTCCTCCCCGGTATCCAGCTCGGAGATCTTACGGGCCTGCTGGGACCCGAAGCTGCGCGCAGATGCGCCGCGTCTGCTTCCGCGCGCGTCCAGCTTCAGCTCCGTCAATGTGTTCCACGCGCCGCAGGCGGGGCATTTCCCGGCCCAATTAGGCGTCTCATTGCCGCATTCCGTGCAGCAATAGACTGTCTTTTGTTTTGCCATGTCTCTCTCCTATGTTCTGTTCATCTCGGGCAGAAACTGCAGGTAGGAGGCCAGAAGGACGGCCGCGATCGAGGTCTGATAGCCGTCCTCCATCAGCTTCTCCATTTCGTTGTAATTTGACAGGAAGCCGCACTCCACCAGAATGGCCGGACAGCTGACGTTCGCCGTCAGATACAGGCCGGGCGATGCCGGCTCGGCAAGGCGTCTGTTTTCCGGCTGCAGCGTACTGACCAGATTGTTCTGCGTGATGCGGCCGAACAGCGTGCTCTGCGTGTCTCTGGCATGCAGGACCTGCGCGCCGAAGGGCTGCGTCGTCGGGTAGTAATTCTGGTGAATGCTGACGAGCACGGCGTTCGGCTGCTGATTGACGATCTGCGTGCGATGGACCAGATCCTCGTGCTCGCTGTATGACACGAGATCGGTCCTCCTGCTGTCGTCGCTGCGCGTCATGACGCTCCTCTGTCCGAAGAAAAACGCCAGAAGATCCAGCTTGCAGCCGATGGCGAGATTGATATCGCTCTCGCGCACACCGTTTACGGCGACGGCGCCGCCGTCAAAGCCTCCGTGCCCCGGATCGATCACCAGCACCGGCCGTTGTTCGTTCAGTTCGACGACCTGCAGAACCCGTATGGCTGAGAACGAACGAAGCAGGATGAAGCCCGCCAGCAGAAAGCACAGCGCCGCGGCCCATCCTCCGAGCCTGCGCAGACGGATCACATAGAACAATCGCGTCTCACCCGCCTTTTACGATTATACAAACTTTGTCCTCTCAAGTCAACGCCGAGCCTCACAGCAGGATGCATATCAGCCCACCGTTCCCTTCGTTGAGGATCCGCTGCAGCGCCTCCTGCAGCTTGCCCCGGGCATCCTCCGGCAGAGACTGGATCTTGGCCGCCAATCCCTCCTCGGCGATCGTATCGAGCGGTTTGCCGAAGATATTGGACTGCCAGATCCGGTTGACATCGCCGTCAAAGCCCTCGAGCAGAAAGTTGATGATATCCTCGGACGCTGTCTCGCCGCCGATGGCTGGCGTCACTTCGGTCTCCACATTCGTCATGAGCATATGGATCGCCGGCGCGCTGGCTTTCAGCTTCACCGTGTATTTCCCGCCCTGTCTGACGATCTGCGGCTCCTCGAGCTGCATCTGCCCGGAGTCGGGCATGACCACGCCGTAGCCCGTCTCGCGTACATCCTGCAGCGCCTGCCGCACGCGGTCATAATCGGCCTTGATGACGCTCATATCGGCAAGCGTCGCGATCAGGTCGCCGTCGCCGCGGATATCCCATCCGGTCTGGTCGCTGATCGTCTGATAATACAGGCTGCGGGGCAGACGGATACGCACATTGACCGCCCCGCTGCCGAGGTCGGAGTCCGCGATGACAGCTTCGCTGATCTGTTCCATGGCTGAGATTTTCTCGAGCAGCGTCTGCGTGTCGCTGATCTTTTTGAGGTCTTCGCTGTTCTCGCGGATCATCTGCAGGATCCCGGCCTTCAGCGGCGTCTCGTTATCCAGCACCTCAAGCCATTCCGGCAGATATACGCCAAGAGACTTGAGCGGGAACTCCAACAGCACAGAGCGGATGATACCGGCGATATCCCGCTCGCTGAGCGTCAGGCAGTTGACCGGCAGGCAGCATACCTGGTGCTCCTCGGCGATCCTCCGCGCAAGCGCCCGCGTCTCGGCGGAGGAGGGATCAGAGGAGTTGAGCAGAACAACAAAGGGCTTTCCGATCTCCTGCAGCTCCCGGATCACGCGCTCTTCCGCTTCCGTATAGTTCTCGCGCGGGATATCGCAGATGCTGCCGTCGGTCGTGACCACGATGCCGACGGTCGAATGCTCTGTGATAACCTTATAGGTCCCCTTCTCCGCCGCCTCCGTGATGCTGATCTCGTGCTCGAACCACGGCGTTGTCACCATGCGCTCTGCCCCGTCCTCATACTGCCCTGCCGCGCCCTCCACCATATAGCCCACGCAGTCCACAAGACGAACGGAGACCTCGGCGGTATCGTCCAGCCGGATAGAGACCGCGTTTTCAGGAACGAACTTGGGCTCTGCCGTCATGATGGTCTTTCCCGAGCCGCTCTGCGGCAGCTCGTCTTTTGCGCGCTCCCTCATATAGGTATTCTCAATGCGCGGGATGACCATAGCCTCCATGAAGCGCTTGATGAAGGTCGATTTCCCGGTCCGCACAGGGCCGACGACGCCGATGAGGAAAGCCCCGTCCGTGCGCACGGCGATGTCATGATAGATGTTGTGTTCGGTCATAAAAAAGCCTCCGCTCTTCCATTTCTTCGTTTGTACGAGTCTATGGGCAGCGGAGGCAAAGTATGACAGGTTGTTCAGTAGACAGAGATGATCTGACGATGACGTGTTGAAAGGCGGAACTCCACCTCGGGAAACGCACCGCGCAGCTTTTCGGCCAGGATCGGCATCACGGGGTTCTCGGTACAGAAATGGTCGGCGTCGATGAGATTCAGGCCGAGCTCAGCCGCGTCGAGGAACTGATGATATTTTACGTCTGCCGTCACATAGGTATCGCAGCCCCTGGCGAGCGCGCAATGCATGGCCTCGCCGCCCGCGCCGCCCATGACGGCCAGCCGCTTCACAGCTTTTCCGGCGTCCACATAGCGAAGCGCGTTCACATGCAGACGATCTTTACAGAAGGACAGGAAATCGGGCAAGGGCATCGGTTCTTTCAATTGGCCGACACGACCGCAGCCGTCCTCGTCAAGAGCTCCCTCGCAAACCGCGCCGAGCTTTTCCAGCAGCATGTCGTTCACGCCGCCCTCCGCAATGTCAAGATTCGTGTGCATGCAGATGGCGGCGATGCGGCTTTCGATCAGGCGGAGAACGAGCGCCCCCTCCCCTTCCGAGGTGACGCTGCGAAGCGGATGAAAGATGACCGGGTGGTGGGAGACGATCAGCTGCGCGCCGATCTCTCCGGCCTCGTCGATGACGTCTCCGGTGATGTCGAGCGACAGCAGCACGGTTTTTACCTCCGCGTCGGCGTGACCGACGAGAAAGCCGGCGTTATCGAAGCTCAGCTGCAGCGCGGGCGGCGCGATCCGACAAAGTGCATCATAGATTTCGCGGACTTTCGTCATAGGGCATCATCTCCTCAAGCTCCCTGCAGATCTGCCCGCAGAGGGCAAGTCTGCCGTCTTCATCCCCCGCGCCGGAGCGCTTCAGGGCGTCGTACATCTTATGAAAGCGCCGTGTCTGGATCTCCCAAATGCGCTGAAAGAGCGGGTGCTCTTTCAGCATGGCGAAGCTGCCGGTATAGAGCTCTGCGTCTTTCAGCCTGGTTTTCCCGCCGAAGCGGGCGCAGAGCACCGGGTAGAGGATACCGCCGTCCTCCACGATATCCTCCTCGACAATGGCAAACTCATTGTATACCAGCCAGTAGCGCAGGACCTCGGCACGGGTCATAGGCTGCAGGATCAGCAGATAGCGCGCATCCATGCAGAACTCCGCCCGGTCGAGGATGCCGGTGATTGTGTCGCCCCCCATGCCTGCAATCACAATGCAGTCAACATCCGCCGGCGGGCAGAGGTCCAGACCGTCACAGCGGAGAAAGCGGATGCGCTCACCGGCTTCCGCATCTTCCGCGTGACGGCGCGCAACAGCGAGCGGTCCTTCTCCGATATCAGAGGCCAGCAGGTTGCCGCGATAGCCGCGCAAAGCCATTGCCACAGGCAGATAGGCATGGTCCGTCCCGACGTCGATCATGCCGACGCCGTCCGGGATCTTGGAGGCGATACATTCCAGTCGCTTTCTCATAGTTTCTCCAAAAAGCAAAAGCCGGAGAAGCTCCGGCTTTTGCGGCTCAGCAGTTTTCCAGATACTCCCTGAGCGCGTCAAGGAACTCGTCGGGGTCCACGCCGTGCGCGGCGCAGGCCTGCTCCAGCGTCTCGCCGCTTGCCATGGCACAGCCCATGCAGTGCATGCCGATCGCCTGAAAGGCGGGCATCGCCTCGGGGCAGTTCTCAACGATATCGGAAATCAGCGTCTCTCTCGTAATGTCCATGAGGATACCTCCCATTAAATGAAAAGCGGGGTACTGACGTACCCCACTCTCCTTCAGGCTGTTCAGGCCTGCTCTCTCATCTTAGCGAAGCACTCGCTGCAGTAAACGGGACGATCGGACTTGGGCTCGAAGGGAACCTTCGCCTCGCCGCCGCAATTCGCGCAGACAGCGGTGAAAAACTCGCGAGGACCGCGGGTGGCGTTCTTGCGGGCATCGCGGCAGGGCTTGCAGCGCTGGGGCTCATTCTGGAAGCCGCGCTCAGCGTAGAACTCCTGCTCACCGGCGGTAAACACGAACTCTTTACCACACTCTTTGCAAACTAAGGTCTTGTCTTCGTACATTTTGAATCCTCTCTTTGATTGTTGCCGTATCGGCTGTATTTGCGATCAGTTTCCACTGATTTCGCCTGGGTTAAGGTTCCGCGCCAGCTTGCGTCTGATCCGCTGCACTGCGTTGTCCACCGCCTTTTCGTCCTTTCCGAGGCGGGCGGCGATATCGCGATAGGAATAACCGTCCAGATAACAGCTCAGGACCCGGTTTTCCATTTTGGACAGGCAGCGGGAAAAGGCGTCGTAAAGTTCTTCCTTGCTCTCTCTGGCCAGAACCAGATCCTCCGGATCGTGCCGGAAAACCTCTGGAGTTGCCGATAGCTGCGAATCAGAATCTTCCGAGAGTTGCTCGAGAGAAAGACCGTCGTTGAGAGGGAGATGCTTTTTTCGGGATGCGGACTTGATAGCTGACTGTAGGCGTTTGCGGATACAATACTCTGCGAAGTAATGGAAGGAGCTGCCGTTGTCCGGGTCGAATTGCCGGATCGCCGACAGAAGCCCGATCATCCCCTCCTGGATCAGGTCCTCGCCGCTGCCGCCCGCCAGAAACAGCGGGCGCGCGCACATGCGGACCAGACGCATATAGCGTTCGCAGAGAGCTTCTTCGGCCTCCCGGTCACCCGAAACGGCCAGCGATTGCAGAGAATTGTCGGTCAAATCCAAGTAAACCATTGCAAAAACACCGATAAAACGCCAAAGTTACATTTTTTATTATAACGCAGGATAAAACAAAGTCAATAGATTTTGCTGCATTCTTTTTATCTTTTTTAACCGCAGACTCAGATTTCAAGGCTTTGCTGCCCCAGATAAGCGATCCCGAGATGCTCGTAGGCTTTTCTTGTTACACAGCGGCCGCGGGGCGTTCTGGTCAAAAAGCCCATCTGAAGCAGGTATGGCTCGTACATATCCTCGAGCGTGACGGCCTCCTCGTTGATGGTCGCGGCCAGGGTATCCAGACCGACAGGCCCGCCATTATAGTATTCGATGATGGCCCGGAGCATCCGGCGGTCCAGCGCATCCAGACCCAGCTTATCGACCTCCAGGCGGGAGAGCGCCTCGTCCGCGACAGCGCGGGTGATGACACCGTCGGCCTTGACCTGCGCATAATCGCGCACGCGGCGGAGGAGACGGTTGGCGATACGGGGCGTGCCGCGGGAGCGGGAGGCGATCTCGAATGCGCCGCGCGCTTCGATCTCCACCTCCAGAATGCCGGCAGAACGCTCCACAATGCGTTTGAGCTCCTCCGGCGTATAGAGCTCCAGGCGCAGGGAAACGCCGAAACGGTCGCGCAGCGGCGCCGTCAGCTGGCCGGAGCGCGTCGTCGCGCCGATCAGGGTGAAATGCGGCAGATCGAGATGCAGGGAATTGGCCGAGGGGCCCTTGCCCAGAATGATGTCGATCGCATAATCCTCCATCGCGGGATAGAGGATCTCCTCATAGGCGCGATTGAGCCGGTGGATCTCGTCGACAAAAAGGATGTCGCCTTCGTTGAGATTGGTCAGCATGGCGACCAGATCGCCGGGCTTTTCGATCGCAGGGCCGGAGGTGATGCGCATATTGACACCCATCTCATTGGCGATCACCGCCGCGAGCGTGGTCTTGCCCAGGCCGGGGGGGCCGTGAAGCAGCACATGATCCAGCGCCTCTCCGCGCAGTTTGGCAGCGTGGATAAAGATCTCCAGATTGCCCTTGGCCTTTTCCTGCCCGATGTACTCCGCGATCGTCCGCGGGCGAAGGGAGCCCTCGCTGCTGTCCTCGGGGAGGCTGGCCGTGGTCGTGATAATCTCGCTGCCGGTGTCTTCCGAAAAATTGATGCTCATGCTTTCTCCTGTATTTTCACTTCACCATATGCCGCAGGACCGCTTTGATGATCTGCTCGGCGTCCATGCCGCTCAGATCGATCTGCTTGAGGATCGGCGCCACCTCGGCGCTGCTGTAGCCCAGCACAGTCAGAGCGGTCAGCGCGTCGTTAATATTGCTGTTCTCCGCCGCGGCGGGGGCACTGACGGTCGGGAGGCCGACATCCTCAACGCTCATCTCCTTGGCGATCTTGTCCTTGAGCTCGAGGATCACGCGCTGCGCAATCTTTTTGCCGATGCCGGGCGCCGCGGTCAGGCTTCTGACGTCGTTGTTCATAACGGCCAGCGCAAGGCCCTCCGGCGAGGTATACGAGAGGATGGACAGCGCGGCCTTCGGCCCGATGCCGGAGACGGAGAGGAGCATCTCAAAGCTGCGCTTTTCCGTTTTTTCCGCAAAACCGTAGAGATCGTAATTGGTTTCGCCGATGGCCTCGGCCACGTAGAGTTTGCTCTTCTCCCCTATCTTGAGTTTTGAAATGGTGTTAAGCGTGGCGCTGAGAGCAAAACCGATCCCGCCGCAGTCGATCACGACAAGATTCTGGCCCAGCTCGGCGACTGTCCCGTTCAGATGGTAGAGCATTCGTCCCGTTCTCCTTTGTTCAGAAGCGATGTGGCGCTGCGCGCGTGACAGAGGGCCAGCGCCACAGCGTCCGCCGCATCGTCGGGCTTGGGCGGCGCAGGCAGGTTGCAGATCCTGCGCACCATATCCATGACCTGCTTTTTTTCGGCCCGGCCATAGCCAACGACCGCCTGCTTGACCTGCAGCGGCGTGTACTCATAGATCTTCACGCCGGCTTTCTGACAGGCCAGCAGGATCACTCCCCTGCCATGCGCCACGGCGATGCCGGTCGTGATATTGGTGTTGAAAAACAGCTCCTCGACGGACACGGCGTCCGGCTTGAAGATCTCCAGCAGGTCGCACATGTCGCTGTAGATCTGCTCCAGGCGGCTGGAGAGACTGGTGTGGGCGGGCGTGGAGATCACGCCGCACTTGAGAAGCCTGTTCTGATTCTTCTCCGATTCGATCACGCCGAAGCCGACCGTGGCGATGCCGGGGTCTATCCCTAAGATACGCATTTTATCACATCCTAATGGATTTTATCACAATCCGCGAACGATATCAACCATATTCCGCCGCGCAGGAACATAGGATGAACCAAAAGGAGGCATTGCTGTGGAAGAGTTCAAACATATACTGCATAAGCATAAAAACGTCCTGTCCGTGCTGGCGCTGCTGCTCGCCGTGATTCTGATCTTCTGGACGGTCAACAGCCCGGTCCTGGTAGGCGTATCCGCCTCTCAGCGGCAGCTGCCGGTCTACTGCGTACAGCGGCAGGACAAAGTCGTCGCCATTTCCTTTGACGCCGCCTGGGGCAACGAGGACACACAGACGCTGATCGATATCCTGAACAAGTACAAGGTCCATGCCACCTTCTTCGTGGTCGGCGACTGGGTGGATAAATACCCGGAATCCGTAAAAGCTCTGAGCGACAACGGCAACGAGGTCATGAACCACTCCTCGAACCACGCACACTTCTCCCAGCTCACGGCGGAGCAGATCCGCTCCGACATCACAGCCTGCAACGAAAAGGTCGCCGCAGTCACCGGAACAGCGCCCACGCTCTTTCGCTGTCCCTACGGCGAATACGACGATCATGTGATACAGACGATCCGGGAACTGGGAATGGAACCGATCCAGTGGGATGTGGACAGTCTGGACTGGAAGGGCATTTCCGCGGCAGAGATCACCCAGCGCGTTCTGCAGCGTGTGAAGCCCGGCAGTATCGTTCTTTTCCACAACGCGGCCGAGCACACGCCCGAGGCCCTTCCCGATATTTTGGAGGCGCTGATCGCAAACGGTTACACGATCGTGCCGATCTCACAGATCCTTCTTGACGGCGAGACCTATATCGACAACACCGGCATGCAATGCCGAACGTAAAACATCCCGCCCGCACAGCGAAAAGGAGCCGCTGTACGGGCGGGTAACTTATGTATCCGTTCAGTTATCGGCGAGGTTGTAGCCGTTTTTCATACGCTCGCTGGCTGTCAGCAGCACCTTGCTGAGCGTATTTGTGGACTCTTCTTTCGCCATTTGGCAGAGTTTTTCGTTCGCCTCGATCAGGAGAGAATCCCTTCCACTCTCTGCATAGCGCCGGTCATACTCGGCAACGATCTGACGGCCTCTGGTCATGACGGCCAGCTGATAACGCTCGATGTTCTGGATGCAGGCGGCGTAGTTTGCATCGGCCAGCGCACCGATGAGCCTGCTCGCCCAGTAGAAGTTTTCGGTGCTCACGTCGAGCTTGACGTCGCTCAGATAGCGCGGCATCTTCGGCACGCAGGGGTAGACCGGCAAAAGCGCGGCAAAGGTGGTGGAGCCGAAGCAGATCCACTCGAGCCCCTTGAGCTTCTCCGGCGCGTCGCTGCGGATCTGGCAGACCGAAGTCACGCCGGTGCGGTTGATACCGATGGAGCGGTACATGCCCCGCTTGCCGGTGTTCTGGTTCGTGTAAGGATTATAGGGCGTACCCTGATAGTGCGAGGAGAGCATATACTTGACGTCCTCCACCGCAAGCCTGCGCTCCGGGACCAGAGACCAGGGAATGTTGTCGCTCTCGGGGGTAAAATCGGCCTTCTCCCCGTCCCAGCGGTAACGGGTCGGCGCGAGATAGCGGCCCATGAACCAGGCGCGCGGCGTGTTGTAGATATGGTCCATATCGCGGCGTGAGCCGAACACGGCGCGGGGGTTGAACACGCCGTCCTGATTGAGGTCCAGATGATTCTCTGCGATAAACTCCCGCAGATCCTTCGAACACATATTCTCTTCCTGCTTGCCGAAAGCGTCGTCAAAGTCAAAGCCGTCCATCCCGAACTGGTTCGGGTTGATGACGCAGACCTCGTCAGGCACGCGCCGCGCGATCCAGTGATGACCGCCGATCGTCTCCATCCACCAGATCTCATTCTCGTCGTTGAAGGCGATGCCGTTGGACTCATAGGTGCCGTACTGCTCGAGCAGAGAAGCCAGACGCTCCACGCCCTCGCGCGCCGTGTGGATATAGGGCAGGACGAGGACCACGAAGTCCTCCTCCCCCAGTCCGCCGGGCACGTCCTTTTCGCGTCTGTTCTTAGCCTTCTGATAGACAACGAGCGGGTCGGCCGCAAGTACGCGGGGGTTGGAGGTGATCGTCTCGGTGGCGGTCATGCCGACGTTTGCGGCGTTGATGCCGGTGGCGGCCCAGACGCCGTGCTGCGTATCGACACTGGGGCAGGCGGTATAGCGCATCGGCTCCTCCGGCAGCGCGACCTCCGCGTGTGAGATCACGGACTTGTATCTGCGGGGCTGATCCTTCGGTTCCATGACGATGAGCTTTTTGACGTCGAAATGCCCGTCGTCCGTGCGGGCGATCATTGTGGAACGGTCATTGCTGGCAAGCCTGCCGACAAGAACGGTGGTACAGGACATAGTGCTTCTCCTTGCTTCCGAAGCCTGCCTGAGCAAGCTGGATTTCTTATTTTATTTTTTTAGCAGTTATCGGATTTGGTGGCCGATATTTACTATAATCCTTTCAACGCCCGCGGTCAAGCCGGGATCAAAATGCGGCAAAGCGCACAAAAATTCGGCAGATTCCGCCAGATTGTATAGTGACTTTTTCGGACTTGTATGATACTCTTATTCTGTAAAAATATGAATTCAAATTAAGGGACCGATTCATATTTCGATATCGAAAGGAGAAAAACCTATGGCCAGAGAGATTCTGTTTGACCTTGGCAAAATGATCACTGACCGTATCCCCTACAAGTTCGGCCTCAAGCGTCTGACCGAGACCGACCCGGAGTACATCATTCTCGACCGCGCATGCTCCAGCGATGAGATCGCGGAGGTCATGCTCAAGATGGGGCTGCGCAAGCCCAAGACCACCGCGGAGATCGCAAAGCTCACCGGCAAGAGCGAAGCGAAAATCGAGGAGCTGCTCACCGACGCCGCCATGCACGGCATCGTCGAGTATCACCACGAGAATCCTCAGCATGAGAAGCAGTGGTATGTCCAGCTCTTCGTCCCCGGCATCGCCGAGATGACGAACATGGTCCTCTGGCAGGTGGAGAAGTATCCCGAGCTTGCGGATGCTTTTGACAAGATGACCTTCCTGCCTCTCGAGGGTAAGACCCACCTGATCCCTCCCGGCGGCGACGGCATCGGCATGCACGTCATCCCCGTGGAGAAGGCGATCGAGCACGAGAACAAGTCCGTCTCCATCGAGCATATCTCCCACTGGCTGGACAAATACGACGGTAAGCTCTCTGTCGGCTACTGCTCCTGCCGCAACGCCCGCCGCCTGTACGGTCAGGGCTCCGGCGAGATCCAGGACGACTGCTGCATCGGTCTCGGCGATTTCGCCGAATACCTGATCGAAACCGGCAAGGGCCGCCCCATCACCAAGGAAGAGGCTCTCGCCATCTGCCAGCGCGCTGAGGAAAACGGCTACGTCCACCAGACCACGAACATCGACGGCACGGATAAGATCTTCGGCCTGTGCAACTGCGATCTGGGCGTATGCTTCGCCCTGCGCACCAGCCAGTACTTCAACACCCCGAACCTCTCCGCCTCCGCCTACCGCGCCCATGTCAACAAGGAAAACTGCGTGGCCTGCGGCAAGTGCGTCGAGGTCTGCCCGGCCGGTGCCGTAAAGCTCGGCCAGAAGCTCTGCACCAAGCAGGGCGAGGTACAGTATCCCAAACAGGAGCTGCCCTCCGGCCTCAAGTGGGGCAAGGACAAGTGGAACCCCAACTACGTGTACGACAACCGCAAGAACTGCCACGAGAGCGGTACCGCCCCCTGCAAGACCGCCTGCCCCGCGCACATCGCGATCCAGGGCTACATCAAGCTCGCCAAGGAAGGCCGTTATCTCGACGCGCTCAAGCTCATCAAGCAGGACAACCCCTTCCCCTCCGTCTGCGGCTATGTCTGCAACCGCCGCTGCGAGGACGCCTGCACCCGCGGCGCTGTCGACAAGGCGCTGGCTATCGACGAGATCAAAAAGTTCATCGCCGAGCAGGATCTCAAGAGCGAAGAGCGCTATGTCCCCGCTCCCCTGTACCGCCGCCCCATCGACAAGCCCTATGAGGAGAAGGTCGCCATCATCGGCGCCGGCCCCGCGGGCATGAGCTGCGCCTACTATCTGGCGCGCATGGGCTACACCAACGTCACCGTCTTCGACCGCAACAAGGAGCCGGGCGGCATGCTCGTCATGGGCATCCCCAGCTACCGTCTGGACCGCAGCGCCCTCAAGGGCGAGATCGAGGTCCTCGAGAAGATGGGCGTCCACTTCCGGATGAATACCGAGGTCGGCAAGGACGTCACGATCGAGCAGCTGCGCGAGCAGGGCTACAAGGGCTTCTATGTCGCCATCGGCGCGCAGAAGAGTGCCAGGCTCAACATCCCCGGCGAGGAGCTGCAGGGCGTGTTCGGCGGCGTCGACTTCCTGCGTGAGGTCAACCTCGGGAACATGCCTGAGATCGGCAAGAAGTGCGCGGTCATCGGCGGTGGCAACGTGGCTATGGATGTCTGCCGCACGGCGGTACGCCTCGGCGCGGAGACCTATGTGATCTACCGCCGCAGCGAGGATGAGATGCCCGCCGACAAGGAAGAGGTCGCCGAAGCCAGGGCAGAGGGCGTGAAGTTCTGCTTCCTCAACGCGCCTGTGGAGATCCTCGGTGAGGACGGCAAGGTCAAGGCGCTGAAGGTCGAGCTCATGGAGCTGGGCGAGCCCGATGAGAAGGGCCGCAGGGCTCCCGTAGGCACCGGCAAATTTGAGACCATCGAGGTCGATTCCGTGCTGGCTGCCGTGGGTCAGAGCATCGACTGGGGCGGTCTGGACGTCGGCGCGCTCAAGACCGGCAAGAAGGGCAACGCCATTGCCGATCCCGTCACCTATCAGACCGAGCAGGACGACATCTTTGTCGGCGGCGACGTCTACACCGGGCCCAAGTTCGCCATCGACGCGATCGCCGCCGGCCGCGAGGGTGCCGAGTCTCTGCACCGTTTTGTGCAGGACGGTCAGAGCCTGACGATCGGGCGCAACCTCCGCGAGTTCTACGAGCTGGATAAGGGCAACATCGTTCTGGGCGTCGACAGCTTTGACCGTCCCGCCCGCCAGCAGATCGCGCACGATCCCGCGAAGGCCAGATCCTTCGAGCACGATCAGCTCACCTTCACCGAAGAGCAGGTCAAGGCCGAGGCCTCCCGCTGCCTTGGCTGCGGCGTGAGCGTTGTGGACCGGAACCGCTGCATCGGCTGCGGTCTGTGCACCACCCGCTGCATGTTCGACGCCATCCATCTCGAGCGCGACGTTCCCGAGGCTTCCAACCTGGTCCGCTGTGAGGATAAGGTCCTCCCGATGCTCAAGCACGCGGGCAGGCAGGCCGTCAAGATCATTCGCAAGGGGTAAGCATGCACGAGCTCGGAACCATTTACTATGTGATCGACGCAGTCGAAAAGCTGATGGTCGAAAACGACCTCAAGGAGGTCGGCTCCATCACGCTGGAGGTCGGCGAGGTCAGCGGCATTATCCCCGAATATCTGCAGGATTTCTGGGAATACGCCCGATCCAAGACCGCGCATTTCCAGAAGACCGAGCTGAAGATCGAAAAGCTCGAGGCAGTCACCTACTGTCAGGACTGCGGAAAAACCTATTCCACGATGAAGTACAAAAAGATCTGCCCCTATTGCCAGAGCGGGAACACCTTTCTGGTCACGGGCAACGAGTACAACATCAAAGAGATCGAAGCCATGTAGCAGAACGGGCTATGAAAGATAAGTCTTTCATAGCCCGTTTCAAGCTGTCGACAAAGTGTCGACAGATTTTTGCACAGATTGTACCGCGAAAGGGGATTACCGTCCCCTCTCGCGCTCTCCCCATGCGAGTCCGACTTGCTCTGTATGGGTTTGTCTACAGTCTGGAACGGTATGAAAGATAAGTCTTTCATAGCCCGTTTTTAGTCCTCAGTTTTCAGTATTGAGTTTTCAGAGAGAAGTCCATACGAGATCGGCACAATCCCTTACATTCACATATAGTTTCCCGGCGGAAGCCAAAGCAACAAGGCGATCTCTGAAAACTGTATCCTGAAAACTATTCTGTCCTGAGCGCTTCGACCGGGTCCTTCTTCGCCGCAAGGCCCGAGGGAATGAGTCCCGCGATAAAGGTCAGCACAACGCTGATCAGAACAAGTCCTGCCGCACCCATCCAGGGCAGCGTCGAATTCAGAGCCATGATGCCCGTCAGATCGTGCACGATGATGTTGATTGGGATATTGAGCAGCAGCGTCATGATGATGCCGATCGCACCGGCGGAAAAGCCGATGATAAAGGTCTCGGCGTTGAAGACGCGGGAGACGTCGCGCTTGGACGCGCCGATCGCACGCAGTATGCCGATTTCCTTGGTGCGCTCGAGCACGCTGATATACGTGATAATGCCGATCATGATCGACGAGACCACCAGGGAGATCGCGACAAAGGCGATCAGCACATAGCTGATGACGTTGATGATCGAGGTGATGGAGCTCATCAGCAGCGCCACCATGTCGGTATAGCTGATCTGGTCTTCCTCGGCCACGGAGTCGTTATAGGCCTGGATCGCATCGGCGATCGCGTCCTTGTTCTCGAAGGTCGAGGCGTAGATATTGATGGTGCTGGGGACTTCCAGATCCACATAACCCAGCTTTTTGAGCGTGTCCTTCAGCGTTGACGTGGAATACACCGGCGGCATGGCGTTGCTGTAGATCCAGAGGTAGTCGTCGTCATCGAGCACCAGCATGGAGAAGTTGTCGACAAGCTCCTTCCTCGGCAGCTTTTCGTAGAGCGCGCGCATCTGGATCGCGTACTGCTCCTTGACCTGCTCGGCGATCATCTGCCGCATGTAGGAATCCAGCGTCGCGTCGTCCATCTGACTGAGCATGGAGGAATACTCCGGATAGTACTGCGTGACCAGCGCCTCGATATCCTCGCGCGTGGTTCCCTCCATCTGCTCGTCGATCAATTCCTGCACATAGGAATCCTCCGGCTCACACATGAAATCGACATAGAGCTCTGCTATCGTTTCCTCGTCGGCTGCGGCGATGTAGTCCCTGGCCGCGTCGATCTTGCGTTTCTTACTGTTCGTCTCATCCTCTTTGTCGAGGAAAAGAAGTCCGTTGAAAACCTCGTGGTCCGGGTCTTCGAGCTGGCGCCTGACAAGATCCTTGGTCTCCGCCTCCGCCATGATATGCTCGACCAGCTCGTGGGTGTAGCCGACAGCGCCGGAGAGCATACCGGAGAGCGCGTCGCTGTTCTGCCTCACGATACCGACGATCTTCAGCTCCAGCCCGTTGTTGTAAAGCGTACGAAGCCCAAGTTCTTCGGCGCTGAGGTCGATGTACTCCCCCGTCTCCTCATCGAGCTGATACTTGTCGGCCGGGAAGATATAGCGGAAGCTCATCTGACAGATCTCTTCATAGGTCCAGCGCTCCTCCGCCGTCTCCATCGTCTCCTGCGACATCAGAAGCTCCATATTGCTGGAGATCTCATCGTTGGCCTTCAGGCCCAGCGAATAGAGCACCAGGTCGGAGATCTCGTTGTTCTCGTCAACGACAAGCACGACCTCGTCATAACGCTCTGGCCACTTGCCGTATAGCATGTCGTACTGCTTTTTCAGCAGCGGATTGATCAGTTCTCCGTTCTCGCCGGGGAGCATCTCGATCCAGACGTTTAGCTGATTGAACATCTGGCCGTAGGTGGAGAAATAGCTGGAGTAATCGCCGCCGAAGGAGGAAGACATGGCCGCCTGCATGATTTCCGTCGTATCGGACTTCCCGATATGGCCGTTCTCATCCTCGGCGTAGGGCATGATGTCAACATTGTAGGAGTACTGAACGGAGCTGATATACTGGCTGATCTCGCTGTTTTCGTCCTCAATGTATTCCTTGAAGGCTTTCAGATTGTTGGTCTCAAGATCAGCGGAGACGATGGAATTCACCATATCATAGAGCACGGAGCTGGAATACACCGCGTCCTTTTCATGCCTGACTCCGTCATTGCTCGAGCGCACGCCCATGAGGGAAGTCATCAGGCTGGTCATGTCCACGCTCTCCGCCTGGATCGTGATCGGGTAGCTCGAGAGCGTGTCCTCCTGGACCTTGTTGATATAGTTTTGTATGCCGTTGGAGAGCGACATGATGAGCGCGATGCCGATGATGCCGATGCTGCCGGCAAAAGCGGTCAGCAAGGTGCGGGCCTTCTTCGTCATGAGGTTATTCGTCGAAAGCGCCAGCGCCGTAAAGAAGCTCATCGAGGTCTTTTTGAGCCGGGCGGTGGAATTCATGTCGTCCGGGGCGTCGAAGGGATCGCTGTCGCCGACGATCAGACCGTCCTTCAGGCGGATGATCCGGCTGGCATAGCCCTCGGCAAGCTCCGGGTTGTGCGTGACCATGATGATGAGCTTGTCCTTCGCGATCTCCCTGAGGATGTCCATGATCTGCAGGGAAGTCTCGGAGTCCAGCGCGCCTGTCGGCTCGTCGGCCAGGAGGATATCGGGGTTGTTCACCAGTGCACGGGCGATCGCGACGCGCTGCATCTGGCCGCCGGACATCTGATTGGGCTTTTTGTAGATCTGATCGCCGAGGCCGACCTTTTCCAGTGCCTCCTTTGCCCTGGCACGGCGCTCCGCCGGGGCTACGCCCGAGAGCGTCAGCGCGAGCTCCACATTGGACAGCACCGTCTGGTGAGGGATCAGGTTGTAGGACTGAAAAACAAAACCGATCGAGTGGTTGCGGTAGGCGTCCCAGTCTCCGTCGTTGAAGTTCTTCGTGGATCTGCCGTTGATCACCAGATCGCCGGAGCTGTACTGATCCAGACCGCCGATGATGTTCAGCAGCGTGGTCTTGCCGCAGCCGGAATGACCGAGGATGGCGACAAACTCGTTCTCACGAAAAGAAAGATCGATCCCCTTGAGCGCATGCACAACGGAATCGCCTGCGGTATAGTCTTTTTTGATGTCCTTGAGTTTCAGCATAACGGGTCCTTCCGAGGAGTATTGGTTGACATGAAGGAAATTCTGGAGTACAATGGCTAAGCTCGTGAATACGCCCACGTAGCTCAGCAGGATAGAGCGGCCGCCTCCTAAGCGGCAGGTCGGAGGTTCGAATCCTCTCGTGGGTGCCAATGTCAGAAGAAGCCTGCTCCATTCCGCTTCCGCGGTTCCCGTAAGTGCCGCGAAAGCTCTATATCCGCAGTCTCCTTCTTCCTTCTTAAAAATCGGACCCGCTTCGCTGGGCTCCGATTTTGTTTTTTTGCGGCGGCTTTTTGCAAAGATTGTCAAATCCATGCGAATCCTCGCGCTGCATCGAATCAGCGTGCGCACGAGCAGATGATCGTTTGTTGATTATACCACAGCCATCAAGCAAATGATAGACAGGCTGTGAATATTTCATGCCTGTCTTAAAAATGAAAACGCCGGCGGTCTGCAGCCGCCGGCGCTTTCATTCCAGTATACTCAGTTCTTGCCCGCATCTGCTGAAAACAGATCGATCTGCTCGTATTTGTCTGGAAACGCATGCAGAAAGGCAAAACACTCATCGGGCAAAGAAAGAATCCCGTTTTTCTGACAGAAGCTTCTGAACAGCCGCATCAGAGCTTCCGCGTTCGGGCTCAGAACCTCGTACGCATTTCCGTATCGCTCGATATATTGCTGTTTGAGGCCGGGGAAATGCCTGTCCAGCGCCGCATAATAGTATTCTCTGTCTCCCTCGCGCAGCGTAAGGCCCATGTCGAAGCAGATGATCCCCCTTACCCCGACACGTGCGCATTCCCGCAGAATGGGCATGATATTGCTCTCGGTGTCGTTGATGAACGGGAGAATGGGCGTCAGCCAAACGACGGTCGGGATGCCTCTTTCCCGCATCTTCTCCAGGACCTGGATACGCTGGCGCGTGCTGCATACATTCGGCTCGACGATCCCGCAAAGCTCATCGTCGTATGTGGTGAGCGTCATCTGCACGACGCAGCGCGAACTTTTGTTGATTTCCTCCAGAAGGTCGATATCCTGCAGGATACGATCCGATTTTGTCTGAACTGCGGCTCCGAATCCATGCTTCAAGATGATCTCCAGGCACTGTCTGGTCAGCCTGAGCTGTTCCTCACAGTGCATGTAGGGGTCAGACATGGAGCCGGTCCCGATCATGCAGCGTTTTCTCTTAGAGCGAAGTTCACTGTCCAACAGCTGCGGTGCGTTACGCTTCACCTCGACGTCCTCGAACAGATGTGTGAACTGATAGCAGCGGCTCCTGCTGTCACAATAGATGCAGCCATGCGTACAACCGCGGTAGATATTCATCCCGTAATGTCCCCCGCTGCCGGTCAGCAAATGTTTTGCATCCACGAAATGCATTCCGTTGTCCTCCGAGCTGTACGTCCTTTTATGAAATATAGTTTACGCTTTCTCGTTTCAAAATTCAACGATCTCAATGGGGACTCACAAGCATGTATCCTCTCCAGAATGTAAATGAAGCCCGTGAGACAGGCCTGGATGTGCATGAGGAGAGTGCGAGAGGGGATTGGTTATCCCCTCTCGCGTTACAATATCTGCGAAAACGTGCCTCCCCAGTTGTCTTTCCAATCTGCTACAGAACATGCACCGACTCAGCCGCGAATACCAGAGAGCATTCGTCGCCGACCTGATAGATGTGCTTGTTCTTCGGGTTATGTTCTTCCAGCTTGACAAGCGTATCGCCGACCATAACGTGATAATTCTGGTAGGAGCCCATAAAGCAGGACAGGACAACCCGACAGGGCAGGCCGCCCTCGTCGGCAAGCGTTGCCGCTTCAGGACGCAGGACGACGGTATACTCTTTCCCCGCCTCCATATCGCCTCTGCCGGGAACGAGCAATTCGTTGCCTTCGACGTTCAGCCTGACAGTATCGCCGCTTCTGCCCAGCATCTCGCCGCGCAGGAAATTGGCCTCGCCGATGAAGTCGGCCACGAACTCGTCCACCGGGTGATAGTAGATCTCCTGCGGCGTACCCATCTGGGCGACAAAACCCTTGTTCATGATGATGATCTTGTCGGACAGCGCCATGGCCTCGGACTGGTCATGCGTGACATAGATCGCGGTAATGCCGACCTCCTGTTGGATTCGACGGATCTCAGTACGCATGGATACGCGCAGCTTTGCGTCCAAATTTGAAAGCGGCTCGTCAAAAAGCAGGACCGAAGGCTCGATCACCAGCGCACGGGCCAACGCGACGCGCTGCTGCTGGCCGCCGGAGAGCTGATTCGTCATGCGAGCCTCCATGCCCTCCAGCTCGACAAGCTTCAGGATGCGCATGACGCGCTCTCTGATCTCTTCCTTGGGCACCTTGCGCAGCTTCAGACCATAGGCAACGTTGTCGTATACATTGTAGTGCGGCAGCAGCGCATAGCTCTGGAAGACCATGGCAGTATCGCGCTTGTTCGGCGTCAGCTCATTGATCGGTTCGTCGCCGAGGTAGATCTCCCCCTCGTCCGGGCTTTCAAAGCCGGCAATCATGCGCAGCGTCGTGGTCTTGCCGCAGCCGGAAGGACCCAGCAGCGTCACAAAGGAGCCGGGCTCAATGGTCAGCGAGGTATCCTTGACGGCGTAGAAATCCTTCCCGGTTTTCGGGTCCTGATAGATCTTGGAAATATGCTCCAGGCGGACGCCTTTTTTCACTTTTTCCATGGCTTATTCCTCCTTTATTTTTCTGCTGGTACCAAAGTATTTGATAAACAGGTTCATCAGCAGCACGGCGCCGTAGGTAATGATGATCAGGATCGTGGCAAACGCGCAGGCCAGGCTGAACGCGCCCTTCTCTGCAAACTCGTTGATCTGAACGGTGATGAGCAGATAGGACGGCGTCACCAGTAGGATGATGGCGGAGATAGCGGTGATGCTGCGCACAAAGGCGGTCACAAGACCGGAGAGGAAGGAATCCTTGATCAGCGGCAGCGTCACCGTCATAAAGACCTTGAAGCTGTCCGCGCCCATGTCGTAGGCGGATTCCTCGATGGACTTGTCGATCTGCCGCAGCGCCGAGATGCCGCTGCGCGTACCGGTGGGCAGCGAGCGGACCACGAAGACGATGATCAGGATCAGGCCCGTGCCGTAGATACCCTGCAGGATACCGGTGTGGAACAGGCCGCCGGAGAAGCCGCGGATGTAGCCGACGCCGAGGACCGTGCCGGGCACGGCCATGGCCAGCATGGAGACAGCTTCGATAAAGCCCTTGGCCCTGAACTTGCGCTTGACGACCAGATAAGAGATGATCATGCTCAGCAGGGCCGTGACGGGAGCGGCGATCAGAGAGAGCACAAAGGAATCCTTAAAGGCCTTAAAGCCGTGGTAGCGCGTAAATACCTGGCTGAACCACTTGCCTGTGAGGGGGAAGAACTTGTAGCCCCAGGTCGGGAAACAGGCGCCGATCGGCACGCAGATGTACATCATGATGACAAACAGGGCGCCGAGGGAGCAGAGGATCGTGAGCGGGATCTTCACGCTCTTGTCCTCGATCAGCATGCGTGCACGGGAAGCTTTGCCTGTGAGCGTTGCTGCGGTCTTGGCTTCGAGATAATACTTCTGCACCGCAAACATGAACAGCGTGATGCACAGCAGCACCACGGCCATCGCCGCGGCGCCGGCCTTGTCATAGGCGCCGGTGATCTGCAGATAGATCGTCGTTGCCAGCGTGTCGTACGATCCGCCGATGATCATGGGGTTGGCAAAGTCGGCGATGGACTCGATAAAGGTCACGAGAAAAGCGTTGCCGAGACCGGGCAGCATCAGCGGCAGCGTCACGTCCATGAACACTTTCCATCGGCCGGCCCCCATATCGCGGGCCGCCTCCTCGAGCGAAGGGTCAATATTCTTCAAAAGGCCCTTGAGCATCATGTAGCAGACCGGGAAGAAGGTCAGCGTCTGCACGATCACAATGCCCCAGTAGCCGTACACGCTGTTGTCGTAGATATGCAGCAGGAAGCGCGTGATGATGCCAGCCTTGCCGAAGAGCATGATCATCGACAAGGACAGCACGAAAGGCGGAGACACGACCGGCAGCATCGAGACGACCTTGAACAGGCCGCCGACGAAGCGGTTCAGGCGGACATAGACCTCCACATAGGCGAATAGCAGGCCAATAAAAGTGGAGAAGATGCCGACGACGAAACCGACCTTCAGCGTGTTCGTGATGGCGCGGGTAAAGGAGGGCATCGCGAAGATGCGCTTGAAGATACTGAAGCCAAAGCTCCCGTCCCCCACAAAGCTGTCCACCAGCAGGATCGCCAAAGGATACAGGATAAACAGGGTCAAAAATGTGATCAGCACGACGATAGTAGTGACCATGATGGGGTCAGCCATCAATTTTTTTCTGTCCAGCGCCGCGCCCTGGCTTCTTGCCATAAAAACTGCTCCTTTCGTCCGGGTATTGATAAAACAAGGATGGCGGGAGACCCGCCATCCTTGCGGTGGACCAGCTGAATTACTCGGTCTTGAAACGATCCGCGCCGGTGTCAGCGCCGGAGGCGGCGATCGCATCCATGACGTCGGTCACATTCTGCTCGGTGTCGGAAGCGGCTTTGGCAAAGTCATAGCCATCCCACACGAGGCTGGGATCGAGGCCGAACTGCGCGGCAGCCTCGGGCTGCTTGGCATTGTCGATGACCAGGAACTGATAGGAGCCGTGCTGGGCGGCAAGCTCAACACAGTCGGGACTCAGTGCATACTCCATGAAGAGCTTCGCGGCGTTCATGTGCTTGGCGCCCTTGAAGATCGCGACAGGGCCGACCTCGCAGGCGGTGCCGTCAGAGGGAACGACCAGCGCGACGTTCTCGTAGCCGTTGTCGAGGATCTGGGTGATGCCGTCATGCAGGAAGCCGATACCGATGACACACTCGCCGGTGCCGACGTTCTTGGACGGGCCGGAGCCGGATTTGGTGTAAACCTGAACGTTCTTGTCAAGGTCTACCAGGTACTGGATGCCCTCGTCATGGCCCTTGAGCTGGATCATGAGGTTGGCGACCAGTTTCGGCGTGCCGGCAGTCTTGTAGTTGGACAGCCAGATCAGACCCTTGTACTCTTCCTTGAGCAGGTCATCCCAGCTCTTGGGAGCCTCGAGGCCAAGGCGGCCCAGCTCGTCGGTATTGACCATAAAGCCGAGCAGGCCGGTGTAGATGCCGTACCAGTAGCCGTTGGGATCCTTGTAGATGTCCTTGGTGAGGTGCTCGGCATTCATGGGGACATAGGAGTTGTCCAGGAAGCCTTTGGCGGCCAGGCCGTCATAGGGGTTATTCGTGCCGCCGAACCAGACGTCGGCAGAGGGATTGCCGTTCTCCTCCTCAATCTTGGCGGGGACTTCACCGGTAGACAGACGCTGATAGGTAGTCTTGATGCCGTAGAGCTTTTCAAAGTTCTCGCAGGCAGCGGCGAGGTACTCTTCCTCGCAGGAGCCGTAGACGACCAGTTCTCCGTCAGCCTTTGCGGCTTCGACGAGTGCGGCCATCGGGTCGAGCTCGGCGGGTTCTTCGGCGGGAGCCGCTTCCTCAGCAGGAGCCTCCGCAGCGGGCGCTTCGGTGGGAGCAGGGGCGGCGGTCTTGCCGCAGGCGGCAAGCGCGAACACCATGATCATCGCCAGAAGCAGAGCAATGAGCTTTTTCATTTTGTTTCCTCCTTGTTTTTTTCGACGGCCTTCGGCCGTGAAATACATGATAAAAACGCTGAACAAGCTTCAACGTTTTTAACAAAAAATATTATAGTCCAGCACACTTAAAATGTCAATAATGAATAGAACGCAATCGATAATGGCAGGATATACCGCTTGCATTCCGTGATTTGACGCATTAGAATCGTCATGAGGTGACGCCCATGAAGACCCCCGCGCCTGTCCGCAGAATGCTACAGATGTGTCCGGCAGCCTGGCGGATTTTTCTCCGCTGTCTGCAGATGAGTTGTTTTCTGCTCGTATGCGCCGCGCTGCTGCTGATCGCCTGGGACGGCGACTACATAAAAAACTTTCGCTTCTTTCAGCTGTCTGCAGCGCTGCAGGAGATGGCGCAGCTTTCGCTGCTCGGCGCCGTCATTCTTCCCCCCTGCGTGGAGGATATGGCAGGTCGAGCGCGATAAACTCCTCACGGCTCATCAGCGCGTTGAGTACGTCCAGCAGGGCGTTTGCCGAAAGGTGCTCCGGAAGGTCGAGCAGGCGGATCAGCGCCAGCCGCTTTTCCCTGCTGTGCTCTCCCCCGCTGAGGCCTTTTGCAAAAAGATCCGTTTTCGTGATCGGTTCTGCGGCATCTCCGCCGGGGGCCTCAACTTCAAACGTGGCTCCCGCGCGGACGAGCGCATCCAGCAGGGTCTCCGGGCGCATGCCCTCCACGCCGAGCTTTCCTTCCTTTGACGCCTTCTTCTTGCGCCGCTCTTTGCCGCTGCGGTCCGGGATATAGGCGTGCTTGACCTGCGCCGCGGGCACGCAGGAGCGTATGAAATTGCGGATGACAAAACCTGCGCCGTCGGGATCGGTCAGTACGATCAGGCCGCGCTTTTCTGCCATGGTCCGCAGGAGCGCCTGCTTCTGCCTGTCGTTGAAGACGCCGAAGCCTGCGGTCTCGAGGATCACCGCGTCCACGACCTGACTGAGCGCATTCTTGTCATAACGGCCCTCGACCACGACGACTTCACGGAGCTTACGCATGTTCTTCCCCCGCCGCGATCCGCAGCACCGTCTCGATCAGCAGTTCCCTGTCATCCAGGGAACTGCTTTTGATTTTATAGTCCGCATCCGCGCAGATCTCAACTGCCGATTTCAGCTGCGGGAGCGTAAAGCCTCTGGCGGATTTCAGGAGCTTTGACGCGATGAAATCATATTTCAGACCGCAGGCTTCCGTAACATATTTGGCGCCGAGCCCGCGCTCGGCAGCAAGGCGGGCGATATACAGCCTGCGCATCTGAACAGAGAGCATGGCCAGAATGGGGATAGGTTCGTTGTTCCTGTCCGCGAGCAGCTCGGATAAGACAGAGAGTGCAGCGTTTGTCCTGTGCTGTGCGATGCAGTCTGTCATTTCAAAAATGTCGGCCTCAGGGACATGGCTCGCCACCGCCTCCACATCCTCGACGGTGACCCTGTCGCCCTTCGCGTAGGCAGAGATCTTGTCGATCTCCGGGATCAGCCTGTTCATCAGGTCGCCGCTGATCAGGATCAGGCGCTGGACGGTCTCGAGTTCGATTCCTTTCCCATGCGCGGCGAAGCGGCGCCTCACCCAGTCGATCAGCTGGCCCTGCGGAGCCTGCGTAAACTTCATGTCCCGGCCGTTGGAGCGGATCCCTTTGATCAGTTTTATCCGTCCGTCCGGTTCGTACTGTGCGTTCTGGACGAAGGCAACCGTGCAGTAGTCCGGAATATCCTGCAAAGCTTTGAGGACTCTTTCCGGCTCTTTCAGGCGGTTGAGATCCGCATCCCGGATCTCGACAAAGCTGCGCTCCGTGAGAAAGGGCACGGAATCGATCGCCGCCTGCAGCTCCTGTGCGTCCAGCTCCGGACCGTTGAGACGCTTGAAGCTGAAGCTGTCCTCCCCTTCCGGCAGGCATGCTTTCTTCAGCTCATTCAGAAACTGCTCGCGCAGATAGTCCTCGGGCCCCCAGAGAAGATACAGCGACTCCGGCCCGCGCTCTTTCAGGCTGCGGACCTCTGCGCTGTAATTCAGTTTTGTTTCCTCTTTAGCGTTCTTTTTCGCCATGGCCGTCCTCTATGCGGATCTCAATGTCCGCGTCTTCATCGGTACGATACACATTATAGCCGCAGTCGGCCAAACGTTCAAGCGTTTCCTGCGAGGGATGCCCGTAGGTATTGTAGCCCACGCTGATGATCGCGGTATCTGCGCCGCAGGACTCGAGCAGTTCCGTACTGGAGGAGTTTTTCGAGCCGTGATGGCCCACGATCAGGAGCTCATAATCCTCAGGCTCTGCGTGTTTCAGAAATCGCCTCTCCAGCTGAGCGGAAGCGTCTCCGGTAACGAGCACGTCGTAGTCACCGAAATGGATCGCCGCAAAGAGCTCGGTATCCTTGAGTTCGCCCGTATTCAGCGGCGCATAGAGATTGAGCGTTAACACATCATAAACAAGCTGTATGTCATGATCCAGCGTCACGAAGTCGATCCCTTTCTGTTCCGCCTTTTCGCGGATCGCAGGCAGGTATCCGTTCGATTCTTTCGCGCCGAGCGGGACGACGATCCTTTCGATCGGCAGCATCTCCATCAGCATGCTTACACCGTTGACGTGATCGGTGTCCGTATGAGTCAGGATCAGCGCGTCTATCTGCTCTCTGCCGCGGGCGATGAGATATCGCCCGGCAAGCTCGCCGACATTGTCAAGCGAGGACTGACTGCCGCAGTCGATCAGCACGGTCTGCTCGCCGGACATGGCGCAGAGGCATTGTCCCTGCCCCACGTCCAGCGCGGTGAACCAGCCGTCTGCCTTCTCATAACGCAGGCGCGTCAGATTCAACAGCAGCAGCATCGAGAGGATCGCCGCCGCCGCCGGAAGGAGCGGCTTTGCTCCCCGCCTGACCGGCAGGAAGCGAAACAGGATGAACAACAGATATACGCAGAAAAGCCAGACGCCGCACCATGGAAGATCGATATACAGCACCGAGTACGGAACATCTTTGATCACGCCGGAGATCCAGACGATATAGCGTGAAAGCCAGGCGGTCGGCCAGGCCAGGGCAGAGCCGAGCGGGAAAGACAAAAGAGACAGGATACAGGACAGATATCCCCCGCAGAAGCAAAGGGAGATCGCAATACAGCACAAAACCGAAGTGACCGGGGCAAGCAGCGGGATATAGCCGAAGTGAAGCGCCATGAGCGGCACCGTGAACGGCAGCACCGCAAGCGAGCTTGCGGCAGCGGAGACCGGGACCGCCAGAAGCTTCCCTGCAAGACCCTTGCGGAAGGGTTCCATAAACAGGCCGTACAGCTTTTTTCCAAAACAGAGGATACCGGCCATGGCAGCAAAGGAAAGCTGCAGACTGACGCTGGCGGCGGCGCGCGGGTTCTGCAGAAGGATCAGGGCCAGTGCGAAGGAGATCGTCGTAGGCGGATCGTTTTCTCTTCTGAGCACCGGCGCCAGAAGCAGCAGCGTCTGCATCACGGCGGCGCGCACAGCGGAGGGGCTGGCTCCGGTGATCAGGACAAAGCACCATACAAGTACAATACACAGGATCGATCCGAAGGGGCTTCTCCCGAAAAGGAGCTGGATCATGCCGACGAGAAACGCGATATGCAGGCCCGATACCGCCAGCGCGTGCATGTTCCCGGCACGGCTGAGGGAATAATACAGCTCCTCGTCGCGATACAGATCGCTCTTGTCGCCGAGCATCAGCGATTTCATGAACGCGGTGCAGTCCTCCGGAAAGACTGCGTGGATCCGCTCGATCAGCGCGTGCTGGATCCTGACGGGAAGCTTTGCCCATCCGCCCGCATGGTGCTCCCAAACCGCCTCGGAACGGGTGTTGAGCTTCAGATAGATATCGCGCGCGATATATACATCGTACGGCTCCCCGTAACGCATGTCTGATGAGGAAATCTTTGCCTCAAAGCAGACGCGGTCCCCGGGTTTTGCTTTGGCCAGCGACATTGTATTGTCATAGACGAGCGCATCGAGCGTTCTGCCGTTTTCAAGCTCGGCCGATACGGTCACGCGGCAGTAATGGGAGGACTCCAGCGGGTAATCCAGAACCGTCGCATGGATGAGCCGCGTGGTCCCGTGCAGCTCGCGCGCACGGGCCACAGTGAAAAGATCGTGCGATGCAAACCACGCAAAACCGCAGGCCGCAGCAAGCAGGAAGAGCGCGAGCGGCCTGAGCCATTTTCTGCGCGTCAAAACGACGAGGACGCCAAAGAGCAGAAAAGCACCGGCAAAAGGAAAAAGAAACGAAAAAGGCAGGAGGAAAGCCGCGGCAAATACGGCCGCAGAAAACGAAAAGCAGATGACGGCCAGGACGCGCATTGTCCCCCTCCTTCCATAAACGTGAAAGGCACCCGCAGAGATAACTCTGCGGATGCCTTTTATAGGATCAAAGGATCTTCTCGCCCAGCTTAACGCCGCCGAGCAGGTGGAAATGCAGGTGCATGACGGACTGTCCGCCGTCTTCCCCGCAGTTGTTGATCACACGGTAGCCGTTATCCAGGCCCTCTGCTTTTGCGATCTTGGCGATCGCCTCGAAGCATTTGGCGACAGCAGAGGAGTTGTCCGCATTGATGCAGCGGGCGCAGCAGATGTGCTTCTTGGGGACGACAAGAATGTGCACCGGTGCCTGAGGATTGATATCCCGGAAGGCAAACACGTCGTCATCCTCGTAGACCTTCGCGCTGGGGATCTCTCCGGCGATGATCCTGCAGAACAGGCAGTTTTCGTCTTTCATGTGAAGTCCTCCTTGTTTTATTTGTTGGCAATAAAACTTTCCACAGCCGCAAGCGCCTCCCGGCATTTGCTGCAGTCGTTGCCGCCGCCCATGGCGGAGTCCGGCTTGCCGCCGCCCTTGCCGCCCGCGATCGCGGTGACGCAGCGGATGATGTCTCCCGCCTTGATGCCCTCGCTGACCGCGTCCTTGCCGCAGACACACTGGAAGGTGATCTTATCGCCGTTGATGGCAGCGAGGACCGCCACGACGCGCGCATCCTTGTCACGAAGCGCGTCGCCCATCTTGCGCAGCGCATTGGCGTCGCCCTCGACTTTCGCAGTCACAACGTGCAGGCCTTTGATCTCCTTGGCATCACGCAGCATGGCCTCCGCGCCGCCGGCGGATTCCCTGTCCTTGTACTGCTGGATCAGGCGCCTGGCCTCTTTGAGCTCGCTGGTTTGCTGTTCGACCTTTGCGAGCATGTCGTTGGGGTTTGCCTTGAAGATTGCGGCGACGGCGGCGATCGCGTCGATATCGTCGTGCAGGCGCTGCATCGTTCTGAGACCTGTGGTCGCCTCGATGCGGCGGACGCCGGAGGCCACGGAGCCCTCGGACTCGATGTGGAAGCCGCCGGCTTTGGCGGTGTTGTCCAGATGGGTGCCGCCGCAAAGCTCCACGCTGTAATCGCCCATGTTGACCACGCGCACCACATCGCCGTATTTCTCGCCGAAGAGCGCGGTCGCTCCGGCGGCGCGGGCCTGCGCGATGGGCATCTCCTTCACGTCCACATCCAGGCCGCCGAGGATCGCGTCGTTGACAGCGTTCTCCACCTGGCGGAGCTGTTCGGGCGTGACGGCGGAGAAATGGGTGAAGTCAAAGCGCAGGAAGTCAGGCTCGACCAGAGAGCCGGCCTGATGCACATGCTCGCCCAGCACGTCGCGCAGGGCGCGCTGCAGCAGGTGCGTGGCGCTGTGTGCGCGCGCGATGGCGGCGCGGCGCTTCTCGCAGTACGCGGCCGTCACCGTGTCGCCGAGCTTCAGATCGCCCTGCTCGAGCCTGCCGTAGTGCATATACTTGCCGCCCTTGTTCTTCTGAACGTCATTGACGGTAAAGCTGACGCCGTCAGCCGTGAGTTTGCCGTGATCGCCGACCTGTCCGCCCATCTCGGCATAGAGGACCGTGCGGTCCAGTACAACGATGGCGTCTGTCCCGGCGGGGATCTCCTCGCGCAGCTCGCCGTCGGCGACGATGGCGAGGACCTTCGCCTCGACCGTCTTTTTGTCATAACCCTCGAACACGGTCTCGGGGATATCCTTGCCGAATTCGATCCCGGCCCAGCCGAGGTCGCCCAGCGCCTCGCGCGCCTTGCGGGCGCGAACACGCTGCTCCTCCATGAGCTGCCGGAAGCCGTCCTCGTCGACGCCCATACCCTCGTCGGCACACATCTCGATCGTCAGGTCTACCGGGAAACCGTAGGTGTCGTAGAGCTTGAAGGCGTCGGCGCCGGAGAAGACGGTCTCGCTCTTCTCCTTGTGGGCCCCCAGCAGCTCGGAGAAAATCTTCATGCCGGCGTCAATGGTACGGGCGAAGTTCTCCTCCTCCGTCTTGACGACGCGGGTGATATAGGCCTGCTTCTCACGAAGCTCCGGGTACTGGCACTCGTTTTCATGGATGACCGTGTCCACGACCTCGTAAAGGAAGGGATTGTTCACACCGAGAAGCTTGCCGTGACGGGCGGCGCGGCGAAGCAGGCGGCGCAGCACATAGCCGCGCCCTTCGTTGGAGGGCAGAACACCGTCGCAGATCATGAAGGTGGACGCGCGGATATGGTCGGTAATCACGCGCAGGGAAACGTCCATTTTATGGCTCTTGCCATAGAAGGCGCCGGTCAGCTCGCTGACCTTGTGCGTGATGTTCATCACCGTATCGACGTCGAACAGAGAATCCACGTCCTGACACACGACGGCCAGACGCTCCAGACCCATACCGGTGTCGATGTTCTTTTGCCTGAGTTCGGAGTAATTGCCCTCCCCGTCGTTGTCAAACTGGGAGAAGACGTTGTTCCAGACCTCGATATAACGGTCGCAGTCGCAGCCGACCGTGCAGTCGGGCTTTCCGCAGCCGTATTTCTCGCCCCGGTCGTAGTAGATCTCCGAACAGGGGCCGCAGGGGCCGGCGCCGTGCTCCCAGAAGTTGTCCTCCTTGCCGAAGCGGAAGATCCTCTCTGCGGAGATGCCGATCTCGTCGTGCCAGATGTTCCAGGCCTCGTCGTCCTCCAGATAGACGGAGGGATACAGGCGGTCCGGGTTCAGTCCGACCCACTCGGGCGAGGTGAGGAATTCCCAGCTCCAGTGGATGGCCTCACGCTTGAAGTAGTCGCCGAAGGAGAAGTTGCCCAGCATCTCAAAATAGGTGCCGTGGCGCGCGGTCTTGCCGATGTTCTCAATGTCGCCGGTGCGGATGCACTTCTGGCAGGTGCATACGCGGTGACGCGGCGGCTCCTGCTCGCCCTTGAAATAGGGCTTCATCGGCGCCATGCCGGAGTTGATGAGCAGCAGGCTCGCGTCGCCCTGCGGGATCAGCGAGAAACTGGGCAGACGCAGATGCCCCTTTGTCTCAAAAAAGCTGAGGAACATCTCGCGCAGTTGATTCAGTCCGTATTTTTCCATAATGTCCTCCCAGAAAAAAAGATACCCCTGTCCCAAAAGGAACAGGGGCGAATGATTATTCGCGGTACCACCCTGATTCGCCGCAAAAGCGACCTCTCAGCGCCCATAACGCAGGCATACGCCCCACTCGTCGCGGGGAGGCTCGGAAGCGGCCGCCGGGCGAAGCACAGGATCTCACAGCAGCCGATCCCTCTCTGAAGCGCTCTCATTCCGGCTCTTTTCGTCAAAGCCTATGTAATTTTACCACAGACCGTCCATTTGTCAAGGATTATCTGCCGATTCTCTGCGTTTGCGCACGATGGAGAAAGGAGGTGCCTGAAAGGGCAGCCGCATATGAAAAGGCATCATGGCCCGATGCGTGTCGGTGATCGGAAGTCCTTCTCCGTCGGTCATGTCACCGGCGGTAAAGGAAACGGGTTTCTGACCCGGACAAAGCAGCTCGAGCGTGTCGCCGGAGGAAAACTTGTTGCGCTGCGTCAGCAGTGCGGCGCCGTCCTGCGCGCACTCCTCCACGACGGCGACCACGTCCGCCTTGCGCAGGAACATGCCCTCCTGATAATGCTGGCCGGGCTCACCGTAGAAAAAGCCTGTCGTATACGGGCGGTGGCTGAGCATCTCGGTCTCCTCCACCCAGGCGGGATCCAGGCTCTCCCCCGCTCTCGCGGCGTCCAGCGCGTGGCGGTAGGCATTGGTCACAACGGCGGTATAGTACGCGGATTTCGTGCGCCCTTCGATCTTGAAGCTGCTGATGCCCGCGTCGATCAGCTCCGGCAGGTGCTCAATCATGCACAGATCTTTTGAATTCATGATGTGGGTCCCGCCGTCCTCACTGATCTCGAAGAACTGGCCGGGCCTCGTCTCTTCCACCAGATAATACTTCCAGCGGCAGGGCTGTGCGCACTGGCCGCGGTTGGCGTCGCGCCCGGTCATGTAGTTGGACAGCAGGCAACGCCCGGAGAACGAGACGCACATGGCGCCGTGCACAAAGGCCTCCAGCCGAAGCTCCTTCGGCGTATGCTCCCGGATGCGGCGGATATCCGCCAGCGGCGTCTCGCGAGCCAGGACTACGGTATCCGCTCCGAGATCAAAGAGGGCATTTGCCGCCGCGCTGTTGAGTACGCCGAACTGCGTACTGACATGGCGGCTGATCTTCGGCGCGTGACGCTTGGCCAGCGCCATCACGCCGAGATCCGCAATGATCAGCGCATCGACGCCGATCTCCTGCAGGTATTCGAGATAGCCCGGCAGCTCGCGCAGCTCCTCCTCCCGAGGGAGCGTGTTGCAGGTCACATAGACCTTCACGCCCCGGCTGTGGGCAAAGCGGACGGCCTCGCCGAGCTCCTCGTCGGAAAAGCTCACCTCCGCCGTACGCATGCCGAAGCGCCGCCCTGCCAGATACACGGCGTCCGCCCCGTATAAGACGGCCATTTTCAGCCGCTCCATGTCCCCTGCCGGGGACAGGAGCTCAAGCGGCTCAGTAATTCTGGGTCGCGACAAAATTGTTGAATTCATAGGCATTGGTGAAGAACTTATGCAGACCGGTCTCGGAGTCGAGCGCATAATAATAGAAATTGGTGTTCTCCGGATAGAGCGCCGCGCGGATCGAGGTCAGGCCGGGATTGCAGATCGGCGTAGGCGTGAGGCCGGTATACAGGCGGGTATTGTAAGGGGTGTCCTCCTCAAGCATGCTCGCTGTCGGGGCCCCCTCGTGGTCGGGATAGAGATAGAGGGTGGTCGCGTCGATGCCGAGCGGCATACCGGTGCGCAGTCGGTTGTAGATGACCGAGGCGATGGTGGCGCGCTCATTGTCGTTGGCGGCCTCCTTCTCGATCATGGAGGCGATGGTGATGACGTCGTGGATGTTTTGCCCGCGCTCCTCCATGCGCTGCAGAAGCTCTGCCGTCATGCGGTAATGGAAATTCTCGAGGAATTTATTGATGGCGCTGGAGGGCTGCATCCCGACATAAAACTCGTAGGTGTCCGGGAAGAGGAAGCCTTCCAGGCGGTTTGCCTGCTCGGAGTCGAGATCATCGAGGAAGTCGTAGTTGAATTTATAGCTCGCCGCGGCGCTCATCAGATCATCGTAATTGGCAACGCCCTTGTCCTCCAGCAGCAGAAAGGTCTGCCGCAGGCTGTAGCCCTCCGGGAAGGTCACGGAAACGGTGACGGCGGCGCCGGAGCCGGGACGCATGTTCTGCACCAGCGCGCGGTAGTCGTATGTGGAGTGCAGCTCATATTCACCGGGCTTGAGCTTGGTGTCAGCGTGCGAAAACTGCGCGAAGAGCTTGAAAAGCCACTTGTTCTCGATCAGGCCGGCATCCTTGAGCATCTCCGCCACGTAGTCCATGTCCGCGTGCGTGACGCGCTTGGTGCCGGTCTTCACGCCGGCTTCATCGAAGGTATCGACGGTCTCGGACGTAAAGATGCTCGACGGGAGCGTAAGCGTCGTGGTAAACGGCGTCTTGTTCAGGGCCAGCATATCGCTGGCTGCCATCCAGGCGAGGCAGGCAAGCACAACGCCGAGGCAGAGGATGAACGCGAAGTACATGATCCCGCCCAGACAGCCGGAGCGGTACTCATGGCTCTGGCGGATCGGGCGGTAATCCCGCTCCGACGCCTCGTCCCCCGTGTAATTATAGGCTTCCTCGCCGGTCTCGTCGATCAGGAGCTTGTCAACGCTGCTGAGGGAAGGGCCCTTCTCCCGGGCAGGCTTTTGCCTGGCTGCCGCGCTCTCGGGACGCGCGGCATGCCGGCCGGGGCTGCGCTCCGCCTCGGCGCTGAAAACTTCTTCGACGATATCTTGCTTTTCTGCCATACAGGAACTCCTTGTCTGATGACTGTAACGGGAAGAGAATGAGAATCATATGATGGTGTGAGCAGGGCAAAACCTGCACTTTACCGCGAAAGCGCTGCCGGCCTGTCCGCGGGGCGCGCAGAGAGTGAAAACCGAACGCGGAGAAAGGGCAAAACATGTTCTGCAACAGCTGTAACAACAGCCTCTGGATCATCATCCTTCTGATTATCCTCTTCGGCTGGGGCAACAACGGCTTCGGATGCGGCTGCAACAACGGCTGCGGCTGCGACAACAACTGCGGCTGCGGCTGCGACAACAACTGCGGCTGCGGCTGCAACTGAATCTCTTTTTCGGGGGCTTCTCAGGAAGCCCCTTTTCCATTATTTTCCGATGCTGTCGAGCAGGATGCGGTAGATCTCGTCGTTCTTCTCTTCCAGCTCACGCTCTTTGCCATCCCTGCGGCACGCGATCCTTGTCCAGCCATAATGCCGGGCGGCCATATCGGCCGTGTTCAGGCAGCGGCGCAGATAGGCGATGTCCTGCTCATGGATGTCGGCGCTGGTATGATTCTTCTCCTGCCTGCGGCGCAGGCGGGCCAGGGATGTCTGCAAATCCACATCGAGGTAGATCACCAGATCCGGCCTGGGGAGGCCCATCTTTCCGTACTCCAAATCGGAGAGCCAGGAAAAGAAGGCCGGAAGCTCCTCTTCCGGGAGCTTGGAACCCTGATGTACGGCATTGGAGGTGGTGTAGCGGTCCGAAAGGATCAGGCCGCCCTCTTCATAGATCCTGCCCCATTCGGTCTTATAGGCCGCGAAACGGTCCACCGCAAAGAAGGTCGAGGCAGTATAGGCGTTCACGTCGGAGGGGCTGCTGCCGAAAGCGCCGCCCAGATACATGCGGATCAGCGCGCTGCTCTCCTTGTCGTAGCGCGGAAAGACAATATGAGTATACTCGATTCCGTCCTTTTCCATTCGTGCGCAGAGGCGGCGATACTGGGCAGACTTTCCGCTGCCGTCGATCCCCTCGAGCACGATCAGCTTTCCCTTGGCCATATGTACTCCTTATATCTGGCTGAATACGTCACCGATGTTCTTGTGGATGACCAGATCGGCATAGCTGTCATAGGGCGTTCTGCCCCTGTTGACCAGCGCCAGTTTATTTCCCCGGTAATAGTTGATAAGACCCGCCGCGGGATAGACGGCGAGCGAGGTCCCGCCGACGATGAGCACATCCGCCTTGCGGATGTAGTCAACGGCCTCGCGCATGACGTCCTGATCCAGCGGCTCCTCATACAGCACGATGTCCGGCCGGATGACGCCGCCGCAGCTGCAGCGGGGCACGCCCGTCCCGTGGTTCATGCGCTCGGCCGGATAGGGGCGGCGGCAGCGGGAGCAATAGGCTCGCAGGATGCTGCCGTGCAGCTCGAGCACTTTTTTGCTCCCGGCGGCCTGATGGAGCCCGTCGATATTCTGCGTCACGACGGCGCGCAGCTTTCCCTCCCGCTCCAGCTCGGCCAGACGCAGATGGGCGCGATTCGGCCTGACGCCGTCGATCACGAGCTTTTCCCTGTGGAAGCGATAATACTCCTCGGGATCTCTCTCAAAAAAGCTGTGGCTCAGGATCGTCTCGGGCGGAAAGCGCCACTTTTGATTGTACAGGCCGTCGACGCTGCGAAAATCGGGGATGCCGCTCTCCGTGCTGACGCCTGCGCCGCCGAAGAACACGATGTTGTCGCTCTCCGCGACCCAGTTTTTCAACTGAAGGATCTGCTCGTCCATGACATCCTTCTCCTTTCCGCATACTTGGAAGTCATTATACACGATAGGGATAAAAATGGCAAGACAGACGGGGCTTAACAATTCTTAAGGCTTGTATGCGCCGGAGAAATGTGGTACAATCTGCGACATGATGAATGACTTTGAAAAACGCTATATCGCCGCACGAAAGGCCGTCGTGCGCGCTGAATTCGCCGATCTCAACGACCGGCAGCTCGAGGCCGTCATGGCAACCGAAGGTCCCCTGCTGATTCTGGCAGGCGCCGGGAGCGGGAAGACCACCGTTCTCATCAACCGCATAGCAAATCTCCTCAAATACGGCCGGGCCGGCGATTCCGACGAGCTTCCCGCGGACGCGGACGAGGAGAAGCTTCAGATCCTGCGGCGCGGCGGACCGGAGGCGCAGAAGCTCGCGGCGCTCGATCCCGTCGACCCGTGGCGGATCCTGGCAATCACCTTTACCAACAAAGCCGCGGGCGAGCTGAAGGAGCGTCTGGAGCGGATGCTGGGAGAGAACGCCAACGACATCTGGGCCTGCACCTTCCACTCCGCCTGTGTGCGCATCCTGCGCCGGGACGCGGAACGCCTTGGCTTCAGCTCCGGTTTTTCGATTTATGATACTGCCGACAGCCAGAGCCTGATGAAGCGCATCCTCAAGGACATGGACCTCGATGAAAAGAGCTTTCCTCCGCGCTCGCTGCTGGCTGAGATCAGCCGCGCGAAGGACGCCTGCATCGGCCCTGCGGAATACATCGAGCAGGCCCGCGCTGGCAGCGACGCAAGGCGCGTCAAGGTGGGGCAGGTCTATCAGGAATACATGCGCCGCCTTTTTGCGGCAAACGCCATGGACTTTGACGATCTCATCGCCTTTACGGTCAAACTTCTGCAGGAGGACGAGGAATGCCGCGCCTACTGGCAGCGCAGGTTCCGGTACGTGCTGATCGACGAATACCAGGACACCAACCACCTGCAGTATCTTCTGGCCTCCATGCTCGCCGGCGGGACCGGCAACATCTGCGTGGTGGGCGACGACGACCAGAGCATCTACAAGTTCCGCGGCGCGACCATAGAGAATATCCTCTCCTTTGAGAGCCAGTACCCGAACTGCCGCACGATCCGCCTTGAGCAGAACTACCGCAGCACCGGGCATATCCTGGACGCTGCCAACGCCGTAATCCGCAACAACTTCGGCCGCAAGGGGAAGGAGCTTTGGACAAACGCCGGTTCCGGCGATCTGATCGAACTGTACTGCGCAGACAACGAGCATGAGGAGGCGCAGTTCGTCGCCTCGAAGATCCTGGCAAACTACGGCTCCGGCGCCAACTGGCGCGACCACGCGGTGCTGTACCGCATGAACGCCCAGTCGAGTCAGCTGGAATTTGCCTTCAAGCGAAACGGGATCCCTTACCGCATCTTCGGCGGTACGCGTTTTTTTGACCATACCGAGGTCAAGGACATGCTGGCCTATTTGAACGTGATCTGCACGCCGGCCGACGATCTGCGTCTGTCGCGCATCATCAACAGCCCACCCCGCGGCATCGGCGAGCGCAGCATCGAGACCGTGCGGCAGCTTGCGGCGGACAACGGCACGAGCATGTTTGAGATCCTCCGCACGGCCGACCGCTGGCCGGAACTCTCCCGCCCGGCTGTCAAGCTGCGGCAGTTCGCGCAGATGATCGAGGGCCTGCGCGCGTTCGCAGAGCTCAATTCGCCCGACGCGGTCTATGACGAGCTGCTGGAGAAGACCGGCTATCTGCTGGCTCTGGAGCGCTCCGAAGACGACAGGGATCAGGCCCGCGCCGAAAACATCAAGGAACTCAAGAGCTCCATCCTCCAGTATATGAAGGAGAGCGGCGATCTGACGCTGGAAGGGTATCTCGCAAACGTCGCGCTGTATACGGATCTGGACAACTACGACAAAGACGCCGACAGCGTGGTCATGATGACCATGCACAGCGCGAAGGGACTGGAATTTCCCACCGTGTTCATCGTCGGCGCGGAGGAGAGCATCTTCCCCGGCATCCGCGCCATCGGAGAGCCCGACGAGATGGAGGAGGAGCGCAGGCTGTGCTATGTCGCGATCACGCGAGCCAAACGGCATCTCTATCTCAGCTGCGCGCGGCAGCGCATGCTCTTCGGCCGCACCACGGCCAATCGCGTCTCCCGCTTTGTGGACGAGATCCCTGAGGGAGATATCAAAAAGAACGTCCCCAAAGGTTACGGCTATCAGGAAAAGAGCCGCGAGCAGAAAACATACGGCTACGATACTCACCGGAGCACGCAGACGCAGCGCTCCGGCACTATCCGCCCGCCCGCGCCGCCGAAGCCGAACAGTGCGAAGCAGTCCGCTCCGTCCGCCGGCTTTGAGGTTGGCGACCGCGTAAAGCACAAAGCCTTCGGGCCCGGCAGACTTGTCAAGAAGATCCCCATGGGCGGCGATTATCTGATCGAGATCGATTTTGACCAGCTCGGGCCGAAGAAGCTGATGCTGCGCGCCGCAGCCATCAACATGACCAAACTATGATTCACAGGGAAACGACCGACCGCCGCGCCGCAGGGCGCTTTGCGCTCCTTGCCGCCGCTCTGCTCTGGGGCACCTCCTTCGTCATTCTGAAGAACACGCTCGAGAGCGTGGGCACGCTGTGGATCCTTGCGGTCCGCTTCACGCTCGCGGCGCTGCTGCTCGGCTTTTTCGCGGGGAAAAGGCTGGCCCGGCTCAGCCGCCGCGAGCGGAAGGGCGGCGTGCTGCTCGGGCTCTGTCTCGCGGCGGCCTATATCACGCAGACCTACGGATTAAAATACACCACGCCCGGGAAAAACGCCTTCCTGACGGCGGTATACTGTGTGCTGGTCCCCTTTCTCGCCTGGGGCGTCTATCGGCGCAAGCCCATGCTGCGGCACGTGCTGGCAGCGCTGCTGTGCCTTGTCGGGATCGGCTTCGTCTCGCTCAGCGATCTTGAGAGCGGGCTCAACAGGGGCGATCTGCTCACCCTCTTCTGCGGCATCTTTTACGCGCTGCAGATCGTCATCGTCGAGCATTACGGCGGGGAGGACGGCGACGCGCTCAGTCTCTCGGCCGTCCAGTTTGCCGTTGCCGCTCTCGTCTGCTGGGCGGGCGCTCTTCCGCTGGAGCCGGTACCCGTCGGCGTGCCGGTCGGCGCATGGCTGAACATCGCGTATATGGGCTTCGTCTGCACCGGTCTCTGCTTCTTTCTCGAGGCCTGGGGCATGAAATACACGCCCTCCTCCACCGCGGCGGTGCTCCTCACGCTGGAATCCGTCTTCGGTACGCTGACCTCGGTAATCTTCTACCACGAGCAGCTGACGGCAAAGCTCCTGATCGGCTTTGCGCTGATCTTTTTCTCGGTGCTTCTGTCCGAGACAGGGTTTCAATTCAAAAAGTAAAACGAGAGGCTTTCCGCGTAGGAAAGCCTCTCAGGGTGTCGACAAAGTGTCGATTTTGAGAATATCAAACGCGAGAGGGAATACCCAATCCCCTCTCGCGCTCTCCCCATGCAAGTCCGACTTGCTCTGTATAGGTTTGTCTACAGTCTGAGAGGCTTTCCGCGTAGGAAAGCCTCTCGCTTATTCTATTAGGAAAACAATCCTTTCAGCAGCTGTACGAACGGGAAATACGCGATCGGCAGGAAGATCGCCGGGAGCATGTTGGCGACGCGAATCCGCTCTTTGCCGAGGCCGAGCATGTTGATCGCCATGCCCATCAGGATGACGCCGCCCACGGCGGACATCTCCGTGACCGTCGCCGTGCTCAGGACCGGGGCGAGCATACCGGACAGCAGCGTAAGCCCGCCCTGAAAGATCAGAATAAACAGGATCGAGCAGGTCACGCCGAAGCCCATCGCCGCGCCGAAGGCCATGGAGGAGACGAAGTCCAGCGTGCTCTTGGCGAAGATAATGCTGTAATTGTGATTGATGCCCGCCTCGAGCGAGCCCACGATCGTCATCGAGCCGATGCAGAACAGGATGCAGGCGGAGACGAAGCCCTCAGTAAAGCGGCTCTCTCCCCCGCCGTTTTTGAACAGCTTTCCCTTGATCCAGTCGCCCGCGTGCTCGATGCCGTCGTCGATCCGGATCCACTCGCCCAGTGCGGTGCCGAGCACCATGCAGACGATCACGCACAGCACGTCGGCGGTGCCGATGGCGCTGGAGACGCCGATCAGCATGGTGCAGAGCGCCAGCGCTTTCATCAGCGCGTCCTGCAGGCTGACTTTCAGGCGGTTTCGCAGCAGGATGCCCAGCAGGCTCCCCGCCAGGACCGTCGCCATATTGACAAATACCGCAATCATATATCTATCCCCTTTTCACGGCGGACTCAGATGATTTCGCTGTAGCTGCCGAGGTAATGAAACTCCTCGCAGATCGACTCCATCTCGCTCATGAGCTGCAGAAAGCCGGGCGAGTAGACCGGCGTATCCAGATCAAAATAGAACATGAACTCAAAGTTCCGGTTCGGAAGCGGGCGGCTCTCCAGCTTGTTGAGATTCAGCCCCAGTACATTGAAGCGGGCAAGCACCTTGTACAGGCTGCCGGGCGTATGCGGCAGGATCATCATCAGGCTTGTGCGGTCGGCGCCCGGATAGATCTCCAGATCCTTGGCAATGCAGATAAAGCGCGTGCTATTGTTGGCCCGATCCTGCACCGAGGGGATGAGGCAGTCCAGCCCGTAAAGCCTGCTGCAGGCGCGGGATGAAATCGCAGCTACGCTCCCGTCGGAAGCGGCGGCAAGCTTGGCCGCGACGGCGGTATTCTCACAGGGAATGATCTTTACATCGGACAGTCCGTGCAGAAAGCGCGCGCACTGGGTGATCGCCTGCTGGTGCGAATAGATCTCGCGGATATCCGAAAGCCTGCTTCCCGGCTTGACGAGCAGATTGTGCTCAATCTGCAGACGCACGCTGCGCACGATGCGAAACTTGTGCTTCATCATCAGGTCGTAGACCGCGTTGACAGAGCCCGCCGTGCTGTTCTCCACCGGGATCACGCCGTAGCGGCACAGCCCCTGATCGATCGCGGAGAACACGCCCTCAAAGCTTGCGCAATAGCGGATATCGGGGAGCCGGAACAGCTTGCTGCAAGCGAGCTGGGAATAAGCACCCTCCACGCCCTGGCAGGCTACCGTTGCGCTCTCGGGGAAGATCGATGGCGTATTGGCGATCGCATTCATGATCTGAGCGGCGAGCGCCGTCTTTTCATCTCTCAGGCGGTTCTGTCTTGCCCGGGAGAGTTCAAAAATCAGGGAATACAGCGTGACCGCGTAGTCGCCGAGGCCCTCCGGGCTCTCATCCGCGATCCTCAGCAGTACCTCCCGCTCCCGCGCCGGGTCGCAGACCGGCAGATTGTTTTCCTTCTTGTACTCCCCGATCTGCGCCGTGATCTCCATACGGCGGTAAAAAAGCTGCAAAAGCTGACTGTCGATCCCGTCAAGCTCTCTGCGGAAATCCTGAAGCTCCATATCCTCTCTCCTTTCTCTGCGCGCATGTGTCAAGCGGGGCGCCTCTACCGGCCGTCGACTGCTTCCTTGCGGCGTCTGCCCTCGTCCAACAGGCGCGTCAGCTCTGCGGGATCGTCGTTTTCCAAGGCGATCCTGTAAGCCGTCAGGTTCTCGATCAGAGTGTTCAGCTCGGCGAGCAGATAGTCCTTGTTCTCCAGGAACAGCTCCGACCACATCTGGGGGTTCAGCCAGGCCACGCGGGTCAGGTCCTTGTAGCTGCCGGCGGAAAAGCCCTTATGCGCTGCGGCCGTCGGACTCTTGATATACGCGTTGGAGACCACATGGGCCATCTGCGAGGTAAAGGCGATCATCTCGTCATGTTTCTCGGCGGTCGTGACGGAATAACTGCCGAAGCCCGCCGGCGAGAGAAGCGTTTTTACGCGATCGAGCAGTTTGAGATCGTCATACGACGGCGGCACGATGACCATAGGCGCGCCGCGATAGAGATTGCCGCGCGCGTATTTGAGGCCGGAATACTGGGTGCCGGCCATCGGGTGCCCGCCCAGATAGCGGAAGCCGTAACGCTCCGCCAGCGGAAAGCAGGCCGTGCAGACAACGCGCTTGGTGCCGCAGCAGTCGACGACCAGGGGCTTTTTCCCCACATACGGCGCCATCTCCGTCAGCCAGTCGATGGCGGCCTGCGGATAGACGCACAGGAGTATAAGATCGCATTCTGGTATCGTTTCTATTTTCAGTTCGCCGTCCGCATCGCCCGACGCCATGGCTTCCTCCAGCACGCTGCGGCTGCGGTTCCACGCGAGAACAGAATGCCCCGCCTCATGATACGCCTTGGCGAAGGAGCCGCCGATCAGCCCAAGGCCGACGATGCCGACGGTGTATTTAGTCGTTTTTACTTCTTCGCTGCAGTTTTCGGAGGATTCGATCCCGCTTCTGACGGATTCTTCGCTCATGGCATTTCTCCTCTGTCTATTCAATAATACGAAAACCGCACAGGATAACCTGTGCGGCAGAAAGCAGAAGAAACGGCTTGCCTGCACCACAAATCATCCTTACCGAACGCGGTCGGCAAAGGGATAAGATGCGGCATAAGCATAAGCCTTCATGTGTCCCGATTCCTTTCTGGAAGTCTGGACACACTATATCGCTTTATCAAATTGCTGTCAAGAAGAAATTTGGTATTCTCACCAAATCCGACATGAGCAATTTTGGCAAAATCACAAATCAAAACGCTCGCGGAGGCGCTCGACCGCCCGCTTCTCCAGGCGCGAAATCTGAACCTGCGAAACGTGCAGGACCTTGGCGCAGTTTTGCTGCGTCAGGCCGTGATAATAGCGCAGGGCGATGACCTTTCTCTCGCGCTCCGGCAGCTCTTCGATCAGGCTGCGAAGATTCACCTGCTCGAGCATCCGCTCCTCGGCGCCGTAATCGCCCAGCACCAGCTCGAGCGTGAAGCCGTCCTCCCCGCTCTCCCGCTGCAGGCTCTCGGTCGGGCCGTTTGCCGCCTCCGCAACGGCGATCTCCTCCGGGTCGAGCCCGGTTTCCGCCGCGAGCTCGGACACGTGCGGTTCGCGGCCGAGGCGCTGCTCGAGTACCTGGCGCGCGGCAAAGATCTTCGCAGCCCGCTCCTTGAGGCCGCGGCTGACCTTCACGGCGCCGTCGTCGCGCAGGAAGCGGCGGATCTCCCCCGCGATCTTCGGCACCGCGTAGGTGGAAAACTGCGTGCCGAACTCCGGGTCGAAGCCCTCCAGCGCCTTCAGAAAACCCAGACAGCCGAGCTGGTACAGGTCCTCCGGGTCCGTACCGCGGCCGAAATAGCGCCGCGCCACGCTCCATATAAGCCCGCTGTTCTCTTCCAGAAGCCGTCCCGCGACCTCCTTATCTCCGTTCCTGGCCGCCCGGAGATCGGACAGCATGTTTTCGTTCATCCGATCCGATTCCTGCGAAAGATACGCCTGCGCATGGATACGGTCGTACCCTTCCCCGGTTGCGAGCGCACATGCAGGCTGTCGGTAAAGCTCTGCATGATCGTAAAGCCCATGCCGCTGCGCTCCTCTCCCCCGGTCGTATACAGCGGCTCCATGGCCTTCTGTACGTTCTCCATCCCGACGCCCCAGTCCCGTACCGCGATGTCGAGCGTATCCTCGTCCAGGATGCGCAGGCGCATACGGATTCTGCCGAGCTCCCGGGGATAGGCGTGAACGATGCAGTTCGTCACAGCCTCGCTCACCGCCGTCCTGATATCTCCCAGCTCCTCCATGGTGGGATCGAGCTGTGAGGCAAAGGCGGCAGCGGCGGCGCGGGCAAAGGCTTCGTTTGCGCTGCAGCTCGGAAAGTCGATGCTTATGTAATTTCTGATGTTCATATTATCCTCCAATCGTAGCGAAATGTACCAGCTTGTCTACGCCGGCGCAGCTTAGCACACGCCGGGCCTGTCCGACGGGGTTTTCGACACACAGGGTGCCGCCCAGCTCCCGCATGCGGCGGCTCAGACGCACGATCAGCGCGACCCCCGAGGAGTCCATAAAGCGCAGGCCCGACAGGTCGAGGACGCAGCGTCGCGGCAGATACTCGTCGAGCAGCTCCGTGATCTTCTGCATGGTCTCACGGGCGGCGTGGTGATCCAGCTCGCCGGAGAGATAGACCGTCAGTCTGCCTGATAAATATGTGAACGAAATGCTCATGCTCTTTGCTCCTGTCAAAAAGAATCGGGACTGTGATCACTCACAGTCCCGATTATATAGATATTTGCTTGCAGATTCGGTCGAAAGCTCAGAACTGGGCAAGGCTCAGTTTCAGGTTTTCGATCAGCGCCTCCAGCTTGGTCTTCTTCTCGCGCTCGACGTTGACGACCGCCTCCGGCGCGCGGGTGACAAAGTTCTGATTGGAGAGCTTGCCGATCTGCGCCTGCAGCTGCTTTTCGGCGTTGGCAAGTTCTTTGGTGATGCGGGCCTTCTCCTTCTCGAGATCGACCAGCTCCGCCATGGGCATGAACAGGCGCGCGTTGTCGGTGACGACGGAGACCATGCCGGAGGTATCCTCCGGCGCGGCATCGACGACAGAGGCCTCAGAGGCGTAGGCGAGCTTGCTGATATAGCTCCTGCCGGCCTCGAAGGCGTCCTTCCTGTCGGTCGCGATGATGAGGTGCGCCTTGCGGGAGGGCGGCACGTTCATGTCGCTGCGGCGGGCGCGGACAGCCTTGATGGCGCTCATGACCATCTCAAAGCTCTGCTCGTCCTCGGGGAAGCTGAGCTTCTCATCGAAGGCGGGGTATCTCGCGGCCATCAGCGCGTCGCCGTCATGCGGCAGGGCCTGCCAGATCTCCTCGGAGATGAAGGGCATAAAGGGGTGCACGAGCTTGAGGATCTCGGTCAGCACGTAAAGCAGCACCTTCTGGGCAGAGAGCTTCGACGCCTCATCCTCGCCGTTGAGGCGGGGCTTGGTCAGCTCGATATACCAGTCGCAGTAGCTGTCCCAGATGAAGTCGTAGATCTTACCCGCGGCGACGCCGAGCTCAAAGGCGTCCATGTTCTCACAGACCTCTTTGACCGTGTCGTTGAGCTTGGAGAGGATCCACTTGTCCTCGATCTCAAGCTGTTCGGGCAGCTCGTTTTTGTCGATCGTGAGGTTCATCATCACGAAGCGGCTCGCGTTCCAGAGCTTGTTGCAGAAGTTGCGCATGGCCTCGCACTTCTCCACGTAAAAGCGCATGTCGTTGCCGGGCGAGTTGCCGGTGATGAGGTTGAAGCGCAGCGCGTCCGCGCCGTACTGCTCGACCATGTCCAGCGGGTCGATGCCGTTGCCGAGGGATTTGGACATCTTGCGGCCGAGGCTGTCGCGCACCAGGCCGTGGATGAACACGGTCTCAAAGGGCTCCTTGTCCATCTGCTCCATGCCGGAGAAGATCATGCGGGCCACCCAGAAGAAGATGATGTCATAGCCCGTGACCATCACGGTCGTCGGGTACCAGTAGTTGATCTCCGGCGTGCTCTCGGGCCAGCCCATCGTGGAGAAGGGCCAGAGCGCGGAGGAAAACCATGTGTCCAGCACATCTTCCTCGCGCTTGATGCGCCTGCTTCGGCAGGCCTCGCACTCGCAGGCGTCCGTGCGGGAGACGGTGATATGACCGCAGTCCTCGCAGTACCACGCGGGGATCTGGTGACCCCACCAGAGCTGACGGGAGATGCACCAGTCATGCACGTTCTCCATCCAGTTCAGATAGGTCTTGGTAAAGCGCTCAGGCACGAACTTGATGCGGCCGTCCTTGACCACGTCGATGGCCTTTTTCGCCAGCGGCTTCATCTTCACGAACCACTGGGGGCTGATCAAAGGCTCGACCACGGAGCCGCAGCGGTAGCAGCAGCCGACATTGTGGCTGTAGGGCTCCACCTTCACGAGGTAGCCCTGCTCCTCCAGATCGGCCACGATCGCCTTGCGGGCCTCGTAGCGGTCCATACCGTTATATTTTCCGCCGTTGATGATGCGCGCGTCCTCGTCGATGCACTGCACCTGCTCCAGATTGTGGCGCAGACCGACCTCATAGTCGTTGGGGTCGTGGCAGGGCGTCATTTTCACGGCGCCGGTGCCGAAGCCCAGCTCCACGTATTCGTCGGCCACAATGGGGAGCTTCCTGCCCACCAGCGGCAGGATCGCGTTTTTGCCCACGAGGTGCTGATAGCGCTCGTCGTCCGGATGGACGGCCACGCCGGTATCGCCCAGCATGGTCTCCGGACGGGTGGTGGCGATGATGAATTCCTCGTCGGAATCCTCGATCGGATAGCGGATGTGCCAGAAGTGACCGGGCATATCCTTATACTCGACCTCAGCGTCGGACAGGGCCGTGCGGCAGTGGGGGCACCAGTTGATGATGCGGCTGCCCTTGTAGATCAGGCCCTTCTCATAGAGGTCGCAGAAGGTCTCGCGGACCGCCCTGGCACAGACTTCGTCCATGGTGAAGCGGTTGCGGTCCCAGTCGCAGGACACGCCCATGCTCTTCTGCTGCTCGATGATGCGATTGCCGTACTGGTTTTTCCAGTCCCAGACGCGCTCGAGGAACTTTTCGCGGCCGAGATCGTAGCGGGTGAGGCCCTCCTTTTCCCGCAGCTCCTGCTCGACGCGGATCTGCGTGGCGATGCCGGCGTGGTCCTGTCCGGGCAGCCACAGGGCCGCGTAGCCCTGCATGCGCTTGTAGCGCGTAAGGATGTCCTGCAGCGTCGCGTCCAGCGCGTGGCCCATGTGCAGCTGCCCCGTAACGTTCGGGGGCGGCATGACGATAGAGAAGGGCTTTTTCGCGGGGTCGATCTCGCCCTTGAACCAGCCGCCTTCCATCCAGAAGTCATAGATCTTCTTTTCGACCTTTTTCGGTTCGTACACTTTCGGAAGCTCTTTCATGTTCTTCCCTCCTGATTGAAAAATCAGAAACGCCCTGAGACGTTTCCGTCTCAGGGCGATAAACATACCGCGGTACCACCTGAATTCCGCCTTGCCTGTCATCCTGAGGAGCAAAGCGACGAAGGATCTCATGAGATTCTTCGCTTCGCTCAGAATGACGCAAACGCGGCACTCTTGCGGTCCTTAACGCGGACCACACGCCGGGACTACGCAGGTCTCCCCTTCCCCCCGGGCGCTCGGAACCGACCTTCGACCCCGCTTCACAGGGACTTGCACCGACCGTCCCCTCTCTGTGATCCGCCGACAGATCTACTCCTGTTCGTCATTGCGCTGAAAACAGTTGGATTATAGCGCCGATCATGTCACTTTGTCAAGCAGATTCCGGCGTTTTTCAGCAGGAATAACACGGATTACCTCCGGCAATTTTCCCAAAACGCGAAACACGGGTCTCAAAGCCGCTTATCGGCCAGCCAATCGCAGGCGGAGAGCGCCGCGACATTCCCCTCACCTACGGCCTTGGCCAGCTGATAGGGCTTGCCTGTGCAGTCTCCGGCCGCGAACACGCCGGGCACCGTGGTCTGCATCTTCCGGTCCACGACGATCGCGCCGTTTTCATACACCAGACCCGGAACGAGTTTAGTCACCGAAACCGTGTCCTTGATGATAAAAACGCAGTCGGTCTTGTACTCTTCGCCGCCGAATACGAGCGTGTCGGCCTTCAGGCCGCCGCGGATCTCATAGCGTCCGTTCTTTTCAAAGCGAAGCACCGTGCAGCCGATGCCCTCCAGAAAGTCCGCGTCATGGCGCGCCTCTTCCCCGCCGCCGACGACCGCCACCGTCTTTCCGCGATAGAGCATGCCGTCGCAGGTGGCGCAGTAGCTGACGCCGCGGCCAAGATACTCCGCCTCGCCGGGATAGAGCTTCTCGCGCGTGATGCCGGCGGCGAGAATGAGCGCCTTCGCCATATAATAATCGCTGCCTACGGCAACGCCGAAAAGATCCTCCATCGGCATGACGGAGATCGCCCTGCCGTGGATCATCACGGCGCCGGCTTCCTCGATCTGACGGCGGAACAGCTCAGTCATCTCTCCGCCGGTCATCGGCGGAAGTCCGGGATAGTTGGTGATCATTTCGGCCTTGTACAGGCTGCTTGTCTCCGCTTTGTTGGTGACGACGGCCATCGTCTTTCCGCGGTTTTTCAGCGTCAATACAGCGGAAGCGGCCGCCGCGCCGCCGCCAATAATGATCACATCGTATATTTGATCCATATCTGTCTCTCCTTTTCGTTTATTCTGATGCCATTCTATCACATCCTGTTTCAGTTCGCAATCGCATGCTTGCACGATAAAACAACGGAAAAGGACTTTATTTCACTCGCTTCTTTTTCTTGTATTTTCTCCCGCTATCGTTTATAATAACAAAGTATTTTTTCACAGGAGTGACAGAGAGATGGAAGAAATCACTGCCAGAAACTTTATTGAGGCCTTTGTACAGGAGGATCTTTCGGAGGGACAGCGCTGCTACGGCATGCAGGTGCACACCCGCTTCCCGCCGGAGCCCAACGGCTATCTCCACATCGGACACTGCAAAGCGCTGACCATAGACTTCAGCACGGCCGAGCATTTCGGCGGCCTGTGCAACCTCCGCTTCGACGACACCAACCCCGCCAAGGAGGACACCGAATACGTCGAGGCGATCCAGCAGGACATCCACTGGCTGGGCTTCGACTGGGGCGACAGGCTGTACTACGGCTCTGACTATTTCGAGAAGACCTACGAATACGCCATTGAGCTGATCAAAAAGGGCCTCGCCTACGTCTGCGAGCTGACGCCGGAGCAGTTTCGCGAATACCGCGGCGACACGACGCGCCCCGCGATCAGCCCCTGGCGCGACCGTCCCATCGAGGAAAACCTCGACCTCTTCCAGCGCATGAGAAACGGTGAGTTTGAGGAAGGCCGCTATACCCTGCGCGCGAAGATCGACCTCGCCTCCGGCAACTTCAACATGCGCGACCCGGTCCTTTACCGTATCCGCTATATCGAGCACCACCGTCAGGGAACAAAATGGTGCATCTTCCCGATGTATGACTTCGCCCACCCGATCCAGGACGCGCTGGAGGGCATCACGCACTCCCTCTGCTCGCTCGAGTATGAGGCCCACCGCCCGCTGTACGACTGGGTGGTCTCCAACGTTTCCATCCCCGGCATCAAGCCGCGTCAGATCGAGTTTGCCCGCCTGGGCATCAACTACACCGTCATGTCCAAGCGGAAACTCCGCAAGCTGGTCGAAGACGGTCTCGTCTCCGGCTGGGACGACCCGCGTATGCCCACCCTCTGCGGTCTGCGCCGCCGCGGCTACACCGCCCGTTCCATCCGGAACTTCTGCGAGCGCATCGGCGTGAGCAAGGTCGACTCCACCGTGGACTGGGCGCTGCTGGAGAGCTGCCTGCGCGATGATCTGAACGACAGCGCACAGCGCGTCATGGCGGTTCTTCATCCGGTAAAGCTCACCGTCACCAATTATCCCGAGGGTCAGAGCGAACTGCTGGAGGTGGAGAACAATCCCCTCCATCCCGAGGACGGCACCCGGGAAGTCAGCTTCTCCCGCCATCTCTGGATCGAGGAAGACGATTTCATGGAGGTCCCCGCGCCCAAGTACAAGCGCCTTCATCCCGGCTTCGAGGTCCGTCTCAAGGGCGCCTATCTCGTCACCTGCACCGGCTGCGTCAAGGATGAAAACGGGAATGTGACCGAGATTCTCTGCGAGTACGATCCCATGAGCCGCGGCGGAGACCCGGCCGACGGCCGCAAGGTCAAAGGCGCTACGATCCACTGGGTGGACGCCGTCAGCTGCGCCGACGCCGAGGTCCGCGTCTACGACTATCTCTTCGCCGATGCCGAGCCTGACGGGCCGGACAAGAACTTCCTCGACTGTCTCAATCCCGACAGCCTGACCGTCCTGACCGGCTGCAAGGTCGAGGCCGCCCTGCGCGACGCGCCCATGCCCGAAAGCGGAAAGGACTCCAAGGGCTATCAGTTCATGCGTCAGGGTTATTTCGTGCTCGACAACAAGGACGCCGCGCCCGGCCATCTCGTCTTCAACCGCGCCGTCGCCCTGAAGGACAGCTTCCGCCGCTGATACGCGCCGGTCATCATGCAGCTCCCGCCCGGAGAACGCTCTGTTCTCCGGGCTTTTCTGTTGTCGGCCGTACAGATGCACGTCATAACACGCTGCAAGTTGGAAGAAATGTGCACAATCTTGCGGCAAAAGCCCTTATACAATTCACTCTCATTTGTCTAAATTGCACGATTCCGCGCTTGACACTGTTCAGGGAAGAATTTATAATATCCATATCATGGGCTAATTGGGTGCGGAGTTCGCAGATGGCAGATCCCGCGCCCGCAACATGAAACAATTATCAAAACAGGAGGGAATAATCCATGAAGAAGGCAAAGAGATTCTTTGCTCTCGTGTGCCTCGGCTGCATCAGCGTCGGCATCGGCAAGCTGCTGCAGAAAGACAGCGTCCGCGACAAGCTCTTTGAGGTTCTCGGTGAGGACAAGTATCTTGCTCTGGACTCCACCGTCCGTCTGCTGGCCGATCTGGTCATGTGGCCTGTCCACTTTGTGAAGGCGCTGCTCCCCTAAGCGCAGATTCGGATACCGTTCAATACTCCGGCGAAATTTGAAAAAGAAAGGGTCAGACTATGAACAAAAAGTATGAAGCTCTGTTTACCCCGTTCAAAATCGGGGAAGTAGAGATTCCGAACCGCATCGTGCAGTGCTCCATGGGCGGCACCTCCCTCTTCGGCTGGCTGGAGCCTTCCCATTTTGACACCGAGGCTGCCGACTTCCTGCTCAAGAGAGCGAAGGACGGCGTCGGCCTGGTCCTCCCCGGCATGCAGACCGTGCGCGACACCATGGGCAAAAAGTGGCTGGACTCCAACCGCAGCATGTACAAGCAGCTCAAGCCCTATATGGACGAGTACCACAAGACCGGCGGCAAGCTCTTCATCCAGCTTGCCGGCGGCTTCGGCCGCTCCATGGCCGTCACCCCCTGGATGGCCGCTCTGGGCAGAAACGACTTCCTCAACAAGCTCGCCAGCCCCATTGTCGACGTGCAGTATGCCTGCGCCTCCGCCTCCGCCACGCCCAACCGCTGGGCCGATAACCTGACCTCCCGTCCCTTCACCATCGAAGAGATCCAGGAGATGGTGTGGCACTTCGGCGCGACCGCCAAGAAGCTGCGCGAGGCCGGCGTCGACGGCGTTGAGATCCACGCCGTGCACGAGGGCTACAACCTTGACCAGTTCGCCATCGCGAACATGAACTTCCGCACCGACCAGTACGGCGGCTCCCTGGAGAACCGTCTGCGTTTCGCGTGCGAGATCGCGCAGGAGATCAAGAAGCAGGCCGGGTCCGACTTCCCCGTCTCCCTGCGTTACTCCGTCGTCTCCAAGACCAAGGGCTGGCGCAAGGGCGCCATGCCTTACGAGGAGTTTGAGGAGTTCGGCCGCGACATGGCCGAGTCCGAGAAGGCCGTCAAGATCCTGGAGGAGGCCGGCTACGACTTCTTCAACTGTGACAACGGTACTTACGACGCCTGGTACTGGGCGCATCCGCCTCAGTACATGCCCGACAACTGCAACCTGGCAGATGTGGAGCATATCAAGAAGTTCACCAACTCCCCCGTCGCCTGCGCCGGCCGCATGGATCCGGGGACGAGATCCGTCCCTGCATCCGCTGCCACAACGGCTGCTTCAACTTCTCCAAGTTCGAGGGCACCGAGAACCTGCAGTCCCTGGGCGACTCCCTGCATCTGGGCCGCTGCGCGCTCAACCCGCCCACCATGCAGCACAATCGCTACAAGATCGTTCCCACCAAGAACCCGAAGAAGGTCGCCATCATCGGCGGCGGCGTCGGCGGTATGGAGTGCGCTCTGGTCCTCAAGCAGCGCGGTCATACTCCCGTCATCTTCGAGAAGGAAGATCAGCTGGGCGGCCTGTTCCTGACCGCTTCCGCCATGACCTTCAAGGAGAACGACAAGGAGCTCATCCGCTGGTACAAGGATCAGATCGCCAAGGCCGGCATCGAGATCCGCTTCAACACCGAGGTCAACGATCTGGGCACCATCAAGCGCGGCTTTGACGAAATCATCGTCTGCACCGGCTCTGTTCCCAGAACCATGCCGCAGATCAAGGGCTTTGACAAGACCCACACCTTCCGTGAGCTCCTGCGCGAGCACAAGGACTTCGGCGACAAGATCGTCTTCCTGGGCGGCGGCCAGTCCTCCTGCGAGGCCGCTTACGATCTGGTCCTGGCCGGCAAGCACCCGATCATCGTCGAGTACGGCAAGGATCTGGTCGCGGCGCAGGCTACCTGCCTTGCCAACACCTCCTTCCTGCGTGACGCCATGGAGTACCACAAGGTTCCCGTCTATCTGCACAGCACCATCACCGAGATCGGCGACGGCTACTGCATGATCAAGACCCCCGACGGCACCTTCAAGCAGGAGTGCGACGCCGTCATCAACGGCATCGGCTTCGTGCCCGCCCCTGTCGGCGAGAAGGCTCCCCATGTCCACCGCGTCGGCGACTGCGTTGCCATCGGCAACCTGCGTACCGTCATCTGGCGTGCCTGGGACGTCTGCATGCGCATCTGATCCCTATAACAAAACTGACAGCCCTGCTCGAAAGAGCGGGGCTGTCAGACTGTAGACAAACCCACATGCTGCCGAAGTTTGACACGCATGGGGAGAGCGCGAGAGGGGATTGGTTATTCCCTCTCGCGATTGATATACTCAAAAATGAGAACTTTTTGGGGAGCTCTCATTTTTGATTTTCAAGCTGTCGACACTTTGTCGACAGCTTGACAGCCCTGCTCGAAAGAGCGGGGCTGTTGCTTTCTGAAATCTGAAAACTGAAAACTATTTTACTCCCAATCCTTCCAGATCTCCGGGCAGTATCCGACGGTGGCCTTCTTCCCGTTTCGCACGATGGGCGTGCGGATCATCTCCGGCACCTCAAAGAGCTTCTCGAGCTTGGCGTCGCTGCCGGCCAGATACTGGAACAGGGCGTAGTCCTGATCCTTCGGGTCGGCAAGGTTGTCGAGCCCTACGGCGTTCTTCACGCTCTGCAGCTCTCCCCTGCTCATGCCGAATTTGACGATGTCGATGTACTGGTATTTGATCCGGCGCTCCTTGAACCAGCGCTCTGCCTTTCTGGTGTCAAAGCACTTGGATTTGCCGAAAATCTGGATGTTCATGTTCTCTTCCTCCGGACAAGACCCGCTCAGGCCGCGCTCTCCAGCTCGGCAGCCGCCAGATAGCTCTCCAGCCGGAGCTGCACGTTCTGCTGCAGGTTCCGGTAGAAGAACTGATAATCGTAGATGTGATAGGAGCCTTCGGGCAGCAGGTAGATGATGGGCGGGTAATCGGCAGGCTCGATATCAGTGACCTTGACGACCCCGCGCTCCGTGTCGAGATAACAGCCGCAAAGACCGGCCTCCTCACGCTCAATAGCGCCGCTGTAGCTGGTAAAACAGGCGCCGAGATTCTCGGATCTGTCCGCCGGCGTATCGTCCGTTCTCCAGTTGAGCGGATTGATGGAGAGGCTCTTCACTCCCTCCGGGAGGATAAAGGTTTCCGAAAGCGCGGGCGCCTCGCATTCAAAGCTGATAACAACGCCGCAGTCGTCGGCGGACTGCGCGGGTTTGATCTGCGGAAAGCGCTCGGTCAGCTCGCTCGTGCAGGGCCAGCCGATGGCATAGACCGCGACCAGACGCTCATACAGCTCCTCGTCGCCGAAAAAGTCGGCAAGCAGGCTGTAGCAGAGGTCCGCGCCCTGGGAAAAGCCCGCGAGGATGATCGGCCTGCCCTGATTCTCATGCTCCAGATACCAGGAAAACGCGTCGGCCACATCGCCGTAGGCGAGCTCTCTGCAGCTCTCACGCTCTTCGCCGTCCAGCTCATAGGCCATCATGGCCATCTGACGGTAGTAGGGCGCGAACATCCGCGCGCTGTCCTCATAGATGCCGCGCTCCATGTTCAGCGCGCCGAGGAAGGCGGCCTTCGTCTCCTGATCCTCCATGGACATGTTGAACTCTTCGTTCATATCCACCGTCGGACAGACCAGAAACAGATCGGTGGCCTTGTCTTCACCGACAGCGAAGTAGGCCCAGTTTTCTTTCTGCGAATAGTCGGGCGTCTCCGACTTCTCGGCCCAGGCTCCCACCCCGCCAGCGCAGAGCAAAAGGAGGGCGAGCAGAAGCGCAAGCGCGCGTACCGTGTATTGTTTCAAACCTCGTCACCTCGTCTGTTGTATCAAATCTCCGAAATGACTGGCAGGATCATGGGGCTGCGGCGGGTGGTCTTGAACAGGTAGCCGGAGAGGTTGTTCTTGATCTTGCTCTTGATGGCGGTCCAATCTCTGATATGCTGTGCTTCACAGGCTTCGACGGTCTCCATTGTCACGCGCTTGAGTTCCTCCATCAGCGCCTCGGCCTCCTTGACATAGATGAAGCCTCTGGTCACGATCTCGGGCGTGCCGACGAGCGTATGATCATACGAAGAGTACGGGAGCACCACGACCACCATGCCGTCTTCAGCCAGTTTATGCCGATCGCGCATGACCACGCTGCCGATCTCGCCCAGCCCGCCGTCCACGAGAACGGCGCCAGCAGTCACACTGTCCTCGGCGTTGATGCTCTTCCTGGTGATCTCGATGACGCGCCCGTTCTCGGGGATAACGATGTTCTTAGGCTGTACGCCCATCATACGGCCGAGCTCCGCATGCTTCATGAGCATGCGGTATTCGCCGTGGACAGGGATGAAATACTTGGGCTTGACCAGCGCAAGCAGCATCTTCTGCTCCTCCTGGCAGGCATGTCCGGAGACGTGCAGGGCCGTATGGCGATCATAGATGACCTCGGCACCCTTGTGGAAAAGCTCGTCGATCACACGGCTGATCATGTTCTCATTGCCGGGGATCGCGGAGGCGGAAATGATGATACGATCTTCGGAATTGATCTGGATCTGCTTATGCTCGGAAAAGGCCATGCGGTAAAGCGCGGACATGGCCTCGCCCTGGCTGCCGGTGGAGAGGATGACCACCTTGTTGCGCGGGAGCTTGTTGATGTGATCGAGATCCGTCAGCACACCCTCGGGAATGTTCATGTAGCCGAGCACCATGGATACGCGCAGCACGTTTTCCATGCTGCGGCCGGTGACGGCCACCTTGCGCCCGTACTTGGCCGCCACGTTGATGATCTGCTGCAGGCGGTGGACGTTGGAGGCGAAGGTGGTGATGATGATGCGCTTGTCGCAGCCGAGGAAGAGCTGATCGAAACCAACGCCGACCTTTCTCTCGGACTCGGAGTGACCCGGACGCTCCACGTTCGTGGAATCGCTGAGCAGGGCCAAAACGCCCTGATTGCCGAGCTCACCCAGACGCACAAGATCCATCATGCCGCCAGAGATCGGCGTTACGTCGATCTTGAAGTCTCCGGTGTGGATCACCGTGCCCAGCGGGGTCGTGATCGCCAGCGCGACCGAATCGGGGATCGAGTGGTTGACGTGAATAAACTCGATGGTAAAATTGCCGAGACGGAAGACGGAGCCCGCCTTCTTGGTGAAGATCTGCGTGTTGTACAGCAGATCGTGCTCCTCGAGCTTCAGCTCCACCAGAGCCGCCGTCAGCGGCGTGGTGTAGATAGGGATGTCCAGTTCCTTGAGCACATAGGGAACGGCGCCGATATGGTCTTCATGTCCGTGGGTCAGGATCAGGCCGCGGACACGGGCGGCGTTATTGCGCAGATAGGTGATATCGGGCAGAACGACGTCCACCCCGTACATATCCTCATCCGGGAAGCCCATGCCGCAGTCCACGACAATGATATCATTCCCGTACTCAAAGGCCGTCATATTCTTGCCGATCTCGCCGAGACCGCCAAGAGGGATGATTCTAAGTTTTGAAATCATTGATTACTCCATTTCCAGAAAATACTATGTATCAGGCGTAAGCGCGCCGGTCAGACGAAACGATAATAAAACATAACCACATTGCGCGCGGAATATTCGCCTGTTGATGTGAGATGCACCTGTCTGCGCAGGGGAAAGGATCACATCTCGGTGCGCCCTTCGATGGCGCGGTTGAGCGTCGCGTCGTCCGCAAACTCCAGATTGGAGCCCACGGGGATCCCGTAGGCAAGCCGAGTGACGCGAATGTTGAAGGGCTTGAGCAGCCGGGAGACATACATGGCCGTGGCCTCGCCCTCCGTGTCGGGGTTCGTGGCCATGATGACCTCCTCCACATCGTCGGCTGCGACGCGCTGAAGCAGCTCCTTGATGCGGATATCGTCGGGTCCGATATGGCGCATGGGTGAGAGGACGCCGTGCAGCACATGATAGGTCCCGTTATACTCGTGCCCGCGTTCGATGCTCAGCACATCACGGGGCTCGGACACCACGCAGATGGTGCTCTTGTCCCGCCGGTCGCTCTGGCAGATGGCACAGGTCTCGCCCTCGGTCAGGTTCTGGCAGATGCGGCAGCGGTGGACGCTGCGCTTGGCATCTGTGATGGCAGAGGCAAAGGAGAGCGCTTCCTCGTCGGAGAGGGCCAGTACATGAAACGCTAAGCGCTGCGCGCTCTTGCGGCCGACGCCGGGCAGGGAGGCAAACTTGTCGATCAGGTTTTCCAGAGAGGCGGGAAAGAAAGCCATAACTCTACTCCGTTCAAGAATTTCGGATCGCTTCGATAGCTGCCGCACGGTCAGCCTTTCCGAAAACGGCGCTGCCGGCGACCAGAACATTGGCGCCTGCCGCTTTGCAGATCGGAGCGGTCTGCGGGTCCACGCCGCCGTCCACCTCCACGTCGCAGCCGGGGTTTACGGGGTCGAGCATCCGACGAACGGCACGGACCTTATCCATCATATCATCCATGAACTTCTGCCCGCCGAAGCCGGGCTCCACCGTCATGATCAGTACCAGATCCACGAGCTCCAGATAGGGAGACAAAGCCTCGGCAGGCGTTGCGGGTTTTAGCGTCACGCCGCATTTTTTGCCGTTTGCACGGATGATGCGCAGGGCTTCCAAGTTGTTCTCAAGGCTGTCAGCCTCCGCATGGAGATTGACAAGATCGGCGCCTGCCCTGCAGAAGCGCTCAACATAGCGCACCGGCCGGTCGATCATCAGATGCACATCCAGAAACATGTCGGTCGCTTTGCGCAGCGAGGCGACGACAGGGATCCCAACGGAAATGTTCGGCACAAAACAACCGTCCATCACGTCGACATGCACAAAGTCCGCGCCTCCGCGCCGGATGTCTTCGACCTCTTCGCCCAGACGGGCAAAATCTGCGGCGAGAATGGAAGGTGCGATCTTAAGCATAACGAAGAACCTCCGGCAATCGGTTTTGAAACATGGCAAGATATTATACTACAATAGTCCGGTAAATGCAACAGTTTGACTGTCGGGAATACGATACGGCGCGATGATGAATTGTTTCAGCAAAATGACCCCGGTCGAAAGGGCGCGCAGATCAGGAAGGCGACAGGTTTTGAGCGGCCCTTTTCCGCCCATACTGCACAGAAAAATCAGGAAATACATCTTGTATTCCCGGATTGTTCTGTATTGTCTGAACAAAATGCCTCGCTCAAAACTGCTTTGCACGCAAGAAAAGTGTTTTTTGTGTCGGACAAGGCGAAAAACGCAGGAATACTTGAGCTGTATCCCGAGCATTTTCAACGACGTCAGGCGCGAAATGATCCTTTTTGCGCTGTCGTATCCCAATTCTGCGCGCCCTAAAGCCGGGAGCATCAAGGTGTCGACATAGTGTCGACACCTTGAGAATCAAAAATGAGAACTTTCAAAAAGTTCTCATTTTTGAGGATATCAAGCGCGAGAGGGAATAACCAATCCCCTCTCGCGCTCTCCCCATGCAAGTCCGACTTGTTCTAAATGGGTTTGTCTACAGTCTGATGCCCCCGGCCGGAAGCCGGGAGCATCTATTCTTGTGAATGTCGCACCTATTTGATCTGGAAACGCGCCAGAATGCTTTCAACGCTGTTTTCCATCACGCGCAGGATACGCTCCTCGGTGATCTCTTTGGGCATCTGCATGCCCAGGTCCATCCAGTGCGCAATGAAGCCGATCGCGATCTTGGCATAAAACTTCACTGTGAACTCGAAGTCCTGTCGGTCGATGTTCATCCCCTCCGAGACGATCACCGCGAAGCTTCGGATACACTCCGCCATCTTGCCCTCCAGATAGCGCAGCATGTAGAGCCTGCTGTTGGAGTTGTAGACATTGAGCGTGAAGACGCTGTTCTCCTGCAGATAGCGCATATACATCAGCACGTCTTCCCGCCAGTGGTCAAACACGACCTCATGCGGGAGCACGCGGTTGGCGTCCTCCTCGAAAACCCATTCGAGAAGGTCGTACACGTCGTCAAAATGATAGTAAAAGGTCTGCCGGTTGACGCCGCAGATCTCTACCAGATCCTTCACCGTGATCTTGTCGATGGGCTTGACCGCCATCATCTGCTTCAGCGCGGCCGCCAGGGACTCTTTCGTACTGCTGGACATGATTATACCTCCGATCGTTCAGATATTTTCATGAAAATGTCTAAACTTTTTTGCTATTATATCATATACCAGTCAATTTGGTAAAGGGCTATTTGCAGAGTTTTTGACAAAAAAGATCGTACTTTGCCAATTCGAAGCACAGTGCCCGATTTTTCAGGCCGGGAGCGAAAAAAAACACTTGAATTAACAAATCTCTTATGTTATACTCAGAAAGCTTGTAAGCGGTATACTATCGAAAGGGTTGAAAATACATGAATGCTGTTACCATTATCTTCACCGTGCTTCAGGTCCTCTCCGGACTGGCTGTGACCGTGATCGTGCTGATGCAGAGCGGCAAGAGCGCCGGCCTCTCCGGCGCCATCTCCGGCGGCGCCGAGACCTTTATGTCCAAGGGTAAGGCCAAGACCTGGGACGCAAAGCTTGCCAAGGCCACCAAGTGGTTCGCGCTGGGCTTCGTCGTTCTGACGCTGATCCTGAACCTGAGCCTGCTGTAAGATAAATTGATAGCAAAAAGAACCGCACCTCACGAGGTGCGGTCAGACTGTAGACAAACCCAACGCGACCAGGATGGACGCGCATGGGGAGAGCGCGAGAGGGGATTGGTTTTTCCCTCTCGCATTTCAATGTCAGCAAAAACAGGAACATTTTCGAATGTTTCTGTTTTTGCCTTTCAAGCTGTCGACACTTTGTCGACAGCTTGACCGCACCTCACGAGGTGCGGTTCTTTTTGTTTTCCATTCATTTCGCTCGCTCTTTGCGCTTGCTTATTTCTTCATATTCTTCGAGAAATAGTCCTTCGTGAGCCTGGTCACGACGCCGGAGAGCAGCAGCAGCGCGATCAGGTTGGGGATCGCCATCAGACCGTTGAGCGTGTCGGCGATATCCCACATCAGCGTGCCGGAGCCGACGGCGCCGACAATGCAGACCAGCGCGAAAACGATCTTGTAGATCAGCACAACGATCTTGTTGTTGCCGGTCAGATAGCCCCAGAAATTCTCGCCGTAGTAGCCCCAGGAGAGGATCGTGGACAGAGCGAAGAACAGCAGGCTCAGCTCGATGATCTTGCCGCCGAGCGTGCCGGGCAGAATCGTGTTGAAAGCCGCCGCGGCCGCCGCGCCCTTGGAGGCGTAGGCGGAAAGCCCGCCGTCGACATTCAGGATGCCGGAGAGCAGCACGGCGAAGGCGGTGATGCTGCAGATCACAATGGTGTCGATAAAGACCTCGAACACGCCCCAGATCGCCTGCTCGCAGGGCTCCTCGGTGGAGGAGGCGGCATGGGCAATCGGCGCGGAGCCGAGACCGGCCTCATTGGAGAAGACGCCGCGGGCGAAGCCCTGCTTCATGGCCATCATGATGGTATAGCCGAAGAGGCCGCCGCCGACGCTCTTGAAGGAGAAGGCCCCGGCGAAGATCTGCCCGAGCACCGCGGGGATCTGCGTGATACGCAGGATGATGACGGCAAGGCCCGCGAGGATGTAGAAAGCGGACATGAAGGGGACCAGAAGAGAAGTGACCTTGCCGATGCGCTTGATGCCGCCCAGCGTCACCAGCGCGACGACGACCGCGATCAAAATGCCGGAGACCAGCGGGGAGATATGGAACAGGTCGCCGAGAGCGCCCGCGATCTCACTGCTCTGGGCGATGTTGCCGATGCCGAAGGTGGCGAGGCCGCCCAGCAGACTGAAGATCACGGCCAGCCATTTCCAGCCCCTGCCGATGCCGTTTTCGATATAGTACATCGGCCCGCCGTGGTAGACGCCGTTTTCGTCCTTGACGCGGTACTTCATGGCCAGCACGATCTCGGCGTATTTGGTAACCATGCCAAAGAAGGCCGCGACCCACATCCAGAACACCGCGCCCGCGCCGCCGGTGAAGATCGCGCCGGTCACGCCCGCGATATTGCCGGTGCCCACCGTGCCCGCGAGGGCGGTACTGACAGCCTCGAAGGCGGAGATGTTCGCGCCGTGCTCCTTCGCGGACTTTTTCCGAAACAGGGTACCGATCGTATTTTTCAGGATGCGGCCGAAATGCGTGACCTGCAGCCACTTGACGCGAACGGTCAGATAGACGCCGGTGCCGACCAGCAGCAGGAGCATCAGCGGCCCCCACGCGAAGCTGTTTACTGCGCCGTTGACGGCTTCCACTTTGGAAATAAAAGTATCCATTCTCTCTTGTCCTTTCCGTTAGTTTCCTCTCCTGCGCGCAAAGAAGGAGCTCCTTCTTTCAAAGCAATTGCGAATAATGACAGTCGGCGGCCTGGACAATACACGCAAGGCCGCCGACTGTGTGCTCTGTCCTTTGGCCTGAGAGATTCGGCCGTTTCCGGCCTTGCACCTTCGGCACTCATGCAGCATGAGATTCTCCAGAGTTCCTCCGCCCTCTGTCTACAACGTATTCGGAGAGCTTCAAGGGATATGAACTTGTTACGCATGCATCATAGCATACTGCACAACAAAATGCAACAACAATTTAGCGTTTTAACCAAATAGTTTCTCCCTGGCTTCCGGGATCTTCTGTTTCAGCTCATCCATTCCGCACAGCAAAAAGCGCCGGTCATGGCAGTCGGAGCACAGCAGCAGAGGCATTTTTCGCCGGCGCAGCTCGTCAAGGAGCCAGTTTTCTGGGTAAGGCGTCTTCCGATAGCCGCGGGCGATGGCGCCGGTATTGACCTCGAAGATCACGGGACAGGCGCAGAGCCTGTCGAGCGCCGCAAGCGCCGCCGCGCGGTAACGGGGATGGGAGGTGTCGAAGAGACTGCCGTCCTCGTTGAACTTTGTGACGAGATCAAAATGGCCGACGATATCGCAGTGCGTTCTCTCGTAGATCTCTCCGACCATGGCATAGTACTGCTCGATGAAGGCGTAGTAGTCCCCGCCGTAATACTCGCGCACGATGCGGATCTGCTTTTCCCTCGTGTGGTCGACGGTCAGATATTTGCCGTCTTTCTGGAGATAGTGCACGGAACCGATCACATACTCGTAGTCGTCCGTGGGGAGCGGTGAGTAGTAATCCTGCTCCACGCCGAGGAGGATACGGATCTTGTCGGCATACTTCTCTTTCAGCCTGCGGATCTCGCGCTTGTAGGCCTCCGTGCCCTCCGGCGTCATGCAGCAGTCGTCGAAGTCGACATAGGCGTGCCCGGAAAAGCCCAGCTCCTCACAGCCCAGAGCGATCGCACGCCGGATCATGGCCTTGGGGCGGTCCCTGCCGTCGCAGTACCTGCTGTGAGTGTGATAGTTGTTGAGGCTCATACCATCTTCTCCTGCTTGACCTTGTGATCGATGATATGCCGCGAGGCCAGCTCCTTCTCAATCTCAGCAGGAGGGATGCCCATCTGCACCATCAGGACCATGACATGATAGCAAAGGTCTGCGATCTCGTATACGGTCTCCCGACGATCTTCGGCCTTGCCGGCGATGATGACCTCGGTGCACTCCTCCCCCACCTTTTTGAGGATCTTGTCGAGGCCCTTGTCAAAGAGATAGCTGGTATAGGAGCCCTCGGGACGCTCGGCCTTTCTGTCCTCGAGCAGCGCATAGAGGCCGTCGAGAGAAAAAGCGGAGCGCTCCGGACTCTGCCAGAGGGGATTCGTAAAACAGGAGTCCGTGCCGAGATGGCAGGCCGGCCCGTCTTTTTCCACAAGCACCAGCAGCGCGTCTTTATCGCAGTCGGCCGTGATGGAGACGATATGCTGATAGTTCCCGCTCGTCTCCCCTTTCAGCCACAGCTCCTGCCGCGAGCGGCTCCAGAAGCAGGTAAGCCCCTTTTCCATCGAGATCGTCAGGCTCTCCCGGTTCATATAGGCGAGGGTCAGCACTTTTTTGCTCTCCGCGTCCGCAACGATCGCGGGGATCAGCCCGCGCTCGTCGAATTTCAGTTCGCTGATATCGATCATGTCAAAGCCTCACATTGATGTTGTTGTCGCGCAGGCAGCGCTTGAGCTCCGGGATCGCGATCTGGCCGAAGTGGAAGACCGAGGCCGCAAGCCCCGCGTCCACCGCGGGGACCTTCCGAAACAGCTCCACGAAATCCGCCTGCGAGCCCGCGCCGCCGGAGGCGATCACCGGCACCTTCACGGCGTCGCACACGGCCTGCAGCATCTCGAGATCGAAGCCGCCCTTTACACCGTCGGTGTCGATGGAGTTGACAACGACCTCTCCCGCGCCGTTTGCGACACAGCGCTTGATCCAGTCGATGGCCTCCATTCCCGTGTTCTCGCGCCCGCCCCTGGCGAAGACGCAGAAAAAGCCGTCCACGCGCTTGATATCCGCCGAGAGCACCACGCACTGGTCGCCGTATTTCAGCGCCGCCTCGCGCACCAGCGAGGGGTCGCGGATCGCGCCGGAGTTGACGCTGACCTTGTCCGCGCCGCATTTGAGCACGCGGTCAAAATCGTCCACGGTATTGATGCCGCCGCCCACGGTCAATGGAATAAAGATCGTGCGGGCGACCTCGGTCAGGATGTCGGTGAACAGCGCGCGGTCCTCATAGGAGGCCGTGATGTCGTAGAACACCAATTCGTCCGCGCCGCTGTCGGAGTAGTACTTCCCCAGCGCCACCGGTGAATCCACATCCTGCAGACCCTGAAAATTGACGCCCTTGACCACCCGGCCGTTTCTCACGTCCAGACAGGGAATGATTCGTTTTGTGATCATCTTGCCGCCTCCAGTGCCTCGCGCAGATCGACCGCGCCCGTGTAATACGCCTTGCCGAGGATCGCGCCGTACAGGCCCTGCCCGCGCAGCGCGCGGATATCCTCCAGACTGCTCACGCCGCCGGAGGCGATCAGATCCATCGAAAAGCGCTGCGAGAGCTCGCGGTAGAGCGCCAAGTTCATACCGCGCATCGCGCCGTCGCGGGAGATATCGGTGCAAATCACGGTCCGGACGCCAAGCTCCTCCATGCGCCCGAGAAAGGCTTCCAGCGTCTGAGCGGACTGCTCCCGCCAGCCGCGGATGGCAATACAGCCGTCCTTCACATCGGCGCCGACAGCGACGGCTGCGCCGAAGGCCAAAAGCGCTTCGCGCAGAAAGCCCTCGTCCGTGATCGCCGCCGTGCCGAGGATCACGCGTTTGACCCCTGCGTCGAGATAGCGCTGCGCGGTCTCCATCTTCCGGATGCCGCCGCCGATCTCGGCCTTCAGCGCGGTCTCGTGCACGATCTCCGATACGATGTCGAGATTCGGCGTGTCCCCGTCCCTCGCGCCCTCGAGATCCACCATGTGGACCCACCCGGCGCCGGCCGCGGCGAAGTTCCGCGCGACGTCAAGGGGCTGTTCGCTGTAGACGGTCATCCGCGCGTAGTCGCCCTTATACAGCCTCACGGCTTTTTGCTCGTAGAGATCGATTGCTGGCAGAAGGATCATGCCGTCTCCTCACAGAATGCTCTCAAAATGTTCAGACCCACGCCGCCGCTCTTCTCCGGGTGGAACTGGCAGCCCATCACATTGCCGCTTCCGACGATCGCCGTGATTTCCCGGCCGTACTCCGCCGCGGCAACGAGGCTGTCGCTGCAGTCCTCCGCATAGAAAGAGTGCACAAAGTACACGCAGTCTCCGTCGTGGATATAACGCAGAAGCCTGTGGTCACGCCGGAAACGCAGCGCGTTCCAGCCGATGTGCGGGATCTTCAGCTCAGGCGGGAGCCTTCCCTCCATCGCAACGACGCGGCCCTTGAGCAGGCCGAGACCGCGATGAAAGCCATATTCCTCGCTGCTCTCAAAGAGAAGCTGCATGCCGAGGCAGATGCCGAGGATCTCCCTGCCCTGCGCGGCCTGTTCGGTCAGCAGCGAATCAATCCCCTGCTCCCGCAGCTTTTCAGCCGCGTCGCCAAAAGCGCCGACGCCGGGCAGGATGATCTTGTCGGCGCTGCGGAGAACGCTTTTCTCGTTCGTTACGACCGCCTCCGCCCCAATGGCGCGGAGCGAGGAGCAGAGCGAGAAGAGATTGCCCACGCCGTAATCCACGACCGCGATCATACCAGCATCCCCTTGGTCGAGGGCACGCGGCCCAGGTTCTTCCCGTCGATCGCCGCCGCCTTGGCCAGCGCGCGCGCGAAGGCCTTGAAGCAGCCCTCGATGATGTGGTGGCTGTTGCGTCCCGAGAGCTGCCGCAGGTGCAGCGTGATGCCGGCCTCGCGGCAGAGAGCGATGAAAAACTCCTCCACCAGCTCCGTGTCGAAGCTGCCGACCTTCTGCGTCGGGATCGAGAGCTCGCTGAAGAAGGCGCCGCGGCCGGACAGGTCGACCGCCGCAAGGATCAGCGCCTCGTCCATCGGCAGCGTGATATCGCCGTAGCGGGCCACGCCGCGCTTCTCGTCCAGCGCCTCGGCCAGCGCGCGGCCGAGGCAGATGCCGATATCCTCGACACTGTGATGATCGTCGACCTCTGTGTCGCCCACGCAGCTGAGCGTCAGATCAAAGCCGCTGTGGCGGGCAAAGAGCGTCAGCATGTGGTCGAGAAAGCCCACGCCGCTGCTCACGCTGCACTCGCCGCAGCCGTCCAGATTCAGGCGCAGGCTGATGTCCGTCTCCGCCGTTTTGCGTTCGATCTGTGCCGTCCTCATTGACTTAGCTCCTCTCTGATCGCGTCGATCGTCTTGAGCAGGATCTCCATCTGCGTGCAAGAGCCGATGGTGATGCGCACAAAGTTTTCGATCCGCTCCTGTGTAAAGTGGCGCACGAGCACGCCGCGCGCTTTCAGCTCCCGGTACAGCTCGCCGCCCCCGATCCAGCCGCAGCCGGCAAATACGAAGTTAGCGCGCGAATCCAGGACCGTGAAGCCTCGCTTTTTCAGTTCCTCCGCCGTCCAGGCACGATTGTCTGCCACGATTTTACAGTTGGCCCGGTTATATTCGTCGTTCTCGAGAGAGGCATGGCCCGCCGCGAGCGTCATGCGGTTGACGTTGTAGGGATTGATCGAGCAGCGCAGCGTGTTGAGGTCCGCGATCAGCTCCGCACTGCCCGCGGCGAAGCCGAGGCGTGCGCCGGCGAGCGAGCGGGATTTGGAAAAGGTCTGCACCACGAGCAGATTGTCATACTTCCCGATCAGCGGCATCGCGCTCTCCGCGCCGAAGTCCACATAGGCCTCGTCCACGATCACGACGTGACCGGCGTTCGCGGCCGCGATGCTCTCGATTTCTCCGACGCTGAGGCACATGCCGGTCGGCGCGTTGGGGTTTGCGATCACGATCGGTCTGCCGAGGCCAAAATAGTCCTCCGGCACGATGCGGAAATCCTCACGCAGCGGGATGCGCAGCGCCTCGAGATTCAGGAGCGACGCGAGCACAGGGTAAAAGCCGTAGCTGATGTCCGGGAAGGCGATCCCGTTGTCGCAAAAGGCCATGAAGGCCAGATACAGCACCTCGTCGGAGCCGTTTCCAAGCAGGATCTGCTCCTCCCCCACCCCGCAGCGTTCCGCCAGCTTCCGGCGAAGAAGCCGCCCGTCCGGGTCGGAATAGAGCTGCAGCCGCCCGCTCTCGGCGTTCACCGCATCCAGGACCGCCTGCGGCGGCGGAAAGGGCGACTCGTTGGTGTTGAGCTTGACATACTGCTGATCCTGCGGCTGCTCGCCCGGCACATAGGGCCGGAGCGTCGCAAAGCGTTCACTGAAATAGCGGCTCATTGCTCAAACCTCTTTAGTACGCTGCGGGCGTGGCCCTCCAGCTCCTCCTTGCGCGCGAAGAGAGCGATCTGTTCCGACACCCCGCGCAGCGCGTCCTTCGTATAATAGGTAAACTGCGATTTTTTAATGAAATCGTCCACCGACAGGGGCGAGGCGAACTTGGCGATGCCGCCGGTCGGCAGCGTGTGGTTCGGCCCTGCCAGATAGTCGCCGAGCGCCTCCGGCGCGCAGCGGCCGAGGAAGATCGAGCCCGCGTTTTTGACCCGGTCGAGCCAGGAGAAGGGCTCGTCCACGCACAGGCCCAGATGCTCCGGCGCGATCTCGTTTGCGATGTCGATCGCCGTGTCCAGGTCCTCAGCCACGATGATGCGTCCGTTGTTCTCAATGGAAGCGCGCGCGATCTCCTCCCGCGGCAATACACGGAGCTGCCGTTCGATCTCTGTCTGAACGGCGAGGGCAAGCTCCATGCTGTCCGTCACGAGAACGGCGGTGGAAAGCCTGTCGTGCTCGGCCTGTGCCAGCATATCCGCCGCGACGATCCCGGCATCTGAGCCCGCGTCCGACACCAGCAGGACCTCGCTGGGGCCGGCTACCACGTCGATGGCGACCTTGCCGAAGACCTGACGCTTGGCCTCGGCCACATAGGCGTTGCCGGGGCCGACGATCTTGTACACCGCGGGGACGCTCTCGGTCCCGTATGCCAGCGCGGCGATCGCCTGGGCGCCGCCGACCTTGAACACGCGGTCGATGCCCGCGACCTTCGCCGCGGCGAGGATGCCGGGGTCCACCTTTCCGTTTCGCGAGGGCGGCGTCACCATGACAAGTTCCGGGCAGCCCGCGATTTTGGCGGGGATCGCATCCATCAGCACGGTGGAGGGATAGGGCGCGGTCCCGTTCGGGACGTAGAGGCCGACCTTTTCGATCGGCGTGATCTTCTGACCGAGCAGCACGCCGTCCTTCCCCTGCATGATGAAGCTCTCGCGCTTCTGGCGGCTGTGATAGGCGGCGATATTTTCCGCCGCCTCCTTCAGCACGTTAAGAAATGCCGGTTCGACGGCGTTGAGCGCCTCGTCGAACTCCTGCTGTGTGACTTCGATCGGGTCGGGCCGCACGCCGTCATAGCGCTCGGTCAGGTCCAGCAGGGCTTCGTCGCCGCGTCTCACGACCTCATCGATGATCTCCCGCACGCGCTGCTCCACATGGAAGGCCGCGTCTCTGCGCGCGAACAGCTCTTCATTCGGTATCTCCCCGTATCGGCAGATGCGGATCATGCATCGATCATCCCTTTCACATTCTCTTTCAGCTTCTCGACTTCGGCGGTCTTGAACTGATAGGCCGCCTTGTTCGCGATCAGCCGCGCGCTGATCGGCATCACTTCCTCCAGCACGACCAGATCGTTCTCGCGCAGGGTCTTGCCGGTCTCGACGATGTCCACGATCACGTCCGACAGTCCCAGCACCGGCGCAAGCTCGATGGAGCCGTTGAGCCGGATGATGTCGATCTCCCGTCCTTTCCGCTCATAGTACGCGGAGGCGATGCCGGCAAACTTGGTGGCGACCTTCAGGGCGCGCAGGCCGCTGTCGTAAAAATCCTTCGGTCCGGCCACGGCCATGCGGCATTTTCCGAGGCCGAGGTCCAGCAGCTCGTAGACCTCCGGCTCATACTCGAGCAGGATGTCCTTTCCCGCGACGCCCAGATCCGCCGCGCCGCGCTCCACATAGATCGCCACGTCCGAGGGCTTGACCCAGAAGTAACGCACGCCCGCCCCGGCGTTTTCAAAAATCAGGCGGCGACTGTCCTGCAAAAGCTCCGGGCATGCGTAGCCCGCCTTTTCAAACAGCGCATAGACCTTCTCGCCGAGCCGTCCCTTGGGAAGCGCGATATTAAGCATTCTCCGCTCCTCCCCGCAGATCGGCGAGCTCCCGGTAACGAAGCTTGTCGGGGATCTCCCGCTGCGCGCTGACGCTCTTCCCCTGCGCCTGCAGCCGCGAGACCGCAGCGGGCACGGCCGCCGGATCGGAGTAGAGCAGCAGTACGTCGACATCGAAGCCGGCCGCCTCCGTGCCGGAAGGCAGGCGGTCCAGGTAGACCGCGAAGCCGAGGCCCGAGGCCCTGCGCCCCATGCGCGCCATCAGCCAGTCATACTGACCGCCGGCCAGCACGCTCTCGGGCACGCCGTCCAGAAAGCCCTGAAAGACCAGCCCGTTATAGTACTTGCGGTTGTTCACCACGGAAAAATCAAAATAGACCCTGTCGGCAAGCCCCGCCCCGTCCAGCAGGCCGCTGAGATTCCGAAGCTCCGAGAGCGCCGCAAGGGCCGTCTCGCTGACGCAGCAGGGCGCGAGCTGTTCGACGGCCTCCGCGAGCGGCGCGTGGAGACCGGCAAAGAAGCAGAACTCCCTCACCGTCTCCTCGGGGAGCTCCGCTTCACGGCAGAGTGCCTCCAGCTCGTGGACATTTCGCCCGGCGATGCAGCGCGCCGCGCCGCGCGCGAGGGCGCTGTCCGGATCAAATGGGGAAAAAAGCGCGTTGAGCAGACCAAGGTGCGAGAGATTCAGCACATAATCCCCGCCGAGGAGCGACAAACTCCTGACCGCGAGCGCCGTAACCTCGAAGCAGTCATAGACGTCGAGGTCGCCGATACACTCCAGCCCCGCCTGCGTGATCTCCTTGAACTCGCCCATGCTCCCGGCGGCGCGGAAGACCTTTTCGCTGTAACAGAGCTTCTGTTTGCAGCCGGGCCGGTCGCTGCCGCTCTTGATAATGGATAGCGTTACATCCGGCTTCAGGGCGAGCAGACGGCCGCGGCTGTCGGTGAAGGTGATGATCCGGTCGCTGACAAGAAAATCTTTATTGCGCGCGTAGAAATCATATTCCTCGAAGCGGCTCATCCGGAACGGCAGGTAGCCGTACTTGCGATAAAGCGCCTGGAGCGCGAGGGCCGCGCGCTCCTCCGGCCTCATCAGGCTTTCGTCGTTCACGGCTCTTCCCCCTCCGGCAGACGCGAGAGGACCAGGTCGTAGCCGCCGGAGCCGTATTCCAGACAGCGGCTTACGCGGCTGATCGTCGCGGTGCTGACGCCGGTCTGGGCGTTGATCGCCGCGTAGCTGGTGCCCGTGCGCAGCATCTGCGCGACCTGCAGGCGCTGCGAGATCTCGCGCATCTCCTTGACCGTGCAGACGTCCTCGAAAAAGCTGCGGCACTCGTCTACGCTCTGCAGCGTCAGGATCGCCTCAAACAGCGTTTTTACCTCATCCGTATACCAGTTGGCCATCTGTTCCGCCTCGCTTTATCGCTTTACTATACTAATCCGTTAGTAAGGCAAATTATAACCGATGATCTGCTTTCTGTCAATGGTGCATCCTGCAGGTTTTTCAAGACCGTCCGCGGATGGACTTGGAAGAAATAACGAACCCCGGGCCACTTGGCCCGGGCGCAAGGTGTCAAAAAATGTCGACACCTTGCGAATCAAAAATGAAAACTTCCGAAAAAGTTCTCATTCTTGAGAATATCAAACGCGAGAGGGAATACCCAATCCCCTCTCGCGCTCTCCCCATGCGGATCCAAGCCTGTCCGCATAGCTTTGTCTGCAGTCCCAGCACGGGCTCAGAAGCTCGTACAATGGATTCAATCCTTCCCGGTCGAGCCGAAGCCTCCGCGGCTGACGTCCCGCAGGTGCTCGACGGTCTCCAGCTCGAAATCCGGCTGCTTCTCCACAATGCGGAACTGACAGATCCTGTCGTTTTTGTGAATTACGGTATCGCGCGCGGCGTATACGGGCAGGCGCCACTCATCCTCCTCGCCGGAGAAGGAGTTGTCGATGATGCCGAAGCTGTTGGACACGAGGATGCCGAAATTCTTGAACGTGCTGCTGCGCGGGGCCACATGCGCCTCATATCCCTCGGGCAGGATCATGCCTATGCCGAGGCGGATAAAGCCCCAGTCCCCCGCCTTCATCTCCACGGTTTCCGCCGCGCGCAGATCGATCCAGTCCCCTTTTTCGATCTTCTGCACCGGCGTGATCTCTTTATCGAAATATTTGATATAGACCTTCATCGGCTTCTCCTTGACGAACAAAACACAAAAGAGTAAAATTACAGCAAAGCCTGCTGACAGTATAACACATGAAGGGGGAAGTTTCCATGCCCAGTTTTGAGGATTTTTATTTTGACTCCAGCACCGGAAAAAACCGTATCCACGCGCGCAAATGTCTGCCCGACGGCGCGCCGCGCGCCGTGATCCAGATCGAGCACGGCATCGCCGAGCACATCAACCGCTATGACGATTTTGCCTCCTTCCTCGCCGAAAACGGCTTTGTCGCCGTGGGCGACGATCATCTGGGCCATGGCCAGACCGTCACCGACCCGGCCGATCTGGGCTTTTTCGCCGAGAGCGATGGCTGGGACCACGTCATCAGGGACATGGACAAACTGCGCGACCTTATGCACGCAGAATACCCCGATCTGCCCTATATCTTCTTCGGACACAGCATGGGCAGCTTTTTGACCCGCACCTACCTGATCGAGCACCCGGACAAATACGACGCCGCCATCATCAGCGGCACCGGTCAGCAGGGCAGGGCGCTGGTCTTCGCGGGCTATACCGCGGCCAATCTCCTCGTCAAAAAAAGCGGGCCTCGCGGCGACGGGCAGAAGCTCAACGACATGGCCTTCGGCTCCTACTGCAAGAAGATCCCAAATCCCCGCACGCCTTTCGACTGGCTGAGCCGGGACGAGGCCAATGTGGACAAATACATCGCCGATCCTTTCTGCGGCTTCGTGGCGAAGGTCAGCCTCTACCGTGACATGATGGCCGGCATCCGCTTCATCGGCAGTCAGAAGAACGTGGACAAGATGAACAAGGACGCTCCGATCTACTTCATGTCCGGCGAGGAGGACCCGGTCGGCGATTACGGCGCGGGCGTTGAGAAGGCCTACAGGTCCTTCTGCGACGCCGGTATCAAGGACGTGATGATCCGCCTCTATCCCGGGGGACGGCACGAGATGCTTAACGAGATCAACCGCGAGGACGTCTATCGCGATATCCTCAAGTGGCTCAACGACAAAATGAAAAAGATCGCCTGATCGATTCGCCGGAAGGCCGCTCCCGTGCTGCGGGGGCGGCCTTCAAGCTGTCGACGCCGTGTCGACAGCTTGAAAGGCGAAATTGAACTGCGAGAGGGAATCACCAATCCCCTCTCGCGCTCTCCCCATGCGTATCCAGGCCCGCCGCAAAGGGTTTGTCTTACAGTCTGACGTCCGCTCCTGTATCTCGGGAGCGGACGTCTTGTCTATTATTCCCAATCTTTTCCCATTGCTTCGGCCCAATCTTTATCATTCGCCTATCTATTTTCCGTTTTACAATCAGTCGAAGATGTAGTATAGTATGAAGGTAAAAAAACTATACATAGAGGTGTTGAACCATGAGCCGTAAGGTAGGTACTGTTTCCCGGGGCATCCGCGCGCCGATCATCCGCGAGGGCGACGATCTGCAGAAGATCGTGACCGAGTCGCTGCTGGAAGCCTCCCGTCAGGACGGTTTCACCATCCATGACCGTGACATTGTCGCCATGACCGAGGCGATCGTCGCCCGCGCGCAGGGCAACTACGCGACTGTGGACGATATCGCCGCGGACGTCAAAGCCAAGCTCGGCGGCGGGACCGTGGGCGTCATCTTCCCCATCCTCAGCCGCAACCGCTTCGCCATCTGCCTGCGCGGCATCGCCAAGGGTGCGGAGAAGGTCGTTTTGATGCTCTCCTACCCCTCGGACGAGGTCGGCAACCATTTGATCGACTGGGATTCCCTTGACAGCAGGGGCGTCGACCCCTACCGCGACGTGCTCAGCCTTGAGCGCTACCGGGAGCTCTTCGGCTTCAACAAGCACCGCTTTACCGGCGTGGACTATGTCGCGTACTACTCCGAGCTCATTCGCGAGTCCGGCGCCGAGGTCGAGGTCATCTTCGCCAACGATCCGCGCGAGATCCTCCACCACACCAAAAACGTCATCCACTGCGATATCCACACCCGCGTCCGGACGAGCCGCATCCTGAAGGCCGCCGGCGGCGAAAAAGTTTTCGGTCTGGACGAGATCATGACCGCTCCCGTAAACGGCAGCGGATACAACGAAAAGTACGGTCTGCTGGGCTCCAACAAGGCCACCGAGGACAAGGTCAAGCTCTTCCCGCGCGACTGCCAGCCGCTCGTGGTCGCCATCCAGCAGGAGCTGCTCGAGAAAACCGGCAAGCGCGTTGAGGTCATGGTCTACGGTGACGGCGCGTTCAAGGACCCTGTCGGCAAGATTTGGGAGCTGGCGGACCCCGTCGTTTCCCCCGCCTACACTGTCGGCCTCGAAGGGACCCCCAACGAGCTCAAGCTCAAATATCTGGCCGACAACGACTTTGCCGCGCTCTCCGGCGAGGCGCTGCGCGAGGCGATCAAGGGCGAGATCCAGAAGAAGGACAGCGACCTTGTGGGCCAGATGGTCTCCGAGGGCACCACGCCCCGTCGTCTTACCGACCTGATCGGCTCCCTGTGCGACCTGACCTCCGGCTCCGGCGACAAGGGCACGCCCATCGTCTTCATCCAGGGCTACTTCGACAACTACACGGCGGAATGATTTTATAGAACTGAGGTTTTAGAGCTTAGGAGAGACGCGTCTCTCCTAAGCTCTATTTTACAAAGATTTAACAATCCGTTCACTGTTTTTTCAGCAATCTTTGAGCAATCTGTGATAGTATTATGTTAACAAGAAAGATAAATGAACTTCGATGGTGACACCGTCCGATGCCGGGGCCTTGCCCCGGATACGCCTACGGGCGGCGTCGAAGGGATTCGTACATTCACTTGAGCGTGACCCAAACGGCGGGTCACGCTCAAGACCATTTTGGGGCTTTCTGCCTCGCAGGGACGACCATCGGTCGTCCGCCTGTTCGGCCCTGTACCGAGTCCGCGGACGGGCGATGCCCATCCTAATGACGATCGATCTTGCTTTTCCCCGGGATACCCGGTATAATCCTCTCAGAATCACCCTACAAAGGAGAATCGCCATGAACAAAACCAAGCTGCGCGCCTATGCGCGCCTCATCGCCCAAAAGGGCGCCAACGTCCAGCCGGGGCAGGAGGTCTTCATTTCCGCCGGCCTCGACCAGCCGGAATTTGTCCAGATGGTCGTGGAGGAGTGTTACAAGTGCAAGGCGAAAACCGTCGTCGTCGAGTGGTATTATCAGCCGCTGACCAAGGTCCGCTACCGCTACGAAAGCCTCAAGACGCTCTCCACCCTTCCCGATTACGCCGAAGCCCGCTGGAAGCACAAGGCGGAGGTGCTCGCCTGCCGCATCTTCCTCGACAGCGACGATCCCGACGGTCTCAAAGGCATCAATCAGGAGAAGCTGGGCAAGGCGCAGCAGAAGCTCGGCCCCATCATCAAGCCCTACCGCGAGGCCATGGAGAACAAACACCAGTGGTGCATCGCCGCCGTGCCCGGCAAGGCCTGGGCCAAGCGTCTCTTCCCCGAACTGCGCGCCGGTCAGGCCGTTGAAAAGCTCTGGGAAGCGATCCTCGATACCTGCCGTGTCTGGGACGATCCGACGGCCGAGTGGGACAAGCACAACCGGGATATGCGCGAACACTGCGCGCGCCTCAACAGTCTCGGCATCGAGAAGCTCCACTATACCGCCTCGAACGGCACTGACTTTACCGTCGGCATGATCCCGCAGGGGCGCTTTCGCGGCGGCTCCGATACGACGCTCTCCGGCGTGGAGTTCAACCCGAATCTGCCGACCGAGGAGTGCTTCATCTCCCCCATGAAGGGGCAGGCCGAGGGCATCGTCTACGGCACCAAGCCGCTGTGCTGGAACGGACAGCTTGTGGAAAACTTCTGGATCCGCTTCCATGAGGGCAAGGCCGTCAAATGGCACGCGGAAAAGAACGAGGGCCTTCTCGGCAAGATCATCACCATGGACGAGGGCAGCGCCTATCTCGGCGAGTGCGCCCTGGTTCCCTACGACTCCCCGATCAGCAAGAGCGGGCTGCTGTTTTACAACACGCTCTTTGACGAAAACGCCGCCTGCCATCTGGCGCTGGGCATGGGCTTTGCCGATACGGTCGAGGGCTTTGAAAACATGAGTCTTGCCCAAGTCCGCGCTCTCGGCGTCAACGACTCCATCATCCACGAGGACTTCATGATCGGCTCAAAGGACATGAACATCGACGCCATCTGCCGCGACGGCAGCGTCGTCCCTGTCTTTCGCGACGGCAACTGGGCCTTCTGAAGGCAGGACATATAATAACAGTACACCCCCGGCGGATGACCGCCGGGGGGCAATGCTTTACTCCTTGTATTCAAACATGAGATCGTACATGCTGACGGTGTCGCCGTCGCGGACGCCCATCTGCTCCATCCGCTCGAACACGCCGGCCTCACGCAGGATGCGATCGAAATGCATGCGGCTCTCGTAGTCGGAGAAGTTGATCGTCGCCACCAGGCGCTGCAGCCAGGGGCCCTCCACGATCCACATATCGTCGTCGTGAACGATCGTGAGTTCCTCGGAGGTGTCCACCACCGGCTCGGGTGGGACGTAATCCGCTTCGTAGTAGACGACCGGCGGAAGCTCCTTCAGCCTGCGGGCACACTCCTTCACGAGCTCGCGCGTGCCCTCATGGGTCACGGCGCTCATCTCGAAGAAGGGATAGCCCTGGGCCTGCACATGGGCTTTGAGCTTTTCGATGTTCTCCCGCTCGCCGCCCAGCAGGTCGCACTTATTGGCGACCACGAGCTGCGCTCGCTCGGACAGCTCGGGATTGTACTCCCTCAATTCGGCGTTGATGGCCTCGAAATCCTCGATCGGGTCGCGGCCCTCGCTGCCGGACACATCGACCAGATGGATCAGAAGACGGCAGCGGTCGATATGGCGCAGGAAATCGTGGCCGAGACCCGCGCCCTCGGACGCGCCCTCGATGATGCCGGGGATATCGGCCATGACGAAGGAGACGCCCTCGTCAACATACACCACCCCCAGATTGGGAAACAGCGTTGTAAAGTGGTAGTTTGCGATCTTCGGGTGCGCCTTGCTCACCACGGACAGCAGCGTGGATTTACCCACATTGGGAAAACCCACGAGCCCCACATCGGCCAGCAGCTTCAGCTCCAGCGTGATATCATGGCTCTCGCCGGGCAGGCCGGGCTTGGCAAAACGAGGAACCTGCCGCGTCGGCGTGGCGAAGTGCATGTTGCCCCAGCCGCCGCGGCCGCCTTTGGCCGCCACCCAGTTATTTCCGTCGGACATATCGTGCATGATGCCGCCAGTCTCCGTGTCACGCACCAGCGTGCCGCGGGGGACCTTGATATAGAGTGTATCGCCGTCCTTGCCGTAGCAGCGCTTGCCCATGCCGTTCTGGCCGTTTCCGGCGACATACTTGCGCTTGTAGCGAAAGTCCATCAGCGTGGACATGTTGTCGTCCACGACGAAGACGATATCACCGCCGCGGCCGCCGTCGCCCCCGTCGGGACCGCCGGCCGCGATGTATTTTTCCCGGTGAAACGCGACGGCGCCGTCCCCGCCCTTGCCGGCGTGGACGCTGATGCGCGCTTTGTCAACAAATGAGGATGCCATGGTATTCCCTCCGGTTATAAGCATTTAGCACTTAGCATTTAGCTTTTAGCTTCCAGCCGCTATGCACTATGCGCTAAGCGCTAAAAAAGGCCGGACATTTGTCCGGCCTTGGTTGGTCATTTACTGAGCGATTTCTTCGTAAACAGAGACCTTCTTGCGGTCCTTGCCCATGCGCTCGAACTTCACGGTGCCGTCCACGAGGGCGAACAGAGTGTCATCCTTGCCCTTGCCCACGTTGGTGCCCGGGTGGATCTTGGTTCCGCGCTGTCTGACAAGGATGTTGCCGGCCAGGACAAACTGCCCATCGGCTCTCTTGGCGCCAAGACGCTTCGACTCGGAGTCGCGGCCGTTCTTGGTAGAACCCATACCTTTCTTATGTGCCATTTAGGTTACACCTCCATAAGTCAAAATCAGTTGCGGAATACTTAAGCGTTGATGGTTTCGATCTGAACCTTGGTATAAGGCTGACGATGGCCCTGCGTACGGCGATAGCCCTTTTTGGGCTTCATCTTGTACACGCGGACCTTGGCGCCCTTACCGTTCTTCACCACGTTGGCGGTGACGGAAGCGCCCTCGATCACAGGAGCGCCGAAAACGGCGTTCTCGCCGTCGACAACGGCCAGGACCTGATCGAACTTGACGGACTCGCCGGCAGCGACGTCGAGCTTCTCGACGAAGATCACATCACCCTCGGCCACGCGGTACTGCTTGCCGCCGGTCACGATAACAGCATGCTTCATAAATGATTTCCTCCCTCTTTACAGGACTCGCTCTGGGGGTGAAGCCGGAGCTTTCTTCCATACCCTTTCAATGCGGCTTTAATAAGATACCACGGAAGACCTGCAATGTCAACAATTTTTCGCATGAAATTTCTGCCTTTTGCATAAAATCCGGGCGGTATCCCAATACCGCCCGGCTATATGACTCCGGCCTACTCAGCCCACGAAGCTGACGCCCTCTTCCAGCAGCAGGGGTTGTCCGTCCACTCCGCTCTGGCTGATCAGGCAGCGGTGGACGACGCCGTTGTCACCGCGGTAGCTCAGAGCGAGATTGGGGTAGCCGTCGGGGATGTCGGTCGAGATCTGCAGACCGCTGTTCTCCATACAGGAGCAGTACCAGAGCGGGTCTGACAGATAGAAGCTGCCGATGTCCTCATAGTAGGCCGCGCGAGAGAGCGTCACGTCATAGGCGCGCTCGCCGCTGTACAGGCAGATCTGCGTCATGCCCTCATCCAGCGTCAGCATATCGAGGATCGGGAAGCTGCCGTCCTGTACGCTGTCCATGGACTGGATGCTGAATGTGCCGCTGCTGTTTTTCAAGTCGGGGAACCATTTGAGATCGATCAGTCCGCCGAGTTCTTCGTAGGGGAACACAAAGCTCTGCATCCCGGCGGCATAGGAGGAGATCTCGTACAGATCGGAGAATACGACCAGTCCGCGCTCATCCAGATACCACGAGCCGTCGCGCAGCAGCGCGCCGAAGCTCGCCGCCCGGTTGGCCTCCTCCACAAAGCCGTCGATAGCGGCCGCCAACTCCGGGTCTGTCTTCGCCATCTCGACCATTCGCTCTACGAGATAGGCGCGCAGCCCGGATACGTCCGGACTCAGCTGCTCAAATGTCACCAGGTCCCCGGTCTTCGTATCGAAGACATAGGCGCGGCTCACGTAAAAACCGTGGGCGCCGCCGGAATAGGTGGAGGTACCCAGGTTCAGGGTAAGCACGCGGCCGTCGGCGCGGGAGATCCGCGCATCCCGGACGCTCTCGAACTCCAGCGGCAGGTCCGCGCCGCTCTCATAGGCGTAGGTAAAGTTGTCCTCCGCCATTTCGAGCATCCCGTTATAACCGGAGGAGGGGCCGTCGCCGTAGTCGTTGCCGGTATAATAGGTCTCGTCGAGCATGCCGATATACTCGTTGATCTTCTCCGCCGCCTCTTCCCGTCCGGGGATCGTCACGCGGGGCGTCACATAGGAAAAAGTCAGGATCTTCTGCTCGTGCGCCGCGGGATCGGTCTCCACCAGCTCCGTCTTCTGAAAGCTGACGATCACGGGAAGCGTCATATCCTCCGTATCGCCCGCAGGGGCGGGGGCAGCGCTCGCGGTTTCGGCGGGCTGCGCCTCCGTCGGCTCCGGCGCCTCGGGGCGTATGGTCACGGTGGGCAGCGGCGGCAGCTCCACTTCCTTCAGCCGGTCAAGCCTTCCGCAGGCACAGAGCGACAGACATAGGACCAGGCAGAGCAGGATCGCAAGTTTGTTCTTCATGTCATTTTTCCTTTCCAATATCGTCGTAAGGGATCTTTACGGAGAGAGCCGCGTTCGTATAGCGCGGATCCTCCGTAACTTCCCGGATGATCGTCAGATCGGGTGGCAGGGACACCTTCTGGCTCTCGTCGCGAAGCTCGATCTCCAGATACGCGCGGTCATCCCAGAACGGGAATACGTCCAGCTCAAACAGCTGCCCCTCGTATCGGAAGCACCAGCGTGTCTTTCGGATCACGCGGCGCTCGGGGTCTGCGCGCAGCAGCAGGCGCCCGTACTCCTCCTCCGTGATCTCCTCTTCTTCTTCGATGCGCCGCAGATCGGAGAGCTTCGTCTTGGTCGTGTGCGTGCAGACATATACGCCGTCTCTGCCGCGCCTGCGCACGCGCTCCGTCGTACCCGGCGGGGAGAGCAGGTAGGTCTGTGTGATCTCCGTCCCCTCGGCTTCCTTTTCGAGCCATGCGCGATCCGGCATGCGGATCAGGTACTTTCTTTCGATTTCAAAATGAATCTCATCCATATTGCGTTATTATCCCACTGTCGTTGGGTGGAAACAGCGGGAAAAAGCATCATTCATGAACCCGCTTTAGTAACATACCGGCGCCCAGAGAGCGCCGGTTTTTGATGGTCCTTGTTTCAGGCTCTGGGGTGGGCCTTGTTGTATACGTCCTTGAGCTGTTTTTTTACAAGATGCGAATACACCTGGGTAGAGGAGATGTCCGCATGGCCCAGCATCTCCTGGATCGCGTGGATATCGGCGCCGTTCTCCAGCAGGTGCGCGGCGAAGGAATGGCGCAGCGTGTGAGGCGTGATGTCTTTTTCGATGTTGGCCTTCTTCTGATAATACTTGATGATCTTCCAGAAGCCCTGACGGGACATCCTGTCGCCGCTGATGTTGACGAAGAGCGAGGGCTCGTCCGGCACGGCGATCATCTGCGGCCGCACCAGCGTGATGTAGTCCTCCAGTGCCTTGATGGCAGCCGGATACATGGGGATCACGCGTTCCTTGTTGCGGCTGTGGCAGCGGACCACCCCCGCGCCGAGATTCACATCGCCGATATCGAGATCGATCAGCTCCGTCACGCGCATGCCCGTGGCGTACAGCAGCTCCAGCATGGCGCGGTCGCGGTAGCCTTTGGCGTCGACACAGCGGGGCTGCTCGAGCAGCAGCTCCACTTCCCTGCTGGTCAGGATCTGTGGAAGCCGCTCCGTGTTCCTGTCCGTCACCAGCTTGGTAGCGGGGTTTGCCGTGATGATCTGCTGAATGAACAGATAAGAGTACAGGCTCTTCATGGAGGCGATGCTGCGCGAGACCGTCGCGACGGATTTGCCGGACTCTCTCTGCCAGAGCACATAATCGCCGAGCGTCTCCGCGTCCGCGGAAACGATATCCGTCTCCGTGTGCGTGTCGAGATACGCCGCAAGCTGGCGGATATCTCGCATATACGAGCTCAGGGTGTTTGCCGAAACGTTTTTCTCATCCTTCAGATAATGTTCAAAACGCTCGATGATCTCCGAGTTTTGCAAACAATCCCCTCCTTTATCTCTTTACCGGGAAAGCAGGTAATATGTGAAAGCTCCGGCGGCGAACGCGGTGCCCCACAGCGCGCTCTGTCCGAGGATCAGCGTTCTTCGCCGCACGGGCTCGCCGCGGGTGAGAGCGGACAGACATTCCTCCGACAGGCGCATGCCGCAGACCCCCGTCAGGAAAAACAGCGGCGTCACGAAAAGCAGCGGTACGATCTCCGGAACAAGCTCCGAAAAACGCCCGGCCGCCGACAGCTGCAGCATGGCGGATGCGCCGAGCCACAGCGCTGCAGTGGGTATCAGCCAGAGCCCGCATGGGCTGCCGCCCAGCAGGGCCGGAAGCAGCAGCACGCAGGGCAGAAGCTTTTCCGCACCGCCTGTCATATCGCGCATCGGCGGCCAGAAACGAAGCAAAAGCGCTCCAAAGAGAAAGAACAGCAGAAGGAACAGCCTGTGGCTTTTACAGGGATCCACTCCCCGTCGTCTCGTCCGTTCTCTTCTCATTTTGAAATCGTTATGTAATCTTTGTCAAGGGAAATACACTTTACATAACTGCGTTCTGGTAACAATATATTACAAAATAGCAAACTAATCAAGTCCTTTTTTCGTATTTTTTCAGTTTATTTTTTTGTTTATGTCAACCACATTCAAGCAAAATCACAAGAGCTTGTGTCAAAACGCACCTGGTACATCAAAATATTCCATATCTTGTAGAGAACAAAGCATTTTGAAATAATCACTAAATTAATATTATGTTAACCTTTTCCTTTTTGTTTCTTTTTCCTTCGAAAATCGCCTCGTTTTGTTTCTCTTTTTCTTCCGCCGAGCAGGATGGCTCCCGCCAGGCAGCCGGTCATGGTAAAGCTCAGCACGCTCAGGATACCTGACGGATCCATACCCTTCCCGGCGATCAAAAAGCCCGCCGTAAGCAGCATGAGACTCAGTCCCGCTCCGCACAGCAGCCCGGACGCCATACGCTTCTCCCCTCCCGACCCGACTGCCCCGGCCAGCATCGCACACAGGAAACTCAGCGCGGAACTGACATAACCGAACGCGGCGGAGCTGACGCCGTGCGCACGGATCACACAGGCTGCGAGAAAACACAATGTTACGGCTGAGGCGATCCAGACGAGCATGGCGCGCAGGAACAAACGCAGGCTGCCTTTTTCAATGACGCTTTGAACAGACAAAGCAACACCCCCGACAGATAAGATGTTACATCTTATTTCCGTCGGGGGTGAATCATGCCGGCTTGTATTGCGCTTTATTTGCCTTTTTTCGTCTTGGCGGCCTCTTCCGCGGCCTCCATCTTGGCCGTGGTGGAAATAGCCCACTTCTTGGTCTGCAGACGGACGCGGTCCTCGCCGGTCTCAAAGGTGATGGTGTCCTCGGTGATCTGGACGATCTTGCCCATGATACCGCCGATGGTAGTGATCTCGTCGCCAAGGGCCAGGGAGTTGCGCATCTCCTCGGTCTTTTTCTTCTTCTTGTTCTCCGGGCGAATGATCATGAAGTAGAAGATCGCGAACATCGCGACCAGCATGATAATCATGGAACCGCCGCCTGCAGCGGCAGAAGGAACAGCAGCCTCAAGGAAGAAAAACATACAGGGAATACCTCCAAAACTCAAAGTAGTTGTATTATAGCCTCTCTACGAAACAAATGCAAGATGCTTAGATTCGTTTGTCCAAAATTTCTGTAAAATCATTCCGAAATGCGGCGAATGTCCCGGCATCGAGGCTCTCGCGGATGCGCGCGGTCAGGCTGTTGTAAAAGTAAAGATTGTGCGCCACGGCCAGACGCATCGCCAGCATCTCCTCCGCCTTGAAGAGATGGCGCAGGTAAGCGCGGGAATAACGGCGGCAGACAGGGCAATCACAGACGGGGTCGATGGGTTGCTCGTCTTTGGCGTACTTCTCGTTCTTGATATTGATGATCCCGCCCCAGGTGAAGAGATGTCCGTGCCGGCCGTTTCGCGCGGGCATGACGCAGTCGAAGAAATCCACGCCGCGCCAGACGCCCTCGATGATGTTCCCCGGGGTACCGACGCCCATCAGATAGCGGGGTCGTTCCTTTGGCATGTGCTCCTCGACCGCCTCGATGGTGTCGTACATCTCCTGATGCGTCTCCCCCACCGCGAGGCCGCCGATGGCGTAGCCCGGCAGCTCCAGCTGCGCGATCTGCTTCATGTGCTCGATGCGCAGATCGTGAAAGACCGCGCCCTGGTTGATGCCGAAGAGCATCTGCCCGGGATTGACCGCGTCGTCCTCGCCGTTGTACGCCGCGAGCGCCGTTTTGCAGCGCTCCAGCCAGCGGTAGGTGCGCTCGCAGGAGCGCTTGACATAGTCATAGGGCGAGGGGATCTTGACGCATTCGTCGAAGGCCATGGCGATGTCGGAGCCGAGATTGGCCTGAATGCGCATGCTCTCCTCCGGACCCATAAAGATGTGCCGCCCGTCCACGTGGGAGTTGAACTTCACGCCCTCCTCCGTGATCCTGCGCAGCTGCGCCAGGGAGAAGATCTGGAAGCCGCCGCTGTCGGTGAGGATGGGCCCGTCCCAGGTCATGAACCTGTGCAGGCCGCCCAGCTCCTTGATCAGCGTATCGCCCGGGCGCACGTGCAGGTGGTAGGTGTTGGACAGCTCGACCTGACAGCCGATCTCCTTCAGATCGCGCGCCGACAGAGCGCCCTTGATGGCGCCCTGCGTGCCGACGTTCATAAAGACCGGGGTCTGCACGGTGCCGTGCGGCGTCTCGAGCCGGCCGCGGCGCGCGCGGCCCTCTTCCTGTTTTATCAGTGTGTATTTTCCCATTGGCAGTTTCTTTTCCCCTATTCAAAAAAGCAGGCGTCGCCGAAGCTGAAAAAGCGGTAGCGTTCCTGCACGGCGACCTCGTATGCGTGCAGAACGTTCTCTCTGCCGGCCAGCGCGGAGACCAGCATGATTAGCGTGCTCTCCGGCAGGTGGAAATTGGTCACGAGGGCGTCGATGCACTTGAAACGATAGCCGGGATAGATGAAGATATTCGTCCAGCCGGACTTCGGCTCCAGCGTACCGTCCGCGTTGGCAAAGCTCTCAAGCGTGCGGCAGGAGGTAGTCCCCACCGCGATCACGCGGCCGCCGGCTTTCTTTGTCTCGGTCACGATCCGCGCCGTGCGCTCCGGGACGATGCAGAACTCGGCGTGCATGGCGTGGTCCTCGATCTCGTCCTCCTTGACGGGCCGGAAGGTGCCGAGGCCGACATGAAGCGTCACATAACAGACCTTCACGCCTTTGGCCTCGATCTCATCCAGGAGCTCCCTGGTGAAGTGCAGACCGGCGGTCGGCGCGGCGGCGCTGCCGATCTCGCGGGAGTAGACGGTCTGATAGCGCTCGGCGTCCTGCAGCTCCTCCTTGATATAAGGGGGCAGCGGCATCTTGCCCAGGCGCTCGAGCACCTCGAGGAAGATTCCCTCATAGTGAAAACGTACGATACGGTTGCCGCCCTCGGCGACAGACTCGACCGTGGCCGTCAGCTCCCCGCCGCCGAAGCTCAGCTCCGTGCCGGGCTTTGTCTTGCGGCCGGGTCGGCTGAGGCACTCCCAACGCCCCTCGCCCAAGTCGCGCAACAGCACCAGCTCCACGCTGCCGCCGCTCCGCCGCGAGCCGATCAGGCGCGCGGGCAGCACGCGCGAATCGTTGAGCACCAGGCAGTCGCCCTCGCGCAGATACGAGGGCAGGTCATAAAAATGCCGATGCTCCAGCGCGCCGGTCTTCTTATCCACGTGCAGCAGGCGAGAATGATCGCGCTCGGCAATGGGCGTCTGGGCGATCAGCTCCTCGGGCAGATCAAAATAGAAATCGCTTTTTTTCATTGAACCTCTCCAGATCGAAACTACCTGCGTATTGTAACAGAATGGCGCGTCTTTTTCAACGATAATGATCATCGGATCGCGAAATCAATCAAGGATTCGATTGATTTCGCTGCCAAACGATATGTTCGGCAGCGAATGATTCTTTGAATGCTCAATTGCAAAGCGAAGTTCCAGTTTGCAAAAGTAAGTTCCAGATTGGAGAATTCTTGCAAGAATAAGTTCCGGGAATAGAGTGAACCCGGAAATCA
>CACYXC010000009.1 GCA_902778285.1 Oscillospiraceae bacterium | reverse complement strand
CGCACCACCTCTAATTGGATGGCTATATTATACCAGTTTTAATCCATACGGGGAAGATTTAGCCTCACTTTTGACACAATCTCCCCCTTGACCCCTCGCGGAAACGGGCAAGTCGCTGACCTCTACCGTCGCCCTAAGATTCTACATGGCCATTACCCCGGCCAACATCGTATGACTCGCGCGTTTTCTCCCGCACGTGCGACCGCTGGCTCGCCGGGCGAAAAAAACGGGACGTCGAGGACGCCGTCCCCTACGAAGCACAAACCGACTTTTCTGCCGTAGGGGCTGGCGTCCTCGACAGCCCGATCTCGGTTTGCTGCCCGGGCAGCGGCGCGAGCGTAAGCGAAGCCAATCCGCGGACGGCGCGGTGAGGGCTCATTCATTCCGCTGCTCCTCCTTTTCAAAGCAAAGCGGCTTGCTTTGCTTTGAGTGAGGAAGAAAGAGGGAACATAGCGCAGTTTTCGTCATGCCTGACGGAAACGGAGCGGCGTGAACTTCTTCTGACGTCCGGCGTGCCTGCCGCCGGGCTCAGGTTCCTTCCCGCAAGACGCCCCGCAATTATTGACATCCTTGCCCTCGCATGATAAAATTTTCATGTTTGTTTTCCGGCCCGGACACGGTTCCGGCGCCCCGGAGCAAAGTCCTTGCGTTTCTTAAATCTTCTGGTGTTGGAGGTTGTCGATATGAATGAAGAAATCCGGGATCTCAGGGCGGGCTTTCTCGATAAGCTGAAGGAGATCCAGAGCCAGCGCGAGCTGGAGGATCTGCGCGTCGCGTTTCTCGGCAAAAAGGGGCAGGTGACCGCGCTGCTGAAAAACCTCGGCGGTCTGTCCGAGGAGGCGAAGCGCTCCTTCGGTCGGGAAGTGAACGACCTGAAGCGGGAGATCTCCGAGCAGCTGGCCATGCGCATGGAGAGCATCCGGCAGGAGGATCTGCAGCGCGAGCTCGACGCCGTGCCGACCTTCGACGTCTCGATGCCGCCGGTGTTCCGCCGCGGCTCCTATCACCCGATCACGCTGGTGCAGCGCCAGTGCGAGAACGTGTTCCGCTCGATGGGCTTTACGCTGGAGGACTACAGCGAGGTGGTCACGGACTACGAGTGCTTCGAGTCCCTGAACATCCCGAAGTTCCACCCCGCCCGCGACATGCAGGACACCTACTATCTCGACAACGGCCAGCTCCTCAAGACCCAGACCTCCGCCGCCCAGAACGCGATCTACCGCAAGTACGGCCCGCGGCTCATCGAGAAGGGCGAGCCGATCAAGGCCGTGTTCCCCGGCCGCTGCTTCCGCAATGAGAGCACCGACGCCTGCCACGAGAACACCTTCTTCCAGATGGAGGGCGTGATGGTGGGCAGGGACATCTCCATCTCCAACCTGATCTTCTTCATGAAGACCATGCTCAGCGAGGTCTTCCGGCGGGATATCAAGGTGCGGCTGCGCCCCGGCTTCTTCCCCTTTGTCGAGCCGGGCTTCGAGCTGGACATCAACTGCCTCATCTGCGGCGGCTCCGGCTGCGCCTCCTGCAAGCACTCCGGCTGGCTGGAGCTGTGCCCCTGCGGCATGATCCACCCGAACGTGCTGCGCGAGGGCGGCATCGACCCGGAACAGTACACCGGGTTTGCCTTCGGCCTGGGCCTGACCCGTCTGGCCATGATGAAATACGGCATCGCCGACCTGCGCGATTTCAACAGCGGCCTGCTCAACCGGCTGGATCAGTTCACCGGGGAAAACTGAGCATCCCGCGCTGCTGAAGGAAGACTGAAATGCTTGGAGGCTGAAAGCTATGTTTATATCTATGAACTGGATCGCCGAATATGTCGATCTGTCCGATTACGACCGGCAGGCGCGGCTGGATCTGATCCATCGCTTTTCTCTGTCCACCGCCGAGGTGGAAAACGATATCGCGCTCAAGGGCAGCGAGCTCAGCGGCGTCGTGGTCGCTGAGATCAAATCCGTGGAGGCTCACCCCTCCTCCGCCAAGCTGCACCTGCTGAAGGTGGACTGCGGCGGGGACGCCCCGGTGGACGTGGTCTGCGGCGCGCCGAACGTGCGCGTGGGGATGAAGACCTGCTTTGCCAAAGTCGGCGCGCACGTGGCGGGCCTGGACATCGCGCCCCGCCCTCTGGCCGGGCAGATGTCCTTCGGCATGTGCTGCTCGGAGAAAGAGCTCGGCATCAGCGACGACAACAGCGGCATCATGGAGGTCGATCCCTCCGTGCCCAACGGGACGGATATCAAGGAGCTGTGGCCCATCGAGGACATCGTCTTCGAGGTGGACAACAAATCCCTGACCAACCGGCCCGACCTCTGGGGCCACTACGGCATCGCGCGCGAGTTTTCCGCCCTGACCGGCCGCCCGCTCAAGCCCCTGACCCTCGCCGACCTCTCCGTGTACGACGCGCTGCCCGCGCTGGATCTGAAGATCGAGGATCCCCGGTGCCTGCGCTATTCCTGCCTCGCCGTGGAGGGCATCACCAAAAACGTGAGCCCCGTGGCGATCCGCATCCGCCTCTACTACTGCGGTATGCGCGCGATCAACCTGCTGGCGGATCTCACCAACTACCTGATGCTGGAGGTCGGCCAGCCCATGCACGCCTTTGACAGCCGCAAGGTGGAGAGCATCCGCATCCGCCGCTTCGACACGCCTTTCAGCTTCCAGACCCTCGACGGCGCGCAGCGGAACATCGACCCCGAGACCCTGATGATCTGCAACGGGGACCAGCCCGTGGCCATCGCGGGCATCATGGGCGGTCTGGACAGCGAGATCGTCGCCGACACCTCCCGCCTGACGCTGGAGTCCGCCAACTTCGACGCGGCCTCCATCCGCAAGTCCTCGGTACGCCTCGGCCACCGCACCGACGCCTCCGCGCGCTACGAAAAGAGCCTCGACCCCGAGATGACCGTGCCCGCCATCGCCCGCTTCCTCTGGCTGCTGCAGCGCATCGACGGCGGCGTGAAGGTCGTCTCCTCCCTGACGGACGAATACGCCCGCCGCTATCCGCAGATCACGCTTGATTTCGACAAGCACTTTGTGGACCGCTACGCCGGCATCTCCATCGGCGACGAGGATATCGTGCGTCCGCTGCGCGCCCTCGGCTTCCTTGTGGACGCCGACGCCGGGCGCTACCACGTGACCGTGCCCTCCTGGCGCGCCACCAAGGACGTGACCATCAAGGCCGATATCATCGAGGAGATCACCCGTATCTACGGCTACGACAACTTTGACGTGCACACGACCGAGGCGCCGCTCTACCCCGTGCGCCCGAGCGAGGAAAAAACGCTGGAGGACAGCGTCAAGGACCTGCTGGTGAACCGCTACTCCCTCCACGAGGTGCATTCCTACATCTGGCAGTACGCGGAGGAGATGAAGGCGCTGGGCATGGAGACCGTGCCGAACCTGCGCATCCTCGGCGCGTCCAACCCGAACGCGGAGCTGCTGCGCCGCTCCATGATCCCCACGCAGCTGTGTCAGATCAAGGCCAATCTGGGCTACGCGGACGCCTTCGGCATCTTTGAAGTCGGCCGCACCGTGGACGGCGTGGACGAAAAGAATCTGGCGCGCGAGCACAGGATGCTCGGCATCACGCTCTACAGCCGCGTCCAGGGCGCGGAGGCGCTGTACATGCGTCTGCGCGACGCGCTCTGTGAGCTTGTCGACACGCTCCGCCGCAGGCAGCTCTCCTTCTCGGCGCTGGAGGCTTGCGAGAGCTGGCAGCATCCCAAAAACCTCAACGCCCTGCTCGCGGACGGGCAGCAGATCGGCTATCTGGGCATGCTGCACCCCTCGGTGCTCGCAAAGCTCGACGAGAAGGCGCAGGTGGTCTACGCCGAGGTGGATATGGATCTGCTCACGGCCGTGCCGATGGGCGACTTCATCTATCGCGTCCCCTCCCGCTATCCCGGCATGGAGCAGGACCTGACCGTGCTCTGCGACCGCTACGAGCCGATCGCGAAGGCGGTCGAAGCGGTGGGCAGCCCGCTGCTGCAGAAGCTCGCCGTGGTCAGCACCTTCGCCGACGCGCAGGGCAAGTCCATCAGCGTGCGCCTCTTCTTCTCCCACCCGGACCGCACCCTCACCGGCGAGGAGGTCCAGCAGGTCATGGAGGCCATCGTCGCCAGACTCCACGAGGCGGGCTACCGGTTGAAGTGATCGCGTTTGGCGCGTAATCCCGGCTTTCCTTTCCATCATGTGAAAGCCCTGTTCCGGGCTGAAAAGGGAACTGTGAAGAAAGTCGGGATTCCAGCAAGCAGCAGGAACGGCGACTTGTAGGGGACGGCCCACGGACGTCCCGGCAGAGAAAAGGCAATCATAACAAGAATCTCCGGCGAATACGGCAATTACTGACCGTTTTCGTCGGAGATTTCTATTCCTGTTTTCCTGCATCCCACGGGCCGCCGAGGGCGTCGGCCCCACCGGATGGTACAGACTTTTTTCACAGCCCTGCTTTAACGTCATCCTCTGTCCCGACAGCGGCGCGCTGCGGAGAGGCCGCACCCCTTCCCGGGAGATCCGCCGTTGCAATTTGTGTCTCCCCGTGTTAAACTGCATTATTATACTGACAAAAACGGAGGCTTCGCATGGTCGAGGTTTGGGATGTCACACTGCCGGAGCTGACCGGCGAAGAGCCGCGCCGGGCCTATGTCTATCTGCCGCAGGCGCTGGAGCGCGATCCGGCGCTGCGCTTTCCGGTGCTGTATATGTTCGACGGGCACAACGTGTTTTTCGATGAGCACGCGACCTACGGGAAAAGCTGGGGCATGGGCGAGTATCTGGACGCGCACGAAACGCCGCTGATCGTGGCGGCGGTGGAGTGCAATCACGACCCGGACAACGGCCGCATCTCGGAATATGCGCCGTATTCCTTCAACGCCCGCGGTTTCGGGAAGGTCGAAGGGCGCGGTGGACTCACGATGGACTGGCTGATCCGCAGCTTCAAGCCCGAGATCGACCGCCTGTATCCGACGCTGCCGGACCGGAGACATACCTTCATCGCCGGCAGCTCCATGGGCGGGCTGATGAGCCTCTACGCGCTCAGCGGCTTCAACGCCGTCTTTTCCCGCGCGGCGGCCCTGTCCCCCGCGCTGGACTTCGGACCGAAAAAGCTGGAGGCCCTGCTCCGCGCGGCGGACTTCGGCGCGGACACCGTACTCTATATGGACATGGGCGAGGAGGAGCTGGGCCGGCGCAGCACGGCGCGGAGCTTCCGCCGCTTCGCGGGGCTCCTGCTGGAGCGGGGCGTCCGCCTGACGGCGCGCATCGTCCCCGGCGGGCGGCACTGCGAGGCGAGCTGGGAAAAGCAGATCCCCTTCTTCCTGCCCGCGCTGCTCTACGAACTGGAGGAATGAGCCATGGATATGTATTACGAGAAATGGTACAGCCCGGCGCTGGGCCGGGAGATGGAGATCAAGGTATACGGCCGCGGCGGCAAGCCGGTCCTGTACATCCCCTGCCAGGACGGCCGCTTTTTCGATTTTGAAAACTTCGGCATGATCGACGCCTGGGCGCCCTTCCTCGAATCGGGGCAGGCCACGGTGTTTTCCGTGGACACGATAGACGCGGAGACCTGGTCGGACGCCGGCGGCGACCCCTACGGGCGCATCCGCCGCCACGAGGCCTGGATCCGCTATCTGACAGACGAGGTCGTGCCCTATATCCGCAGCTTCTGCCGCGGCTACGGCTGGCAGGTCGATCCGGGCGTGATGGCCTTCGGCTGCTCCCTCGGCGCCATGCATGCCGCCAACCTCTATTTCCGTTTTCCGGAGCTCTTCGACGAGCTGCTGGCGCTCAGCGGCGTGTACGAGGCGAGCTACGGCTTCGGCGGCTATATGGACGACGCCGTCTATCTCAACTCGCCGGTGAACTATCTGTCCAACATGCCCTTCGACCACCCCTATCTCACGCTCTACCGCAGGCATCGCGCCGTGATCTGCGTCGGGCAGGGTCCCTGGGAGCTGACGGACTACACCCGTACGCTGCACCGTGTCCTCGTCGAGAAGGGCATCCCCGCCTGGGTGGACTACTGGGGCTACGACGTATCGCACGACTGGCCGTGGTGGTTCAAGCAGGTGGGCTACTTCGTGCCGGAACTCCTGAAATAGAAAGAAGGGCTCTCTATGAAAAACGTCATTTTCATCTCCCCCAACTTCCCGGTGAACTACTGGCAGTTCTGTCACGAGCTGCGCTGCGACGGCGTCAACGTCCTCGGCATCGGCGACCAGCCCTATCACGAGCTGAGCTTTGAGCTCAAGAGCAGCCTGACGGAGTATTACTGGGTCTCCTCGCTCGAGGACTACGACCAGGTCTACCGTGCCGTGGCTTTCTTCATCTTCAAATACGGCCGCATCGACTTCCTGGAGTCGAACAACGAGTACTGGCTGGAGCAGGACGCCCATCTGCGCAGCGATTTCAACATCCCCGGCGGCTTTCGCGTGGAGGACGTGCCGCGCATCAAGTACAAGTCCGGCATGAAGGAATACTACCGCCGCGCCGGGATCCCCACCGCGCGCTTCCACATGGTCGGCGACGAGGCGGGCTGCCGCGCCTTTATCGACGAGGTCGGCTGGCCGGTCATCGTAAAGCCGGACAACGGCGTGGGCGCCGCGGCCACCTACAAGCTGGAAAACGACGAACAGCTCGCCGCCTTCCTCGCCGAGCGCGACGGCCGCTTCCCCTATATCATGGAGGAGTTCATCGACGGGCAGATCAACTCCTACGACGCCATCTTCGATTCCCGCGGCGAGCCTCTGTTTGAAACGGGCAACATCACCGGCATCGCGATCATGGACATCGTCAACAACCACGACAACTCCCTCTACCACATCCTCAAGGAGCTGCCGGAGGATACCCGCGCCTTCGGCCGTGCCGCGGCGAAGAGCTTCGGCGTGACGAGCCGCTTCGTGCATTTCGAGTTTTTCCGCCTCAAGCGCGATCAGCACATCGGCAAAAAGGGGCAGCTTGTCGCGCTGGAGGTCAACATGCGCCCCAGCGGCGGCTATACGCCGGACATGATCAACTTCGCCCACAGCACCAACGTCTACAAGATCTGGGCGGACATGGTCGCCTTCGACCGCTCGCAGATGCCCGTGGGCGAGCACCGCTTCTGCGCCTGCGTCGGCCGGCGGGACGGCAAGCACTTCCGCTACAGCCATGAGGAGCTGGCCGAGCGCTATGCGGAGAACATGCGCATGATGGAGCGCCTGCCGGAGGCGCTGGCCGAGGCGATGGGCAATCAGCTGTTCCTGGCCGTTTTCGACACGCAGGAGGAGCTGGACGCCTTTTATCAGGACGCCGTCAAGTGCGTATAAGGGCCCGCAGCGGGCTCAGGCCGTATCCGCCCACCTGTGTGTCAACAAAAAAGAACGAGGGGATAGCCCCTCGTTCTTTTCAGACTGTAAACAAACCCATGCTGCCGAAGTTTGACAAATCCCCTTTCGCGGTACAATCTGTGCAAAAATGGGAACTTTTTCGGAAGTTCCCATTTTTGCTTTTCAAGCTGTCGACACTTTGTCGACAGCTTGAGAACGAGGGGATAGCCCCTCGTTCTTTTTTATGTGCAGATAAAGTTCGCACGAGCAATACCGGGCCTGTCATCCTGAGGAACGAAGTGACGAAGGATCTCTTTTTCCGTTCAGATGACGAACGTTTTGAGATCCTTCGACTCCGCTGCGCTCCGCTCAGGATGACAATATGGCGTTTGTCTGCAGTCTGAAAAGAACGAGGAAAACCCTCGTTCTTTTTCAGGTTTTGATCCGCAGCATGTCCGGGTTCAGGTCGTCGGTCTTTCGCGCCCCGACCATATACATGGCCTCCGAAAACTCCCGTTTCAGCTGCTCGATGTAGATCTTCACGCCCTCGGCGCCGCCGCCGAACCAGGCCACGGCAAAGGGTCTGCAGATCAGGACGGCGTCCGCCCCGAGGGCGAGCGCCTTGACCATGTCGACGCCGTGGCGGATGCCGCCGTCCACGATGACTGCCGCCTGTCCCCTGACCGCCGCTGCGATCTTCGGCAGCACCTCGGCCGTGCCCGGCACGTCGGCGAGCGCACGCCCGCCGTGGTTTGACACGATGATGCCGTCTGCCCCGGCCTCCAGGGCCTGCAGGGCGCCCCTGGCCGTCATGATGCCTTTCACGAGAAAGGGCTTCTTTGTGTGCGCCCGCAGCTGTCTCAGATCCGAAACGGTTTTCGTTCCGGGCTGGTCGCCGACGTGCTTCCAGTGGCTCAAGCCCGCGCTGTCCACCACCACGCACATCGCCAGAGCATCATTGTCCTCAAACAGGTCCATCTTTTTCATGATGCTGACATTCGGCATGGGATTGAACACCGGGATGGCGGCGGCCCTGTGCCTCGCCATGGATTCGAGCGCGCCGGGCAGCACCGCCGGCACTACGCCGTCGCCGAAGCAGTCGATCGTGCCGGTTGCGGCGGCGGCCTCCATCACGCCGTCGTTGAAGGCCACGGTCACGTCTTCTCTGCTGTACTGGGTCATGGAGCCGATCGGCCCGCTCATCAGCGGCAGCGCAAAGCGTCTGCCGAAGAGCGTGCATCCGGTGTCCACCGGGCCGTCCTCCACGAAGGTGTCAAAATTCAGGCGTATGCTCTTCCAGGCGGCCCAGTTGTCGTGCGCGCCGTTCCCCGGGGCCTTCGAGCCCGGGCCGGGCAGGGTGTTGCCGCAGCCGAGCCCGTTGCATTCGGGGCAGGCCTTGCAGTTGAGGATCGTTTTCCTCGCGTTTTCCAGCACTTCGCGATACGTCACTTTTGATTCCCGTCCTTTCTGTCTCCTGCGGCTGCGCGCTGATCCGAGCCGCCCGTCCTTCCCGGTTTTCCTCCCGGCCCCGCGCGCCCTGCGCCGCGCCCTGCGGCCGGTCTCTGTTTTCCTGCCTATTAAACCCTTTCGCCCGCTCCAAGTCAAGTGTTTTTCCCCGTGCCGTCTTCCCTCCGTTCCCAAATGCGCCCGTCTGCCCGCATTTCTGTATATTTTTCCAGTTTAAGCTCTCTTCCGCCCCCAAGAAAACTCTTTTTTGACAATGGACAATTCCGGAACGATTTGATAAAATTGCATACAATCCCTTTGCATGCCGACCGGCAGAGGCTTGAAACGATACCGTATGAGGAGTGATATTTATGCAAATTAAGCTGTCTGAAAGAATCACAAAACCGGATTTCCAGGGCGAATTCACCGCTTCCATTCTGGCCGCAGCCGCTTCTCCCGACATCATATCCTTCGCCGGCGGCCTGCCGAACCCGGTATCCTTCCCGATCCCCGAGATGGAGGCCGCCACGAAAAAGGTCCTGGAGGAAAACGGCGTCACCGCGCTCCAGTACAGCTCCACCGCCGGCTGGCCCGCTCTGCGCAAATGGATCGCGGCGCGCTACGAAACCATGGGCGTCAGCGACGTATGCGCCGACGATATCATCGTCACCAACGGCTCGCAGCAGGCGCTCGCCATGATCGGCGCCGCCATGATCGACCCCGGCGACAAGGTCATTGTGGAAGACCCCACCTATCTGGTCGCCCTGCAGTCCTTCCATGTGTTTGACCCGGTGGTGCTGCCGGTCACCATGAACCCTGACGGCATCGACTGCGATGCGCTGGCCGAGACCATCCGCAAAAACCCCGACGCCAAGTTCGCCTACCTGATCCCGAACTTCCAGAACCCCACCGGGCTGAGCTATTCCCAGCAGGTGCACGACAGGGTCGTCGAGATCTTCAAAAACAGCAACGTCCTGCTGCTGGAGGACAACCCCTACCGTGAGCTCCGCTTCGCCGGCACCGCGACCGACAGCTTCGGCAGGGAGCTGGGCGAGCAGTGCTGCATGCTCGGTACCTTCTCCAAGATCGTCACGCCCGGCATGCGCATCGGCTGGGTCTGCGTCCGGAACAGGGAGCTGCGCGCAAAGCTTCTGGGCTACAAGGCGACCGCCGACCTGCACACCAATATCTTCAGCCAGATGGTTCTGGCCCAGTACCTCGCCGACAACGACGTCGACGAGCACATTGCGAAGACCAAGGTGCTGTATAAGGCAAAGTCCGACCTCATGGTCGCCTGTCTCAGGAAGTACCTGCCCGAGGGCTGCACGCTCACGCCCACCGAGGGCGGCATGTTCCTGTGGGTCACGCTGCCGGACGGCATTGCGGCGGTGGAGCTTTACCGCAAGGCCCTCGAGAGAGGCGTCGCCATCTGCCCGGGCGACCCGTTCTATGAATACCAGCGCAACGTCAGCTCCTTCCGCATCAACTACTCCAACAGCTCGGACGAGGCGATCGAGACCGGCATCAAGATCCTCGGCGAGGTCTGCGCCGAGCTGCTGAACGCCTGATCCCTGACGGCAAAGCACGCCTCTCCGATCATGATTGTCGCATAACGAAAAGCCCTCCCGCAGGTGCTGTCTGAGATGACAGACAGAGCTGTGGGAGGGTTTTTGATGCTTTTCCCTTTTCAGAGATTGAAGTAGCGGGCGGCGTTGCGGTAGCTCACGCCCTCGACGATGCGCCGCAGCGCCGCTTCGTCGTTAGGATACTCGCCGTTTTCGACCCAGCCGCCCACCAGATTGCAGAAGATGCGGCGGAAGTAGTCGTGCCGCGCATAGCTCAGGAAGGAGCGGGAGTCGGTGAGCATGCCGATAAAGTTGCCGAGCAGGCCGAGATTGGCAAGAGACTTCATCTGCGCCTCCATGCCGGATCTGCTGTCGTTGAACCACCAGGCGGAGCCCTGCTGGATCTTGCCGGGGATCTCGTCGGACTGGAAGCAGCCGATCAGGCTGCCGAGCAGCTCGTTGTCGGCGGGGTTGAGAGAGTAGAGGATGGTCTTGGGGCACTCGCCCGTCTCGTCCAGCGCGGCGAGGAGGGCCGCGATGTCGCCGCCGCAGGCGTTCTGGGCGATCGTGTCAAAGCCGGTGTCGGGGCCGAGGAGTCGGTAGAGGCGGGTGTTCACGTTCCGCAGGCAGGAGTAGTGCAGCTGCATGGCGATGCCGAGGCGGTGATAGGCTCTGCCGAGGCAGAGCAGGAGCGCGGTCTGGTACTTCTCCGCGTCCTCGCGGCTCACGCGCCCGCCGGCCATGACGCGCGCATAGATCGCGTTGACCTCCTCGTCGGAGGCCGGTCGGAAGGGGATGTACTCCAGGCCGTGGTCGCTGGCGCGGCAGCCCGTCTGCGCGAAAAACGCCAGGCGCTCGACGAGGGCGGCCTTCACTTCGTCGGCCGTCGCAAGCTTTTCCCCGCCGACGCTCGCGGCCAGCTTCCCGATATATTCGGCGAAGCCGGGCTTTGCGATGTTGATGGCTCTGTCCGGGCGGAAGGAGGGGCAGACCCTGACCGTGATTGAGGGGTCGGCCGCGATCTTTTCATGCCACTCGAGGGAGTCGATGGGATCGTCGGTGGTGCCGATCATGGCGACCCTCGCCCTGGCGAGGATGCCGCGGACGGTCAGCTGCGGGTCATTGCGCAGCCTGTCATTGCAGAAGTCCCAGGCCTCCCTCGCAGTCTCGGGCGTCAGGGGCTTCGTGAAGCCGAAGAACTGCCGCAGCTCCAGGCCGCACCAGTGGACCATGGGATTGCCGATGGCCATCTGCAGCGCCTCGACGAATTTTAAATAACGCTCGAAGGGATCCTTCTCGCCGGTGACGTAGTCCTCGTTCACGCCGTTGGCACGCATGAGGCGCCACTTGTAGTGGTCGCCGAAATAACTGCCGTCGGGATTCCTGCCGCCCAGCCAAAGCTCGGTCAGGTTGTTGAAGCGGCGGTTTTCATAGATCTCCCGGGGAGAGATGTGGCAGTGGTAATCCACCAGCGGCATCCGCTCGGCGTAATCGTGGAACAGATGCTTCGCCGTCTCGGTAGTAAGCAGGAAGTCCTTATCCATAAAAGACTTCATGCGCTCACCTCTTTACTCTTGCGCCCGCGCCGCCCATGACAGCCTCCACCTCATTGAGGGAAGCCATGGAGGTGTCGCCGGGGGTGGTCATGGCCAGCGCCCCGTGGGCCGCGCCGTAGTTGACGGCCTTCTCGGCGTCGCCCGCGTTCATCAGCCCGTAGATCAGGCCGGAAGCAAAGGAGTCCCCGCCGCCCACGCGGTCCATGATCTCCAGGCCGTTATACTCCCTGGACTGGTAGATCTCCCCGTCTGCCCAGCAGATGGCCTTCCAGTCGTTGACGGTGGCGGTGCGCACGGTGCGCAGCGTGGTGGCCACCACCTTGAAGTTGGGGTAGGTCCCGGCGGCCCTGCCGATCATCTTCTTATAGCCCTCCAGGTTCAGCTCCTTGAGGTTTTCGTCGTTGCCCTCGATCTCAAAGCCCAGGCAGGCGGTGAAGTCCTCCTCGTTGCCGATCATCACGTCGACGTACTTTGCCACCTCGCGGTTGACCTTCCGGGCTTTGTCCAGCCCGCCGATGGCGCTCCACATGGAGGGGCGGTAGTTGAGGTCGTAGGAGATCACAGTGCCATACTTTTTCGCAATTTTGCAGGCCTCGATGACGGTCTCGCAGCTCTGCTCGGAGAGGGCCGCGTAGATGCCGCCGGTGTGCAGCCAGCGCACGCCCAGCCTGCCGAAGATATAGTCAAAGTCGAAGTCCTCGGGGGTAGCCTGGGAGATGGCGGTGTTGGCCCGGTCGGAGCAGCCCACGGCGCCCCGGATGCCGAAGCCCCGCTCGGTGAAGTTGATGCCGTTGCGGCAGATGCGGCCGATGCCGTCGGTCTTCTTCCAGTAAATGAGCTCGGTGCTGACGCCGCCCTGCTCGATGAAGTCCCGCATCAGCTTGCCGACTTCATTGTCGGCAAAGGCGGTGATGACGGCGGTGTTCATACTGAAGCACTTGTGCAGGCCGCGGATGACGTTATACTCGCCGCCGCCCTCCCAGGCGCGGAAGGAGCGCGCGGTGCGGATTCTCCCCTCGCCGGGGTCGAGACGCAGCATGATCTCGCCAAGGCTCACGGCGTCAAACCTGCATTCTTCTCTCGGACGCAGATTCAGTTCCATAACAGCATTTCTCCTTTATGCTAATATCTTTAGATGATTACAGGCAGCCATTGTTCTCTGCCCCGAAGGTAAATGAAATCGTTTTTGAGGCAGCTCCGCCGCCTCAAAAACACCCTGAGACGAACTATGTGAGTCCTCACGTCGACCAAACGAGGCGTCCCCCGCAAGCCGAGTGCGATAAACGTGAGTAACTCAACGAAAGCGAAACCATTGTTTCGCTTTCGTTGAAGCCGTCAGGCTCTGGCTTCCTCGACGATCTCACGGGACTTTTTGCACAGCTCGGTGATCTCGTCCCACTTGTTGTTGTCGATCAGGTCGGCGGTGACCATGTAGCTGCCGCCGCAGGCCGCAATCACCGGGCAGGACAGATACTCTTTCAGATTTTTCAGGGAGATACCGCCGGTGGGCATCACCTTGAACATGGGGAAAGGCGCGGACAGGGCTTTGATCTTCGCAAGGCCGCCGGACTGCTCGGCGGGGAAGAACTTCAGCACTTCCAGGTCATACTTCAAAGCCTGGTGATACTCGCTGGCGGTGGTGCAGCCGGGGAAGATGGGGATGTTCTTTCCCTGGGCATACTGAACCAGCTCCGGATCAAAGCCGGGGCTTACAATGAACTGACCGCCCGCCTCAATCACCTTGTCGATCTGTTCGATATTCGTCACAGTGCCCGCGCCGACCAGCATGTCGGGGCAGGTCTCCTTCATAAGCCGGATAGCCCTGTCCGCGCCGGGCGCGCGGAAGGTGACCTCCGCCACGGGCACGCCGCCCGCGCAGAGGGCCTTGGCGAGGCCTGCGGCGTCGCGCTCCGGGTGGTTGAGCTTGATGACCGGCACCACGCCGATCTCAGAAATCCTCTCGTTCAATGCGTTCATGCTTTCTTCCTCCGTCACGGTTTTGGACAGGGATCTGCCCATATTATAGCAGATGCCACGATCGCATGGCGACACATTCAAAGGGCTCCGCATTGAGGATCCGCGCTGCGAATAAGCGCATAAGGCTCATCGCACAGAGAAAGCATACAAAGAAGCGGTCGCATTTGCCGCCGGACGGCAGCGCCGGCGGCAAAGGATGGCTTCCGTCTTTTGCGCGATGCTCACGGCAGAGCGTTTGCGGCTTCTTCGCGATTCCCTCCTTTTGCATAACAAAAACCCTCCTGCAAATACTATCTGAGACAACAGATAGAAATACAGGAGGGTTTTTCATATGAAGGCAACCGGAATCGTGCGGCGCATCGACGATCTCGGCCGGGTCGTGATCCCCAAGGAGATCCGCCGCACCATGCGTATCCGCGAGGGTGACCCGCTGGAGATCTTCACCGACCGGGACGGAGAGCTGATTTTCAAAAAATACTCCCCCATCGGGGAGCTGACGGATTTTGCCGCGCAGGTCTGTGAGAGCCTGCGCAAGAGCGCGGACGGCATCGCGGCCGTCTGCGACCGGGACAGCGTCATCGCCGTCGCGGGCGGCGCGAAAAAAGAGCTGCTGGAAAAGCCGATCAGCCCGCAGCTCGGAGAGATCATGGACGGACGCAGCATCTACCGGCAGCTGACCGGCGGCAGTACGCTGCCCGTCTCCCCCGCGGACGAGCGGTTTTGCCTGTCCGTCGCCGCGCCGATCCTGGCCGAGGGCGACGTGCTGGGCAGCGTGCTCTTTGTCACGCCGCGCGGCAGCGCGCCGTCGGGCGAGGTGGAGTACAAGCTCGCGCAGGCCGCGGCGCTGTTTCTCGGCAAGCAGATGGAGAGCTGAAACCGGGGCGTGATATGCATCACGCCCCGGTCATTTTGCACAGATTGTACCGCGAAAGGGGATTACCGTCCCCTCTCGCGCTCTCCCCATGCGAGTCCGACTTGCTCTGTATGGGTTTGTCTACAGTCTGACCGGGGCGTGATATGCATCACGCCCCGGTTTTTCTAAGCGCTAAAGGCTATGCGCTATTCCCCCGGCAGGGCGGTGGCGAAATAGATCACGTCGCTGATGGGCTTCTCCCAGCCGAACTGCACGGGGTTGACGCGCACGCCGTTGAACACCGTGGTCGCGGTCTGGCCGCCGTCGAGCGCGTAGGCCTTATAACAACCGCGCGCGAGCATGGCGTCCGTCTCCTGGCGCAGGGTGGCGAGGTAATAATACTGTGTGCCGGGCGCGCCGCAGTTGAGGTTCATGGTCAGGTAGTGCAGCGGGTCGATCAGCCCCAGGGCGCTGCGGGCGTAGTTGTCGTGGATCTCGCCCCAGTTGTAGTAGTCCGGCGTCACGTCCACGCCGTCGTCGATCAGCACCGGGCCGAAGCAGAGGGAGAAGAGCACGTCGTTCTCGTCGATAAAGCGCCGGGCCTCCTCCTGGGTGGAAAACTGGCCGCGGTAGGAGAAGAGCATGTCCCCGTCGGACGTGATGTAGCAGCAGTCGCAGGTGACGGGCTCAAAGCGGAGGATGTCCCGCTGATAGACCACGACGCCGCAGGCGCGGCCGTGGTGGTAAAAGTCGCCGCCGAGACAGAGGACCGCGTTGCAGTCGAGCGCGAAGTCCGTCGTCGTGGCGAAGGCGAAGCTGAAGGGCTCGTCCCCGGCGATGCGGCGGCGCAGCTGCGAGCCGTCGGCCACGATGATCTCGCTGAAGGTGCCGACCTCGCGGGCCTCCACCTCCTGCCAGACGATGCACAGGATGGTCTCGTCCAGATACCAGCGGATCGTGGAGCCGGGGAAGCGCTCGATATCCGGGTTCCAGACCAGCTCGCGCCCCGCGATCAGGCGCTGCGCCTCCTCGGTCTGCAGCAGGGCGGCGAGCTCCGCCGGGTCCTCGCTCTCGCCGAAGCGGGCGGGATCGGGCGCGGGGGCGACCAGCGCGTGCTCGTCGATCGTATAGTGCTTGGGGATGTAGGGCAGGGCGGCCGCGATCTCCCGCAGCAGGGCCTCCGCCGCGGCGTCCGCGTCGGCCATGTCGCCCAGCCACAGCGCGTCAAGCTCGCCGCGGTTTTCGATGCTCCAGACTCCTTCCGCATAGCGCAGGCGCAGCGTATAGTTCCGCTGCGTGCCATAGCTCTTCTGCGCGGCCAGGATCGGCAGCTGTTCGAGAAAGCCCTGACGCAGCAGCGCGTCGCGAACGAAACCGTTTTCGTTATAGATCTCGTCGGTCGCGGCGGCGGCTTCCACCCAGTTCGCGAGCTCAGCGCTCAGCGCTGTGATCAGATCCTCCCGCACGCTGTCGAGATCCAGCAGCGTCAGCTGCAGGCGCTGCTCGGCCGCGTCCTCCGTGACCGTGAGCGCGCCGTCGCCGACGCAGGCTCTCGTCTGCTCCCAGACCCTGAGCAGCGCCTGTCCCTCCGCCGTCTCCGGCTGCACGGCAGGCACCGCCGGGGCGAAGTCCGCCAGCGTCAGGGCCGGGTCGGGCGTGGGCGGGGCAAAGAGCTCCATGATCTTTGACACGGGGTTTTGGCGCTCCGCGTCCACGCGCATGAAGGCGATGCCCGCCGCGGCCCCGACCAGCACAAGCAGGATCAGGAGCGGCGCAGCAAAGCTTTTCTTTCTTCTTGCCATTCGGGCTTCTCCTCGGGAAAGCAAACTGTCATTCTGAGCGGAGCGAAGAATCTCTTCGTCATATATTTTATACTATACATCGATAAAACCATTTAAATCTTTCCGGTCAGAATTGCGTCAGCCCTCGTTGCTTTCCTTGCAAATATATCTCCATTATTTGCTTTGGAAAGCGCCTTGTCTGCCCCAATTCTGCCTCGGAAATCTAATAAAGCGTTTTATCGGTGTATAGTATCAAAAGAGATTCTTCGTCGCTTTGCTCCTCAGAATGACAGTCGTTCTGTTTTCTCTTGCATCAGAAGTCGGCGTTGCCGGTCGTGCGCGGGTGCAGCTCCACGTCGCGGATGTTGGACACGCCGGTCAGGTACATGACCATGCGCTCAAAGCCCAGGCCGTAGCCCGCGTGACGGCAGCTGCCGTAGCGCCGCAGGTCGAGATACCACCAGTAGTCCTCTTTCTTGAGCCCCAGCTCGTCCATGCGCTTCTCGAGCACCTCCAGCCGCTCCTCGCGCTGGCTGCCGCCGATGATCTCGCCGATGCCGGGGACCAGGCAGTCCGCCGCGGCGACGGTCTTCCCGTCGTCGTTGAGGCGCATGTAGAAGGCCTTGATGTCCTTCGGGTAGTCGGTGACGAAGATGGGCTTTTGGAAGACCTCCTCGGTCAGGTAGCGCTCGTGCTCGGTCTGCAGGTCGATGCCCCACTCCACGGGGTAGTCGAACTTCTTCCCGCTTTTTTGAAGGATGTCCACCGCCTCGGTGTAGCTGACGCGGCCGAACTCGTTGGAGACCACGTTGTGCAGGCGGTCCAGCAGCCCCTTGTCCACGAAAGCGTTGAAGAACTGCATCTCCTGCGGGCAGCGCTCGAGCGTGCGGTTGATGATGTACTTGACCATCGCCTCGGCGGTGTCCATGTAGTCGTTGAGGTCGGCGAAGGCCATCTCCGGCTCGATCATCCAGAACTCGGCGGCGTGGCGCTGGGTGTAGGAGACCTCGGCGCGGAAGGTGGGGCCGAAGGTGTACACGTCGCCGAAGGCCATGGCGAAGTTCTCGGCGTTGAGCTGGCCGGACACGGTGAGGTTCGTAGGCTTGCCGAAGAAGTCCTTGCTGTAGTCCACCTTCCCGTCCTCGGTGCGGGGCGGGTCGTTGGGGTCGAGCGTGGTCACGCGGAACATCTGGCCCGCGCCCTCGGCGTCGGAGCCGGTGATGATGGGCGTGTGCACGTAGACGAAGCCGCGGTCCTGGAAAAACTCATGCACCGCCGCCGCGGCGACGCTGCGCACGCGGAAGGTGGCGGAGAAGAGGTTGGTGCGCGGGCGCAGGTGCTGGATCGTGCGCAAAAATTCCACGCTGTGGCGCTTCTTCTGCAGGGGGTAGTCGGGCGTGGAGACGCCCTCGACCGTGATCGCGTCGGCCTTGAGCTCAAAGGGCTGTTTGGCCTCGGGCGTCAGCACCAGCGTGCCGTGCACGATCAGGGCGGCGCCCACGTTCTGCCGGGCGATCTCGTCGTAATTATTCAGGCCGGACCTCTCAAACACGACCTGCAGCGGTTTGAAATTGCTGCCGTCGTTGAGCTCGATAAAGCCGAAGTTCTTCATGTCCCGCACCGTGCGGACCCAGCCGCAGACGGTCATGCTCTGTCCGTCGAAGGCAGCGGGATCGGCAAAGATCGCGGAGATTTTTACTCGTTCCATGGGACGCCATCCTTTCTTTGTGCCCGAGGCACGCAAACGCGCCGTCGGCACGCATTTTTAGTGGGCTTTTATTATATCCAGATTCACCAAAAAATTCAATAGAGAGTTGTGCAGGTTTTCGGGTTTCTTCGTAGGGGAGCGCATCGCGCTCCCGCCGGACGCGCTACAAGGTCAGACATGGCGGGCGCGTAATACGCGCCCCTACGGTGAACGGTGAACGTCTCTCCGTAGCGCCGACCATTGGTCGGCGAAGGGAAAACGCCGAGCAGTGCTCGGCGCTACGGGCCGCCGGGGCGGGATTCTTCGCTGCGCTCGGAACGACATCGCAGGGGCGAGGCTTGTCCTCGCCCGCAGAACATGGTACAGGGTCCGACATGGCGGGCGCGTAATACGCGCCCCTACGGTGAACGGTGAACGTCTCTCCGTAGCGCCGACCATTGATCGGCGAAGGGAAAACGCCGAGCAGTGCTCGACGCTACGGGCCGCCGGGGCGGGATTCTTCGCTGCGCTCGGAACGACATCGCAGGGGCGAGGCTTGTCCTCGCCCGTGGGACATGGTACAGGGTCCGACATGGCGGGCGCGTAATACGCGCCCCTACGGCGAGGAATACAGGTTTCTCCGTAGGGGCGGCTATCAGCCGCCCGCGGACGCGGTACAATAAGGAAAAGGCCGGGCAGCGGAAGCTGCCCGGCACAAGCTGTCGACAAAGTGTCGACAGCTTGAAAATCAAAAATGAGAACTCCCCAAAAAGTTCTCATTTTTGAGTATATCAATCGCGAGAGTTGTCAGCTTCGCTGACATTTCCCCCGCCGGGGGAATCTTCCTCTCGCGCTCTCCCCATGCGTGTCAAACTTCGGCAGCATGGGTTTGTCTACAGTCTGAACCGGGCAGCGGAAGCTGCCCGGCACAAAGATTGCCGTTCAGAAGATGAACTCGATCGGGGCGTGGTAGTTGCAGAGCTCCACCGTCTCGTGCAGGCCGCCGGCCTCGCCGTCGCGCGTCCAGGCCACGGGGCGGTCGAAGGTGAAGCGCGCCCTCTTCGTGTGCACGATGATGAGCTTTTCGCTGTCGTAGTTCTGGCTCAGGACGCTCCCCACCAGCTCGCCGAAGCCTTCAACGGTCTTGGGGTCCTTCACCAGCACCAGCTCGCTCATCCCGTCGCCGAGGCTCACCATCTCGTCCGAGAAATGCACCAGCCCTCCCACGGAGGTGGAGTTGTTCAGACTGCCGTAGACCAGATCGTCCTCGATCACACCGCCGTCGTACTCGACGATCGTGTGATAGGTCTCCAGCCTTGACAGGGAGGCCATGCCCTGCAGCACGTAGGCCAGATGGCCCAGCGCCTTTTTCTGATCCTGGGGCGTGGCGTAGCTCACATCCGTAAAGGCGCCGAAGCCCGCGATGTAAGCAAAGTACTCCTCCTCGCCGAAGCCGCCGACGTCATAGGGGTGCGGCTCGCCCGACAGGATGCGGCGGGCGGCGCCGACCGGATCGTTCTTCGGCAGGCTCAGCGTCGTGGCCACGTCGTTGGCCGTGCCCATGGGGATGTAGGCAAGGCGCGGCTTTCTCTCGAGGCGCATGAGGCCGGAAATGACCTCGCTGAGCGTACCGTCGCCGCCGATGCAGGCCACCGTGTCGTAATCCGCGCCGTACTGCGCGGCATATGCCGTCGCGTCTCCGCGGTCGGCGGTGAAGAAGAGCGTCGTGCGGCAGCCGCCGGCGTCGAGGATCTGAAGCGCGTCGGCAAATCCCGGTTTATAAGCCCCGCGGCCGGCCGCGGGGTTGATGATGAGCATGAGCTTCTGCTGCATGGGAACACTCCTTCGGATCATCAAATGAGCGGAAAACATATAAAGTATAGTCCTCGCGGCGGGAAGCGTCAAGTCCTGCGGAGGATAAGCCCCGCTCTCCCGTCACGCCCGGATTCTCCGCAAAAAAGCTGACGGGGACGCTTTCGCGTCCTTTTCGGCTCCGCGATCAGGTGTTTTGTAAACAGAACATACTCGACGGTCAAACTTCATTCGTTTTTGGCGCAGCTCTGCCGCGTCAAAAACTCCATGAGACGAGCTTTGCGAGTCCTCGCGTCGACCAAGCGAAGCTTCTCCCCCCGTAAGCTGAGCGCGATAAACGCGAGTAATATCAAATGAGAGCCCTGAATAGGGCTCTCATTTGAAGGTAACGCAAAGGGGACGCGAAAGCGTCCCCTTGCGCTGCCGATGATGCCATTACGATTGTTCTTGTGCAGCAGACCCTTACCGGCCGCGCGGTCAACAGTCTTAACAGCAACTTTATAGGCACTGACGGCTGTCTCGCGGTTGCCTTCGGCAACAGCTGCGTCAAACTTTTTCATCATGGTCTTGAGCTCGGTCTTGTCGGCGCGGTTCTTCGCTCTGAGCTGCTTGGACTTTTCGTCTCTCTTGGCGGAAGACTTAATGTTGGCCATGTTTCAATCGCCACCTCCTCCTACAAAAATTGCCTGCGATTTCCGGGTGAGAACATTCGCGTTTAGAGATTATAGCAAAGAAATCCTTGAATTGCAAGCATTTTTTCACAAAAACTTCACGTTTTTTTCTTCTTGTTGTCGGGTATCTTTTTTGCCCTTTTCCACCACAATATATTGATTCTGAAAAGAGGAAAGGACGGTAGATATGGAAATTCGTGGAAGAACAGATCTGGCGAGCGAGGCGCGCGGGATCCGGATGCGCGACGGCGGAGCGACCGGCTCCCTCAAAGGGGTGCGCGCCAGGGAATACCGGCTGCGCGGCCTGGCCGTCACCTCGGTGGAGATCCTCGACGCGGAGGGGGCGCGGGCGCTCGGCAAGGCGCCCGGCCATTACGACACGCTCTCCCTGCCCGCGCCGCTCTCGCGGGGCGACGCGCGCTTTGCCGACGGCGCCGCCGCGCTGGCGGAGCTGCTGGCCCCCCGGCTCCCGGCCGGGCGGGAGGACGGCGTTCTGATCGCCGCCCTCGGCAACCCCGACGTCACGCCCGACGCGCTCGGCTCGCTCGCCGCCGGGAGCCTGCTGGTCACGCGGCACCTGAAGCGGGCGGACAGCCCCGCCTTCCGCGCCTTCTCCTCCACCCTGCTCTGCCGCACCGGCGTACTGGGCACCACGGGGGTCGAGAGCGCCGTACAGATCCGCGCCCTGTGCGAGGCGCTGCGGCCGGCCTGCGTGCTCGCCATCGACGCGCTGGCGGGCTCGGAGCTGTCCGGCCTGTGCCGCTCGGTGCAGATCTGCGACACGGGCATCGCGCCGGGCTCCGGCGTCGGCAACGACCGGGAGGCGCTCGACCGCGCGTCGCTGGGCATCCCCGTGATCGCAGTCGGCGTGCCCACGGTCATCGACGCCTCGTCGCTTGCGGCGGGCGAGGAGCTGGGCGACCTGTTCGTCACGCCGCGCTTCATCGACAGCGCGGTGCGCTCCGTGGCCCGTCTGATCGCCTACGGCGTCAATCTCGCCCTGCACCCCGGTCTGACAATTGCCGATATTGACTTACTGGTGGGATGATATTTTGATCTTCCACTTTAGACAACAGCAAAGCCCAGCGAGGCGGGTTTGCTGTTGAAAAGGAGGAAGAAAGCTGAGGATATGGAGTTTTCGCGACGCCTCGCGGAAACGGAATGGATCAGCTTTCTTCTCATTTAGACAACAGCAAAGCCCAGCGAGGCGGGTTTGCTGTTGAAAAGGAGGAAGGAAGCTGAGGATATGGAGTTTTCGCGACGCCTCGCGGAAACGGAATGGATCAGCTTTCTTCTGACGTTGTTTCACGTGAAACATTGCGGGAAAGGTCGAAAGAAGCGGCATAAAGTTTCACGTGAAACATTGAAATTGTCAAACGATACTGCTATAATGCTCTCACAGAAACAGGGAGAGAGACTATGGCAAAGATCATCGCATTTGCAAACCAGAAGGGCGGCGTGGGAAAGACCACAAGCTGCGTCAACCTGACCGCGGCGCTGAACAGCCTGGAAAAACGCGTCCTTCTTGTGGACTGTGACCCGCAGGGGAATGCCAGCTCCGGCATGGGCGTTGCCAAAAGCACCCGCCCGAACACCTATGATATGCTCATCAACGGGGCGTCGCCGGAAAGCTGCATCCGGCACACGGACTACGGCGACGTGATCCCGACCGGCAAGGAGCTGGCCGCCGCCTCGGTGGAGCTGGCCCGCGCGGACAGGCGGGAGTTCACGCTCAAAGCCGCGCTCCAGAAGCTCTACAGCGACTACGACTACATCTTTATCGACTGCCCGCCGTCTCTGGAGCTGCTGACGGTCAACGCCCTCGTGGCGGCCGACAGCGTTCTGATCCCCATGCAGTGCGAGTACTACGCGCTCGAGGGCATCGTGGATCTGATGACCAGCATCCGCATGTGCTCGAAAAAGCTCAACCGCCGGCTGCAGATCGAGGGGATCCTCCTGACCATGTACGACGCCCGCGCCAATCTGACCGCTCAGGTGGCAGGCGAGCTGCGCCGCCACATGCCCGACAAGGTCTATGAGACCGTGATCCCGCGCACGGTGCGCCTCTCCGAGGCGCCGAGCCACGGGCTCCCCGGGGTTTTCTACGACAGGGCGAACAAGGGCAGCAGAGCCTATATGGCGCTGGCGGCGGAATTTCAGGCGAAACAGAAGGAGTAAGGAATGGCAAAAGAGAAGAAAGGCCTCGGCATCGGGTTGGACGTGCTCTTCGGCGCGGAAAGCTACGAGGAGGACGGCTCCGAGCTGCTGAGCCTGCCGATCTCGAAGGTGGAGCCGCGAAGCGAGCAGCCGAGAGAATATTTTGACGAGAAGGCGCTGCAGGAGCTGGCGGATTCCATCGCGCAGTACGGCCTGATCCAGCCGATCGTAGCCAGAAAGCTGGACAGCGGATACTATCAGATCATCGCCGGCGAGCGCCGCTGGCGCGCGTCCCGCATGGCGGGGCTGGAGGAGATCCCCGTGCGCGTCATCCAGGCGGACGACCGGCGCACCGCGGAGCTGGCGCTCGTGGAAAACCTGCTGCGCGAGGACCTGAATCCCATCGAGGAAGCCAGGGGCTATCGGAGCCTGATGGAAGATTACGGTCTGACGCAGGAGGAGGCGGCCAAGAGCGTAGGGCGCTCCCGCCCGGCGATCAGCAATTCGCTGCGCCTGCTCAGTCTGACCCCGGCGGTCATGGAGCTGGTCGAAAGGAAGGAGCTGTCCGCCGGTCACGCGCGCGCGCTGGTCCCGATCCTCGACAGCGCCAAACAGCTCGACGCCGCGAGAGAGGTCGTCCGCCGATCCCTCTCCGTCCGACAGACGGAGCTTCTGGCCAACCGCATCCTGCGCCAGCCGAAGAGGGCGGACCCGGCAGAGGCGCCGGCTGTGGACTACGCGGCGGAGATCTCCGATGAGCTGAGCCGCATCCTCGGCCGAAAGGTCCGGCTCTGCGAGGCCCGAAAGGGCGGGCGGATCGAGCTGGAATACTACGATGCGGACGACAGGGAAGCGCTGATCGCCGATCTGCGCGAGGCAGGAAGAACAAAAAAACCTGCGGGAGAAAAGTAATACAGGAGAGAGAAAAACATGCTGGACATTCGTTTTGTCAGGGAAAACCCCGAAATTGTCAGGGAAAACATCAAAAAAAAGTTCCAGGACGCAAAGCTGCCGCTGGTGGATGAGGTGCTGGCGCTCGACGCGAAGAACCGCGCCGCGATCACCGAGGCCAGCGATCTGCGCGCCAAAAAGAATCAATTGAGCAAGGCCAACGGCCCTCTCTTCGGCAGGCTGAAAAAAGCCGCAGAGGAAGAAAAAGCCGTGATCCAGGCCCAGATCGACGCCAACATGGCCGCCGTCAAAGCAAATGATGAGCGTCTTGCCGAGCTGGAAAAAATGGAGGACGAGCTGGCAGAGCAGATCCGCCACATCATGCTCAACATCCCGAATATCATCGACCCCTCCGTGCCCATCGGCCCGGACGACAGCGCCAATGTGGAGCTCGAGCGCTTTGGCGACCCCGTGGTCCCCGACTATGAGATCCCCTATCATACCGAGATCATGGAGCGCTTCAACGGCGTGGACATGGACGCCGCGGGACGCGTATCCGGCAACGGCTTCTACTACCTGATGGGAGACATCGCCCGTCTGCACTCCGCCGTCCTGGCCTATGCCCGCGATTTTATGATCAATAAAGGCTTCATCTACTGCATCCCGCCCTTCATGATCCACGGCAACGTGGTGGAGGGCGTCATGAGCCAGACCGACATGGACGCCATGATGTACAAGATCGAGGGCGAGGACCTGTACCTGATCGGCACCTCCGAGCACTCGATGATCGGCAAATTCATCGACCAGATCATCCCCGAGGAGAGCCTGCCCCAGACCCTGACCAGCTACAGCCCCTGCTTCCGCAAGGAGAAGGGCGCCCACGGCATCGAGGAGCGCGGCGTCTACCGCATCCACCAGTTTGAAAAGCAGGAGATGATCGTGGTCTGCAGGCCCGAGGACTCCATGGCCTGGTACGAGAAGATGTGGCGCTACTCCGTCGAGCTCTTCCGCAGCATGGAGATCCCCGTGCGCCAGCTCGAGTGCTGCTCGGGCGACCTGGCCGATCTGAAGGTCAAGTCCTGTGACATCGAGGCCTGGTCTCCCCGCCAGCAGAAATACTTTGAGGTCTGCTCCTGCTCCAACCTCGGCGACGCCCAGGCCCGCCGCCTGAAGATGCGCGTCAAGGGAGCGGATGGGAAGACCTATCTGCCCCATACGCTCAACAACACCGTCGTCGCGCCGCCCAGAATGCTGATCGCCTTCCTCGAGAACCATCTGCAGGCCGACGGCAGCGTGACCATCCCCGAGGTACTCCGGCCCTACATGGGCGGCACAGAACTGCTGATCCCCAACAAGTAAGCCTAATATTAAAAATTATAATATAAGGAGGAAAAACACATGAAGAAATTTATGGAAGAATTCAAGGCCTTCGTCACCCGCGGCAATGTTCTCGACATGGCTGTCGGCGTGATCGTCGGCGGCGCCTTCGGCGCGATCACCAGCTCCCTGGTGGCCAACGTCATCACCCCGCTGCTGGCCTGGATCTTCGGCACCCCCAACACCGACGCGCTGAACATCACCCTGCGCGCCGCCGATGAGGCCGCCGGCACCGAGGCGCTGGTCCTGGGTCTCGGCACCTTCGTCGGGGCCATCATCAACTTCCTCGTCATCGCTCTGGTGCTCTTCAGCGTCATCAAGGCCTTCAACAAGGCCCGCGAAGCGGCCGAAGCCCTGAAGAAGAAGGAGGAAGAGGAGGCCGCCGCCGAGGAAGAGCCCAAGCCCACCGCCGAGGAGCTGCTGAGCTCCATCCTCGAGGAGATCAAAAAGAAGTAAGCTACATCCCGCGTACAAAACAGCCCGGATACTCTCCGGGCTTTTTTGTACGCTCAAGCCGTCGGCATCCTGTCGACAGCTTGAGCGGCAAAAACAGAAACATATTTGTATGTTTCTGTTTTCGCTGACATCGAACTGCGAGAGGTGACTCCCATCCCCTCTCGCGCTCTCCCCATGCGTGTACAGACATGCTGCGAGGAAATTGTCGCCCGTCTCCGCATACAAAAAAGCCCGGCTTCGCTCCGGGCTTTTTTGTATGCTTTGTCCTACTTTATATATATTTATATCTCTTGTAAAAAATCCATTTTTGTGGTAAAATGGTATAGTTAAGAATACTGTGCACAAATCTGCCAAGGTGGGGTGTACGCCATGAATTCTCTCCAGGAACTCTGGGATGAAATCCTGAAAATCCTCTCCCGACAGCTCACGCCGACTGCCATCAACGCCTGGTTCGCCGACTGCCGGATCGTCGAGCTGGAGGACTGCCGCCTGATCCTGCACACCGGAAACGGCTTCAAGCGGGACATCATCGTGCAGCGCTACGGGGATTCGATCAAATCCGCGCTCCATGATCTCTTCGCCTCGGACTTTGAGCTTCTGGTGCTGGCCGGGGATGAGATCAATGACTATGAGTCGACCGCCAGGGAAGAAAACGCCCTGCCGGAGATGGAGGGCTACACTTTCGACCGCTTTATCGTCGGCAGCTCGAACAAGTTTGCCCACGCGGCGGCCGTCGCCGTCGCCGACCGGCCGGGCAAGGTCTACAATCCCCTGTTCATCTACGGCAACTCCGGTCTGGGCAAGACGCATCTGCTGCTGGCCATCGGACAGGCCATCCACGCGCGGGACCCGAAGCAGAAGATCGCCTACATCAAGGGCGACGAGTTCACGATCCAGATGGTCAAGGCCATCAAGGACGGCACGACGGACGATTTCCGCACCAAATACCGGAACGTGGATCTGTTTCTCGTGGACGACATCCAGTTCATCGCCGGCAAGCAGAGCACACAGGAGGAATTCTTCCACACCTTCAACAATATCTACGAGGCCGGGCATCAGATCGTCATCACCTCCGACCGCCCGCCGCTCGAGATGAGCCTGCTCGACGACCGGCTGCGCACCCGCTTTGAGGGCGGCCTGATGGCGGACATCCAGCCGCCCGATCTGGAGACGCGCATGGCCATCACGCGCTATAAGGCCGCGCAGCTCGGTCTGATCCTCTCGGACGAGGCCGTGGAGTACGTCGCGACCAAGATCACCGCCAACATCCGCCAGCTGGAGGGCGTGATCAAGCGCCTGACCGCTTATAAGGAGATATTGAACGAGGTGATCACCCCCGAGGCGGTGGACCGCGCCATCAAGGACGTGATCCGCGACGGCCCGGAGATCCCCAAGCCCGAGAACATCATCCGTGAGACCGCCAAATATTTCTCCCTCAAGGAGGAGGATCTGCGCGGACAGAACCGCTCCAAGAATACGGCCCTCGCCCGCCAGGTGGCCATGCATCTGATGCGGCAGCTGACGAATCTCTCCCTCAAGGATATCGGCGAGCAGTTTGAGGGCCGCAATCACGCGACGGTCCTCAGCTCCATCCGCAAGGTGGAGGACATGATTTTGAAGGACCCCTCCATGGCCTCGATCATCCGGGACATCAGCTCCAACGTCAACAGCAGCAACCTGCTGTAAGCGTGACGGCGCGGCGACCCCTCTCCACAAGTTGCCTGTGGAAAGTGGAAAGCGCGGCTGTGGCAAAAGTTTTAACGCTCTCCTCTGTGGAAAGAGACAAAATTTTAAACAAATCGCTCCACACAAAAAATCCCGTCACCGCGCTGTTTTTTCGACTTTTCCACAATAAATTCCGCTACTACTATTGCTGCTAAAAAAATAAGATTCATTCATAGACAGAAAAAGTTTTTTCAGTACGGAGGAATCGAAATGAAGTTTTCCTGTGAAAAGTACCTTCTGCAGTCCGCCATCGCCGTCGCGTCCCGCGCCGCCGCCTCCAAGAGCCCGATCCAGGCGCTGGAGGGTCTGCTGCTGCAGGCGGAGGGAAATCTGAAAATCACCGGCTACGACCTGAAAGAGGGCATTTACACCTCGATCCCCGCAGACGTGGCGGAATCCGGCACCATCGTCATCAGCGCCCGCTTTCTGGGCGAGATGATCCGCAAGCTGCCGGACGGCATCGTGAGCTTTACGGTCGACGACGGCAACGGCGTCAACGTCAAATGCGGCCGCAGCGAGTTCAGCTTCATGGGCATGAGCTCGGAGGAATATCCCGAAATGCCCGGCGTGGAGGGGCTCAATACCCTGCGCCTGCCGGAGAAGACGCTGCGCAGCATGATCGACCAGACCATCTTCGCCGTCGCCGCGAGCGACGTGCGCCCGATCTACACCGGTACGCTCTTTGAAAAGACCGGCAGCGAGCTGACGCTCGTGTCCGTGGACGGCTACCGCCTGGCCAAGCGCTGCGAGACGCTGCAGGACGGCGAGGGCCAGGACTGCAGCTTTGTGGTGCCCGGCGCCGCCCTGTCCGATATCGAGCGCATCTGCGAGGACAGGGACGATCTCGTATCCATCGCGGTCGGCGCCAAGCACATCTCCTTCACCATCGGCGACACGGTGGTCATCTCCCGCCGTCTGGAGGGCGAATTTCTCAACTACCGCAAGTCCATCCCGGAGAACTTCCGCTTTACGGTCAAGGTGGACCGGAGCGAGTTCATATCGGTCATCGACCGCGTCGCGCTCATCATCAGCGAGAGAAACAGCAGCCCCATCCACATGTTCTTCAACGACGGCAGCATCGACTGCGCCTGTTCCACACCTCTCGGCCGGGCCGAGGATGCCTGCTCCTGCGAGGGCAGCGGCGAGGGCCTGCAGATCGGCTTCAACGACCGCTATATGATGGACGCGCTGAAGGCCGCCGGTGTGGATGAGCTGTTCATCTGCCTCAACACCGCCTCCTCCCCCTGCGTCATCAGGGCGGCCGACGGCAGCGAGAGCTTCACCTACATGATCCTGCCGGTGAGACTCAGGGCGGGAGATTGAGGAAAGTCCTTAGCTTTTAGTCCTTAGCTCTTAAGAGGCGGGAGAATGCCTCCCCTGAGCAAGGGGAGGTGCCCGCAGGGGCGGAGGGGTTGTTCTTTGTCGAACGCGCTCCGAAAGAACAAATCAAAACGACGAGCGCAACCCCTCAGTCAGCTTCGCTGACAGCAAGCTTGGATCGTCGCGCGCTTCCCGCGCGTCGTTATGCTCCCCTTGTACAGGGGAGCCTAAGAGAAAATGATCGTATGGAAAAAATTGCAATTTCAACCGAGTTTATCAAGCTCGATTCCCTTTTGAAATACGCGTCGCTGGTCGGCACCGGCGGGGAGGCGAAGCTCGTCATCGCCGAGGGCATGGTCAAGGTCAACGGCGAGGTCTGCACGATGCGCGGCAAAAAGATCCGCCCGGGCGACGTGGTCGGCTTCGACCGCTTCCTCGTCGAGGTCGTGCAGGGATGAGGATCGACAGGATCGCCCTGAGCGGCTTTCGCAATTACGAGTGGGAGACGGCGGAGTTCGCGCCGGGCACCAACGTGATCTCCGGGCAGAACGCCCAGGGGAAGACCAATCTGCTGGAGGCCGTCTACCTGCTCTCCACCGGGCGGAGCTTCCGCACCCGCTTCGATAAGGAGCTGGTGGGCTTCGACTATACGGAGGCGGAGATCCTCGCGGACATCCACAGCCACGAGCGGGATCAGACCGTCAGCATACGGCTCCGGCCGGGACAGCCCAAGAGGATCCTCGTAAACGGCGCGAAGAAAACCGCGGGCGAGCTCTCTTCCCAGATCAACGCCGTGCTCTTCTGCCCGGACGATCTCAACCTCATCAAGGAGGGAGCCGCGGTCAGAAGACGGCTGATGGACAACGCCATCAGTCAGATCCGGCCGCGCTACGCCGAGATCCTTTCGGAATTCAACAGGCTTTACGAGCACAAGACACGGATTTTGAAGGACTGGCGCGAGAAGCCCTCCCTGCTCGACACGCTCGACGAGTTTTCCGAGGGCATGGCCCGCGCCTCGAGCCATCTGATCCGCTACCGCGCCGCCTTCGCGGCGAGGCTGAACGAGGCCGCGCCCCCCATCCACCGGGAGTTTTCCGGCGAGGGGGAGGCGCTTTCGATCCGCTACAACACGGTCAGCACCGTGCGCGATCCCTTCGCCCCCGCGCGGGAGATCTATTACGACATCTGCGACCATCAGGAGAAGCACCGGCAGGCCGAGCTGGAGAGCGCCCAGTGCCTGACCGGCGCGCACAAGGACGACCTGGAGATCGACATCAACGGCCGCTCCGCGCGCAGCTTTGCCTCCCAGGGCCAGACGCGCACCGCCGCGCTGAGCCTGAAGCTGGCCGAGCGGGAGATCTTTCTGGCGGAGACCGGGGAGTACCCGATCCTGCTGCTGGACGACGTGCTCTCGGAGCTCGATCCGCGGCGGCAGGAGTTCGTCTTAAACCGCATCGGCGGCGGGCAGACGCTGATCACCTGCTGCGAGGACGACGAGATCTCCAGCCGCACCGGCGGGAAGGTGATCTTCGTCGAGAAGGGGAAGATACGGGCGTAGGGACGAGCACTGCTCGTCCGTTTGTCCGATCTTTCTGCCAGTCTGCGGCCGACCAATGGTCGGCCCTACAGGGGAACAATGTATTTGCATCTCGGAAAAGGAACGGTCGTGAGGACCGACAGCATCGTCGGCATCTTCGACCTGGACATCACCTCCCAGTCCCATCTGACGCGAAAATATCTGGCCGCGGCGGAAAAAGCCGGGCAGGTGGTCAATGCCGCGGAGGACCTCCCCAAGTCCTTCGTCGTATGCCGGGACGGGGAGAAAAGCAGCGTCTATCTGAGCCAGATGGCGGCGGCGACGCTGCTGCGCCGCGCGGAGAGCGGCTTACTGTAATCATTTTTCTTGTCATTCTGAGCGGAGCGAAGAATCTCAAGCTGTGAGATTCTTCGTCTCCACGCTCCTCAGAATGACAATTTGGAGGAAACTATGGCAGATATCACCGAAAAAGTCACACAGGAATACGACGCCTCGCAGATCCAGGTCCTCGAGGGCCTGGAGGCGGTGCGCAAGCGGCCGGGCATGTATATCGGCTCCACCTCGTCCTCGGGACTGCACCATCTGGTGTATGAGATCGTGGACAACTCCATCGACGAGGCGCTGGCCGGCTACTGCACGCATATCGAGGTCGTCATCGAGCCGGGGAACATCATCCGCGTCTCCGACAACGGCCGCGGCATTCCCGTGGATATCCAGGAGCAGACCGGCAAGAGCGCGCTGGAGGTCGTCTTCACGGTGCTGCACGCCGGCGGCAAGTTCGGCGGCGGAGGCTACAAGGTCTCCGGCGGCCTGCACGGCGTGGGCGCCTCCGTGGTCAACGCCCTCTCCGAGTGGCTGGAGGTCCAGGTCCACAAGGACGGGAAGATCTATCAGATGCGCTTCAGCCGCGGCGACATCCTCGAGCCGATCCACGTGGTCGGTGAGACGGAGAAAAACGGCACCACCGTGCGCTTCAAGCCCGACCCCGAGATGTTCGACGAGACGGTCTACGACTATGAGATCCTGCACCACCGCATGCGCGAGCAGGCCTTCCTCAACGGCGGCCTGACGATCTCCATCGAGGATAAGCGCGAGGGGCAGGAGCGGGCCGAGCAGATGTGCTATCAGGGCGGCATCCGCGAGTATGTGCGCTTCCTCAACAAGAACAAGACGCCCATCCACGAGGATGTGATCTATCTCTCCGGCACCAGGGGCGACGCGATCGCCGAGATCGCGCTGCAGTACAACGAGGGCTACAACGAGATCCTCGTCTCCTTCGCCAACGACATCCACACCCCCGAGGGCGGAATGCACGAGACCGGCTTCAAGACCGCGCTGACCCGCGTCATCAACGCCTACGGGCAGAAGAACAACATCATCAAGGGCGACGACAAGGTCTCCGGCGACGACGTGCGCGAGGGGATATCCGCCGTCATCTCCGTCAAGCTCCCCGAGGCCCAGTTCGAGGGCCAGACCAAGCAGAAGCTGGGCAACGCCTATATCCGCACGCTGGTGGACAGCATCGTCAATGACCAGCTTGCCGTCTATCTCGAGGAGCATCCGCAGGCCGCCAAGGCCATTCTGGAGAAGGCCATGATGGCCAACCGCGCCCGCGAGGCGGCCCGCAAGGCCCGCGAATCCGTGCGCCGCAAGACGGGGCTTGAGTCCGGGCAGATGCCGGACAAGCTGCAGGACTGCAACGAGCGCGACCCCTCCCTGTGCGAGATCTACATCGTCGAGGGCGATTCGGCCGCAGGCTCCGCCATCCAGGGCCGCGACAGCCGCTTCCAGGCCATCCTCGCCATGTGGGGCAAGATGCTCAACGTCGAGAAGGCCAGGGCCGACAAGATCTACGGCAACGACAAGCTCTACCCCCTCATCGTGGCGCTGGGCGCCGGCATCGGGGATGAGTTCAACATCGAAAAGCTCCGCTACCACAAGATCATCATCATGGCCGATGCCGATGTGGACGGCAGCCATATCCGCACGCTGCTGCTGACCTTCTTCTTCCGCTACATGCGCCCGCTCATCGAGCGCGGCTATGTCTACTCCGCGGTGCCGCCGCTCTACAAGCTCACGCGCGGCAAGACCCAGCGGGTCGCCTACTCCGACGAGCAGCGCGATCAGATCAGCGCGGAGCTGCGCGCCGACAACCCCAACGCCAAGGTGGACATCAACCGCTTCAAGGGCCTCGGCGAGATGGACCCGCACGAGCTGTGGGAGACCACCATGGACCCGGAGACGCGCTCCCTGCGCCGCATCACCCTGGGCGACGCGATCATGGCGGACCAGATCTTCACGGTGCTCATGGGCGAGGAGGTCGAGCCGCGCCGCGAGTGGATCGAGCAGAACGCGAAGTACGTCGTGAATCTGGATATATGAAAAGGCTTCCCCGCGCACGGGGAAGCTGTCAGCCGCAAGGCTGACTGATGAGGTCCTTTTTCTTTTTCCGTAGACGGTAAGATGGAGACCTCATCCGCCCCAGTGTGCGCACTGGGGCACCTTCCCCGAGGGGGAAGGCTATAAGGAAGCCTCATCCACCGCTCCGCGGTCCCCCTTCCCCGAGGGGGAAGGCTATAAGGAAGCCTCATCCACCGCTCCGCGGTCCCCCTTCCCCGAGGGGGAAGGCTATAAGGAAAGGATTTATTAATGGCACACAAGAGAGATTACAAACCCGAGGATATCACGTTTCCCGATCAGACCATCACCGAGTCCGAGCTGGTGGGGGAAATGCAGACCAGCTATATCGACTACGCCATGTCGGTCATCGTGGGCCGCGCCCTGCCGGACGTGCGCGACGGCCTCAAGCCGGTGCACCGCCGCATCCTCTACGCCATGTACGAGGACGGCCTCACCCGGGACAAGCCCTACCGCAAGTGCGCCACCGCCGTCGGCGACGTGCTGGGCCGCTACCATCCCCACGGGGACGCCAGCGTCTATGACGCCCTGGTGCGCATGGCCCAGAACTTCTCCCTGCGCTATCCCATGATCGACGGCCACGGCAACTTCGGCGACGTGGACGGCAACCCCCCCGCGGCCTACCGCTATACCGAGGCGAGGCTCGCCCGCATGGCCGACGAGATGCTTCGGGACATCGACCGCGACACCGTGGACTGGGACCCCAACTTCGACGAGAGCCGGAAGGAGCCGCGCGTGCTCCCCTCCCGCTTCCCGAACCTGCTGGTCAACGGCTCGAGCGGCATCGCCGTGGGCATGGCCACCAATATCCCGCCCCACAACCTGACCGAGGTCATCAACGCCTGCGTCTGCGTGCTGGACAACCCCGAGGCCACCCTCGGCGATCTGATGCAGCACATCACGGGGCCGGACTTCCCCACCAAAGGCATCATCATGGGCCGCGCCGGCATCCGGCAGGCCTACGCCACCGGCCGCGGCAAGGTCGTCATCCGCGCGCGCACCGAGTTTGAGGAGCACGGCCAGGGCCGCACCCGCATCATCGTGACGGAGCTGCCCTATCAGGTCAACAAAAAGCTGCTCATCAAGAGCATCGCCGACCAGGTGCACGACAAGCGCCTCGAGGGCATCTCCGACCTGCGGGACGAGACCGACCGCAACGGCATGCGCATCGTCATCGAGCTCAAGCGCGACGCCAATCCCCAGGTCGTGCTCAACCGCCTCTTTGCCCAGACCGCGCTGCAGTCCGGCTTTTCGATCAACATGCTGGCCCTGGTCAACAACCAGACCCAGCCGAAGATCCTCTCCCTGCGGCACATCCTCGACGAATACCTGAGCTTCCAGGAGGACGTGATCGTCCGCCGCACGCGCTACGACCTCAGAAAGGCCGAGGAGCGCGCCCACCTGCTGGAGGGCCTGCTCATCGCCCAGGACAACATCGACGAGGTCATCCGCATCATCCGCTCCAGCTACGACGACGCCAAGCAGAACCTGATGGCGCGCTTCGGGCTGGACGACGTGCAGGCGCAGGCCATCTGCGACATGCGTCTGATTGCCCTGCAGGGCCTCAACCGCGAGAAGCTCGAGCTCGAGTATAAGGAGCTGGAGGAGAAGATCGCTTACTTCAGAGAGCTGCTGGCAGACCCCGAGAAGATCAAGGGCGTCCTGAAGGACGAGCTCATCCAGCTGCGCGATAAATACGGCGACAAGCGCCTGACCGAGATCCAGGACGTGGAAGACGAGATCGACATGGAGGATCTGATCGAGGAGCAGAACTGCGTCTTCACCCTGACCCACGGCGGCTATATCAAGCGCCTGCCCGTGAAGGAATACCGGGCGCAGGGCCGCGGCGGCAAGGGCGTGCGCGCCATGGCCACCAAGGAGGAGGACTATGTGGAGACCGTGTTCACCGCCTCCACGCACGACAACATCCTCTTCTTCACCGATCTGGGCCGGGTCTTCCTCAAGAAGGGCTATACCATCCCCGAGGCGGGCAGAAACGCCAGAGGCACGAATATCATCAACATCATCCAGACCGAGAGCGGCGAGAAGGTCAGCGCCATGATCCGCGCCCGCGGCCTGGAGGAGGACAAGTTCCTCTTCTTCGTCACGCGCGGCGGCACCGTCAAGCGCATGGCCCAGTCCGCCCTGCGCAACATCCGCGCCAACGGCATCCGCGCCCTGACGCTCGACGGGGACGACCACCTGATCTCCGTCATCCCCACCGACGGCAGCGAGAAGATCCTCATCGCCACGCATAAGGGCCTTGCCGTCTGCTTCGACGAGAACGACGTGCGCCCGATGGGCCGCACGGCCGTGGGCGTGCGCGGCATCCGCCTGCGCCACGGGGACTTCGTGGTCGGCGCCGGCAGCACCAGCGCCGGAGAGACCCTGCTGTCCATCACCGAGAAGGGCTACGGCAAGCGCACCGACGTCGAGGAGTACAGCGTGCACGGCCGCGGCGGCCTCGGCATGAAGAACTACAACGTGACCGACAAGACCGGACCTGTGGCCGATGTGAAGATGGTCTCTCCCGGCGACGACATCCTCGTCATCTCCAACGACGGCACCATCATCCGCATGGCGGCCGACAGCATCTCCAAGCTCAGCCGCTCGACCCAGGGCGTGCGCGTGATGCGCCTGCTGCCGGGCAGCCGCGTGATTTCCATCGAGAAGACCATGAAGGAGAGCGAAGAGGAGAACACGGAAGAGAGCGCCGGTGAGCCGGCGGAGGAAAACGGCGGAGAAGCAGACTGATTCCGGCATCAAAACGACCGGACAATCTATTTGACAGAAGGAGGGCACCATGAATAATCAGAAGAAAAAGAAGGGCGGCTTTGGCAGCGTTCTGGTGGTATTTCTCGTGATCTTCCTGCTCCCGCGGCTCTTTGAGCTGCTCGAAAGCGCGGATTTTCGCTACGCGCTCTGGCGGCTGCAGCGCTGGGCCATGCGAAACGGCATCGATCCCGATCTGCTGCCGATCATTCTCGTCTCCGCGGCGGCGCTGCTGGTCGCCGCGATCGCGGTGCTCTCCGCCGTGCGCAAAAAGAAAGCGGCGGAGACCGGACGAGCGCAGACCAACAGCACCGGCGGCAGAACATCCACGGCCAAAAACCGCCCCGATCCGCGCACCCGGACCTTCACTCCGCCCGAGCCCACCTGCGTCGTCTGCGACCATACGGGCGAGGACCATTTTCTTCGCGACAAGGCCCAGCGCATCGCGCAGCTCGACGAGTGGCTGAAAAACGGCCTGATCGAGAAGGACGAGTACCGCGTGCTGAAGGACCGCTTCGAGCGGGATCTGTAAATTGGCTCCCCTGTGCAAGGGGAGCTGTCGCGGAAGCGACTGAGGGGTTGTTATTTCAATGGACAGGAAGAAAAACGAACAGTTGGTTCCGCTTGCCAGACAACTCCGAAAAGAAATGACCAAGGAAGAACGCCGCCTATGGTACGACTTTCTTCGCAGCTATCCCATTCGCTTTTACCGACAAAAGATCCTGGGAAGATACATTGCTGATTTCTACTGTGCGAAAGCAAAGCTGATCATTGAGTTGGACGGATCGCAGCATTACGAGATACGTAACCGGGAAAGAGACGCTCTTCGAACGGAGTATCTGCATGGATATGACATTGCGGTGCTCCGGATTCCGAACAACGCCGTTTTTTCCAATTTTGAGGGAGTTTGCACCTACATCGATCATATGGTTCAGGAGCGGTTCGAGGCCCGGAAGAACAACCCCTCCGCCCCCGATGGGGGCACCTCCCCTTGCACAGGGGAGGCAATAAGGAAGCGTGAGATGAAAACTGTTGAAATCTACACCGACGGGGCGTGCAGCGGGAATCCCGGTCCGGGCGGCTGGGGCGCGATCCTCGTCTACAACGGCGTGGAGAAGGAGCTCTCCGGCGGCGAGGCGCGGACCACCAACAACCGCATGGAGCTGACCGCCGTGATCCAGGCGCTGCTCGCGCTCAAGGAGAGCTGCGTGGTGGAGCTTTACTCCGACTCCAAATATGTCATCGACGCGCTGGAAAAAGGCTGGGCCTGGGGCTGGCGCAGAAAGGGCTGGATCAAGTCCGACAAGAAGCCAGCGCTCAACCCGGACCTCTGGACGATGCTGCTGGATCTGACGCAGCAGCACGAGATGCATTATCACTGGGTCAAGGGCCACGCCGACAACGCATACAACAACCGCTGCGACGCGCTGGCCGTCGCCGAGCGGGAGAAATTTGCATAATGCAATATGTCTGTCATCCTGAGGAGGCAAAGCCGACGAAGGATCTCAGAACGAAATACCCTGCGCCGGGGGCGAGATCCTTCGCTGTGCTCAGGATGACAGGGGAAAGCAGATGATACCTATGAACTACTCCGAACCCAATCTCAGGATCTTTCTGCGCTACATCGCAAGGCACAGGAAGCTCTTCTATATCGACATGGTCTGCGCGTTCCTGGTGGCGGGCATCGACCTGGTCTTCCCCGCCGTCAGCCGCCGGGCCATGAACGCGCTGCTGCCGCAGAAGCTCTACGCCGCTTTCTTCACGGTGATGGGCGTCCTGTTTCTCGCCTACGTGGGCAAGGGCCTGCTGTACTACGTCATCACCGTGCTCGGGCACAAGATGGGCGTGCTGACAGAGGCGGACATGCGGCGCGATCTCTTTGAGCACATGCAGGAGCTGAGCTTCAGCTTCTACGACCACAACCGCACCGGCGTGCTTTTAAGCCGCGTGGTCAGCGACCTCTTCGAGGTCACGGAGCTTGCCCATCACGGACCGGAAAACGTGCTCATCTGCGGGCTGAGCATCGTCGGCGCGCTGGCGATGATGTTCACGATCCGCTGGGAGCTTGCCCTGGTGCTGACGGTCGCGCTGCCGCCGTGTGTGTGGTTCACGCTCTCGCAGCGCGTGCGCATGCGCCGCACGAACGTCGAGGTCAAGCGCAAGACCGCCGAGATCACCGCCGCCATCGAGAGCAGCATCTCCGGCGTGCGCACGGCCAAGGCCTTCGCCAACGAGCACCGCGAGCTGGACAAATTCGACGGCGCCAACACCCTCTTCAAGGGCGCCAAGGTGGAGTACTACCGCAGCATGGGCCTGTACATGAGCGGGATGGAGTTCACCACCGGGGTGATGCAGGTGCTGGTCATCGCGGCGGGCGGCCTGCTGATCATGAGGGACAGGATGGACTACGTCGATCTCGTCACCTTCACGCTGTATGTCTCCATCTTCATCTCCCCGCTGCGCAGGCTCGTCATGTTCGTCGAGCAGTACATGCAGGGCACGGCGGGCTTTGAGCGCTTTCTCGAGATCATGCGCACCGCGCCCGAGATCAAGGACGCGCCGGACGCCGAGACGCTCGGCGATATCGAGGGCCGCATCGACCTCAACGACGTGAGTTTCCACTATGACAACGGCGTGCCGATTCTCAGCCACATCGACCTGCACATCGCCCCGGGCGAGACCCTGGCGGTGGTGGGCTCCTCCGGCGGCGGCAAGACCACCATGTGCCAGCTGATCCCGCGCTTTTACGACGTGACCGGCGGCAGCGTCTGCGTGGACGGGCACGACGTGCGCAGCGTCACGCAGCGCTCCCTGCGCCGCAACATCGGCATCCTGCAGCAGGATGTGTTCATGTTCGCCGGGACCATCCGCGAGAACATCCGCTACGGCAGGCTCGACGCCACGGACGAGGAGATCGTGGAGGCGGCGAAGCGCGCCGAGATCCACGACGAGATCATGGCCATGCCGGACGGCTACGACAGCTATATCGGCGAGCGCGGCGTCATGCTCTCCGGCGGGCAGAAGCAGCGCATCTCCATCGCGCGCGTCTTTTTGAAAAACCCCAAGGTGCTGATCCTCGACGAGGCCACCTCGGCCCTCGACACCGTCACCGAGCAGCGCATCCAGAAATCCATGGACGCGCTGAGCGAGGGGCGTACGAGCATTGTCATCGCGCATCGCCTGTCCACCGTGCGGCATGCCGACTGCATCGCCGTGGTGGAGAATGAACATATCGTGGAGCTCGGCAGCCACGAGGAACTGATGAAGAAAAACGGGATCTACGCCTCGCTCTGCCGGGCGCAGAATCTGGGAGGATAAGCTATGCTGGCACTGAGAAAGGGCGGCCACCGGGATCTGGAGCGGCTGTACAGCGCCTTCGAGCTGGACTTCGACCGGCGGGAGCTGCTGCCGAAGCTGGCCATTCACAAGGCCATGATGGCGGGAGACCAGGAGCTGCTGGTCTTTTACGACGAGGAGAGCGGGATCACCGCCGGCTACGCGCTGGTGATGGTCCGCGGCGTGTACGGCTACGTGCTGCTTAAATACTTCGGGATCCTGCAGTGGTTCCGGGAGCAGGGCCTCGGCATCCAGGCGATGCGGCTTTTAAACAGGCGCTACGCCGACCGGCAGGGCATCCTTGCGGAGCTGACGGTATTTGACGACGCCGAGGGGGACTATCTGCGCAAGCTGCGGAAGTTTTTTGCCCGCTTCGGCTATGTGGACGTGGCGTGCGACTACCGCCTCGGCGGCGCGCCGGCGGACCTGATGGTCAAGCCCATCAAAGGCTCTGCCGACATCGCCCCCATTGCCCACCGCATGATCGCCGACTTCTATTCCCGCTGCCTGCGGCCCGCGAGCTTTGAGAAGATGGTCGATATCCGGCCGATGAGGCAGGAGGAGTGACGGAGATGGTGATCGCGCTGCTGATGCTTCTCGCGCTCGGGGTCCTGTTTGCCCTGGGTAAGGGAGGCTTTCTGATCGCGGGCTGGAATGTGATGAGCCCGGAGGAGCGGGCGCGCTACGACGAGAAGAAGGTCTACCGCAATATGAGCGCCATGATGTTCTCCTGCGCGCTCTGCCTTGCCATCATGCTGCTGGGGAAGGCGACGGAGATCGAGGCGCTGAAATGGACCGGAGCGCTGTTCATCCTCCCCTGTGTGATCGTCTTCGCCGTGCGTATGAACAGAGCGGGGAAGAAATGAAGCGGCTTTGCGCCGGAAGCAAGATCTTTCCCTGCAGGACCAGGCGCTTCGCGCCCTCGCGCAGACGCTCAGGATGAAAAGAATGTGCAAGGAAAAATGTACAATGTACATAATTTGTCATCCTGAGCGGAGCGAAGCGGAGTCGAAGGATCTCAAAGCCATGTGCCTTATGTGAGGGTATAAAAATAAACTATTATGTCTATATCCTCACCAATAAGAGCGATCACGTTATGTACATCGGTGTGACAAACAATCTGGAACGCAGAGTTTACGAGCATAAGCAGGAACTTATTGAGGGCTTCACGAAACGCTATCATGTAAATAAGCTGGTGTACTTTGAGACAACAACGGATGTGAGAAGTGCCATCGAGCGGGAAAAGCAGCTGAAGGGCTGGCTGCGGTCGCGGAAAAATGCGTTAGTGGAGAGCATGAACCCGGAGTGGCGGGATTTATCGGAAGATTGGCGGTAAACCAGCCTTGCGCCGGAGACGAGATCCTTCGCTGACGCTCAGGATGACAGCGACGGAAAACATAGGTATTTGTCATTCTGAGCGAAGCGAAGAATCTCTTTTTACAGGAGAAACGAATGGGAGAACAAACAGCCGTCCTGTTTGACATGGACGGCGTGATTTTTGACTCCGAGCGGGCGCAGATGGCCGTGTGGTTCGCGCTTGCGGAGGAGGCGGGCCTGCCGGATATGGAGCGGGTCTACCACCGCTGCATCGGCGTGACGGTCGAGGCGACCGGCGCGATCCTCAAAGAGGAATACGGCGCGGACTTCCCCTGGGAGGACTTCCGGCGCCGCACGAACGCCGCCTATCGGGCGCGCTACGCGGGCGGCCGCCTGCCGCTCAAGGAGGGCGCGCGGGAGCTGCTGGAGGCCCTGCACGCGCGGGGCGTGCCGCTGGCGCTGGCCTCCTCCACGGGCGGGGAGCTGGTGCGCGCCTGGCTTTCGGAGGCGGGGCTGCTTCCCCTCTTCGATGCCGTCGTCACCGGCGACATGGTGACGCACAGCAAGCCCGACCCGGAGATCTTTCTCACCGCCTGCGCGGCGCTCGGCGTGAATCCCTCGGAGACGTATGTGATCGAGGACTCCTACAACGGCGTCCGTGCGGCGCGCGCGGGGGGCATGCACGTGCTCATGGTGCCCGACCTGCTGCCGCCGGACGAGGAGATGGAGCGGAAGGCCGAGAGGATCTTCCCCACGCTGCGGGAAGCGGGAGAATATCTGGAGGACGTGCTCTTTTCCCTGCTGCCGTAGGGGCGGCTATCAGCCGCCCGCAATGTTGGGTGCGGTATTCTGTCTGCGGGCGGCTGATAGCCGCCCCTACAGCTTTTATGGACACAATTAGCAGGCTCGCGGCTCTTTTCCGATTGAATTACCCCGGTAAACCTGTTATAATACCCCCGCTATGAATCTGCTTTTCAATCAAATATTCGAAAACAAGGAAGCCGCCGCCCTCCCCTCTTTGCTGGAGAGCGGAGGACTTCCTGCGCTCGTTTCCGGATTATCAATGGTGCACAGGGCCAATCTGGGCGCCGCGCTGCGCGATCGGACGGGCGCTCCCCTCTTTGTGATCAGCCCGGACGACACCGCGGCGGAGAACTTTGCGGCGGACCTGCGCGCCATGCTGGGCGAGGAGGCGCGCGTGCTCGGCATGCGCGACTTCACTTTCTACGCCGCCGAGGCCGTCTCCCGTCAGGCCGAGCAGAAGCGCATCGAAACGCTCTACGCGCTCTCCGAGGGCAGGAGCCCCGTGACGGTCGCGTCCGTTTCCGGCCTTCTGCAGCGCACCCTGCCCGCCGAAAAGCTGCTGCAGGCCGCCTTCACGATCGCCGACGGCGGCAGCTGCGCGATCGAGGACGTGGAGGACGCGCTGCTGCGCTGCGGCTATGTCCGCTGCACCCAGGTCGAGGGGCCGGGGCAGTTCGCCCGCCGCGGCGGCATCCTCGACTTCTTCTCCCCCGCGGAGGCGGAGCCCGTGCGCATCGAGTTCTGGGGCGACGAGATCGACTCCATGGGCCGCTTCGACGTGAGCACCCAGCGGCGCACGGAGGCCGTGCCCCGCTGCACGATCCTGCCCGCGGCGGAGACCCTGCCCTCCCTGAGCGAGGGCGGAGCGGAGGCGCTGGCAAAGCAGATCGAGAGCTTCGCCGAGCGCTATGCCAGACGCCGCACGAGCGAGAACGCCGCGGCACTGGCCGCCGTGCTGCGCGCCGACGCCGAGCGCCTGCGCGCGGGGCTGTCGATGTCCGACGCCGACCGTTATCTGCCGGTCGTCTACGCCCCGGCCACGGCCATGGACTACCTCCCCGCGGACGCGATCGTCCTCTTCGACCAGCCCGCGCGCTGCGCCGAACGGGCGAGGGACTACGCCAAGCAGCTCACGGAGGACGTGCAGGCGCTGCAGCGGCGCGCCCAGCTCGCCATGTCCGCCGACGGCTATTTCGCGCCCTTCGAGGCGCTCCTGAAGCGGCTGGAGGACTTCCCCGTCTATATGGCGGACGCCTTCACCGTCGGCAGGACGCCGCTTGCGCCGAAGACCCTGGTCAGCATACCCGCCAAGCAGCTCCCCTCCTACGCGGGCAGCGCCCAGGCCGCGGCGGAGGACGTGAAGCTCTATCTCAAACAGCAGTACAGCGTGGAGGTCCTGGCCGGGGACGAGCGGCGCGCCGGCGTGCTGCTCGACTTCTTCCGGCAAAACGGCATCCCGGCCCGGCTTCGGGAGTCGCCGGAGGAGGCGCTGCGCCCCGGCGCCTGTCAGATCGGCGTCGGCGCGATCTCCGCGGGCATCGAATACCCGGGCATCCGGCTGGCCATCCTGACGGACAGCCAGCTCCTGCACCGGAGCAAAAAAAAGAAGACGGCGAAAAAGCTGCCGTCCAACCGCCAGCGCATCGAATCCTACGGGGATCTGTCGGTGGGCGACTATGTGGTGCACGAAAACCACGGCATCGGCCGCTTCGCCGGCATCGTCAAGATGCAGGTGGACGGCTTTGAAAAGGACTATGTGAAGATCGCCTACGCCGGGACGGATTGCCTGTACGTGCCCGCCACGCAGCTGGACCTCGTGACCAAGTACACCGGCGGCGGCGAGGAAAAGCCCGTACGGCTGTCCAAAATGGGCGGGGCGGAATGGGCCAGGACCCGCTCGCGCGCCAAGAGCGCGGCGAAGGACATGGCGCAGAAGCTCATCGCGCTCTACGCCGAGCGCCAGCGCCTGCCGGGCTACGCCTTCTCGCCGGACAGCGAGTGGCAGCGGGAATTTGAGGACAACTTCGACTACACCGAGACCGACGATCAGCTCCGCTGCACGGCGGAGATCAAGGCGGACATGGAGTCCTCCGTGCCGATGGACCGGCTCCTCTGCGGCGACGTGGGCTTCGGCAAGACGGAGGTGGCCCTGCGCGCGGTGATGAAGTGCGTGCTCGACGGCAAGCAGGCCGCCATCCTCGTGCCCACCACAGTGCTGGCCCAGCAGCATTACCAGACCGCGCTGCAGCGCTTCTTCGGCTTCCCGGTGGGGATCGCGGTGCTCTCGCGCTTTCGCACCGGCGCCCAGACGACCCAGACCCTCTCGGACATCGCGACGGGCAAGGTCGACCTCGTCATCGGCACGCACCGTCTGCTGTCGAAGGACGTGCGCTTCAAGGACTTAGGCCTTCTGGTGGTGGACGAGGAGCAGCGCTTCGGCGTGACGCACAAGGAGCACATCAAGGAGCTCTCCCGCGGCGTCGACGTGCTCACGCTCTCGGCCACGCCCATCCCCCGCACGCTCAATATGGCCATGTCCGGCATCCGGGACATGTCCAGCATCGAGGAGCCGCCGGAGGACCGCCTGCCGGTGCAGACCTTCGTCATGGAGCACGACTGGGGCGTGATCGCCGACGCGATCCGGCGCGAGATCCAGCGCGGCGGGCAGGTCTATTACCTGCACAACCGCGTCGAGGACATCGACCGCACGGCCCTGCGGCTCCAGAAGCTGCTGGAGGACGTGACGGTGGCGGTCGCCCACGGGCAGATGGACAAAAACATGCTCGCCTCCGTGATGGAGAGCGTGGTCAGCGGCGAGACGCAGGTGCTGGTCTGCACCACCATCATCGAGACCGGCATCGACATCCCGAACGTCAACACCCTCATCATCGAGGACGCGGACAAGCTGGGCCTCGCCCAGCTGCACCAGATCCGCGGGCGCGTCGGCCGCTCGACCCGCCGGGCCTCGGCCTACCTGACCTTCCGGCGCGACAAGGTGCTCACCGAGATCGCCGAAAAGCGCCTGAGCGCCATCCGGGACTTCGCGGCCTTCGGCTCCGGCTTCAAGATCGCCATGCGCGATCTGGAGATCCGCGGCGCGGGGAACCTCCTCGGCGCGGAGCAGTCGGGCCACATGGTCGACGTGGGCTACGACATGTATATGAAGCTTTTGAGCGAGGCGGTGCTGGAGGCCCGCGGCATCGAGGTGCCGAAGCGGGCGGACTGCTCGGCCGATCTCGCCGTGGCGGCCAACATCCCCGAGCGCTACATCGGCTCCTCCGAGCAGCGCATGGACATCTACCGCCGCATCGCCGCCATTCGGACCGAGGAGGAGGCGGACGACCTGACCGACGAGCTCATCGACCGCTTCGGCGATCCCCCGCCGGGCGTCAACGCCCTGATCCACGTGGCGCTGCTGCGCGGCGAGGCGGGGCGCGCCGGCGTCACCGACATCGCCCAAAAGCAGGGATATCTGCGCTTCACGGTCCGGGACTTCGACATGGAGAAGGTCTCCGCCCTCTACGCACGGCCCGAATACCGGGGCCGCCTGCGGGTGGAGGCGGGCTCCAAACCCTGCCTGAGCCTGAAGATCAAGGCCAAGGGCCGCGTCATCGACGAGGCGCGGCGCTTCGTGGAGGACTGGGCGGGCGCGTCTGTGAACAAAGGGTGAAACCTGACGATTCCTCTTGTGATCTGCGGCCTGTGGTGGTATGATCACAGGGAACGACAAAACCGGAAACGGAAAGGATACAACGCAAATGAAAAAGATGATCATCGCACTGCTGATCCTCTGCCTGCTGGGAGGCGCCGTGATCGGCTATCTGGGCAGCCGCGGCGTCAAGAGCGGGACCGTCGCGCCCGCGGAGGACGTGTGCGTCATCGGCGGGGCCGACGGGGCGACGGCCGTCGCCGTCAACGAGGGCATGGACGGCGAGGGGACCGGCCTGAGCGCCGAACAGCCCGAGGCGGCGGCGGACGAAGCTGCCGAGGCAGAGGCCTACACCCTCCGCGTGCCCGATTACGCCGCGATGTACGCCCTGCATGCGCCGGACGAGGTCGTCGCGAGTGTGGACGGGAAGGACGTGACCTGGGGCGAGTACTTCTACCTGTTCTTCTCCCAGGCCAAGCAGGTGGAGAACTATTTCAGCACCATGGCCTCCTACTACGGCGCCGCGCCCGAATGGACCGATCAGGTCGAGGACGACAGCGACGACAGCTTCGCCGACATCGTGCCCAAGAGCGCGGAGAGCTCGCTCAAGCAGATCTGCGTCATCGAGAGCATGGCCGAGAAAAACGGCGTGGAGCTGACCGACGAGCAGCTTGAGGCCATCCGCGCGCAGGAGGAGCAGGACATCCTCGGCGCTGTGGGCGAGGGCAAGACGGCGGAGGACTTCAACGCCTACATCGAGACCATCTTCCTGCCGCGCACGCTCTACGACCGCATGAACCGCGTCAACTACCTGTACCGCCAGGGCTTCGTGCAGGCCTACGGCGAAAACGGAGAGTTAGTGGAGGACGGCGTCGCCGCCCAGTATCTGGCGGACAACGACTATCTCGCCGCCACCCACATCCTGCTCATGACCATCGACCCGACAAATTTCCAGGAGCTGGACGAGGAGGCCGCGGCCGAAAAGTTCGCCAGGGCGCAGGAGCTCGCGGACGAGCTCAGGGCCATCGAGGACGACGGTGAGCGCCTCAAGCGCTTTGCCGAGCTGAAGGCGGAATACTGCGAGGATACCGGCAAGGAGCTCTATCCCGACGGCTATGTCTTCCTGCCCGGCAAGATGGTGGCGGAGTTTGAAGACACCGTGCTGAGCCTGGAGGAGTATCAGGTCTCCGACCCGGTGAAGTCCGAATACGGCTACCATGTGATCATGCGCCTGCCGCTCGATCCGGACGGCGTCATCGAGTATTCGAGCGACGGCACGGCCATGACCGCCCGCAGCAAGGCCGCCAACGAGGCCTACGGCGCGGCGCTGCAGAGTGCCTTCGAAAGCGTGACGGTGGACTACGCCGAGGGCTTCGAGGCCCCGAACCTGCTGGACTATCTGAAGTAAGATGATACTGCCGGGCGGCGGGGCAAACGCCCCGCCGCCCGTTATTTTTCCGCGAAGGAGCGCGTTCGACAATGAGAACAAGAAAACTGAAACGAATGCTGCGGGAGGGCTATGGGAAAGTCCCCGACGCGACTTATTTTGAGGGGGACATGAGCAGTATCCGCGCCTACTATGACTACCGGCGGGACAGGGGCCTCGATCCCTTTCTGATCGATGAGATCACGTGGAACGATCTGGACATGGACCGCGTGTTTCAGCGGATCAATCCCAGACGCTCCAGCTCCGGAGAGCAGTATCTGTACTATATGCTGCGCAGCCCCGCACTCGACGAAGAGAGCTTTCAGCGCCGCAGGGCGCTGATCGAATACGCGCAGAGAGACCCGGAACGCCGCCTGCGAGCGGAGCTGATCCTCGCCCGGCTCGGCTGCACACGGCGCGCGGATCTGTGCCGCTCCTTTGACCCGGAGGAGCACGGGATCTCTCTCCTGCTCGTTTATCTCACCTGTTTTCTGCTCCTGATTGCGGCGGCGGTCTGGACGGTGCTCAGCCGCGGCGCCGGCGCCTGGGCCGTCATGGCCGCGATCTTTCTCAACTGTGCCGTACATGAGTTCGGCAGACGCCGCTCAGAGCGGGACTATGACACCGTCAACTATGTGATCAACATGATCTTTGCCGTGAGGAAGCTGCGCCGGCTGCACGACGGGGAGCTCGACGCGCAGCTGCAGGAGGCTTACGCGAGCCTGGACCGGCTGCGGGCCGTTATCCGGACGGGCGGCGTCTCCCGAGGCATGGACAACGGCAGCATGGAGGATCTGCTCCTCACCGTTACCCTGCTGGATCTCATTACCTATGAGTATTTGAAAAACAAACTGGGGCGCTGCCATGATGACGTGTTTACGATCCATGAGCAGCTTGGCAGGCTGGACGCGGCGATCTCCGTCGCCTCCTATCGGGCGAGTCTCGGGCAATACGCCGAGCCTGTCCTTCGTTTTGAGCGGGGGAGCACGAATGCGATCTGCGCTAAGGCTCTGTTTCATCCGCTGCTGTCCGACCCCGTGCCGAACGACTGTGTGACGGAGCGTTCTATCCTGATCACAGGCTCCAACGCCTCGGGAAAGTCCACCTATCTGAAAACCGCGGCTCTGTCGGCGATCCTCGCCCAGAGCATCTGCACGGCTCCGGCGGAGTCCTATGAGAGCCGGGCCTTTCGCATTTACTCCTCCATGGCGCTGCGGGACGATCTGATGGCCGGGGAGAGCTACTACATCGCGGAGACAAAATCGCTCAAGCGCATCCTGGACGCGCTGAAGGAGGATTCGGCGGTCCTTTGTGTCGTGGACGAGGTGCTGCGCGGGACCAACACGGTGGAGCGGATCGCGGCTTCCAGCGTGGTGCTGCAGGTTATGGCTGAAGCGGGCGCGCTGTGCCTCGCCGCCACGCATGACATCGAACTCTGTGATCTCCTGAGCGATAGCTATGACCTGTACCACTTTGAGGAACAGGTCGGGGAGGGAGAGATGATCTTTGACTACCTGCTGCGGGAGGGCAGGGCCACATCAAGGAACGCGATCCTGCTTCTGCGGCTGATGGGCTTTGACGAGGAGCTGGTACAGCGCGCCTTCTCCCGGGCGCAGATACTGGAACAGCGGCTGTGACTCCGGTCACAGCCGTTTTTTGCTTTTCCCTACCATATAAATAATGGGGATCAGGCCTGCGGCGGCGGTCTGGCCGATGGGGATGATCCGCTCCGACCAGAGCGCGAGCGCGCGGGCGTTCGGGGCCATCAGCAGCCCCGCCGCGATGGCCGCCGCGCCGCCCAGCCAGATCAGCCAGCGCCCGCGGCGCATGTCGGTCAGCGCCTCGCCCCGGTACGCGGGCCCGGCGCCGAGGAGCAGCCGCAGGCAGAGCTGGGCGCAGAAAAGAGAGAGCGAGGCGAGCAGAAAGTCCGGGATCAGCCACAGCGAGACCACCGGCGCCTCCAGACGCTCCAGCGTGCGGAAAAAGACGAGGTTGCGTACCAGCGTGAAGAAGGGCAGGCTCAGCCGCGTCGTGATCTCCGCGCCGAAGCAGCCGAGCACCGCCGCGCACAGGGCGCTCAGCAGCAGGCAGAGACCCAGCAGCCAAAGCCAGCGGGCGCGAAGCTCGCCCTCGCGCTGTTCCACGCCGCCGAGCAGGAAGCCCGGCGCGTAGAGCCCGAGCAGCAGCACCTGCCCGACCGGCAGGGCGCCGAGCAGGACCGGGACGGCGTCCTCCTCCGTCAGCGGCAGCAGGTTCGTGAGCTCCGCCTGCCGAAGCGAGAACAGGAGCAGCAGCACGATCACGCCCAGCAGCACGGGCAGCAGCATCCGCGCCGTGCGCACGAGAGCGCGCGGCGAGCCGAGGGAGGCAAGCAGCGCGGCGAGCCCCAGCGTCAGCACGAAAAAGCCGGGGCCGCTGTCGGGAAAAATGGCCACCACAAAGCGCTCCGCCGCCGCGCGCAGCACAAAGCCCGCATACAGCAGCAGCCACAGCCCATAGAGCAGCAGCGCGGCCCGGCCGAGCTTCCCGCCCAGCGCGCGCAGCGTAAGCTCCCCCAGGCCCTCCCCCTCGCGCCGCGCGGCGGTGAAGCGGCAGTATAGCCAGGCATAGAGCATCAGCGGCGGCAGACAGCAGAGAGCCGACAGCCACGCGCCGCGCCCGGCCAGCCGCACCGAGGCCGCTGGGTAGAGCCGCAGCGCCGGGGAGAGGACCGCGGCGGCGCCCAGAGAGAGCAGCTGCCGCCGCGAGAAGCGTTCCGTATCCTTCATAAGCCCTTATCCTCTTCCGTCCATGGTGGAGTCATAGCTGTGCAGCAGCTCGCCGCGCACGGTGATGCTGATCTCCAGCGAGCCCAGCAGCTCGCCCAGCGGCGCGTCCAGCGCCTGCCAGCGCTCCGGCGAGGACAGCGAGACGCGCTCGTCCAGCGCAAGAAAGTCCAGCTTCAGCTGCCGCTCCAGCCGGAGGATGCGCCCGATGCGCTCCGAGACCGCGGACTCCAGCTGCGCGGTCAGATAGTCTTCGTAGTGGTCGAGATCCTCGCCGCTTTCGGCGGCGGTTTCCAGCACGGCGGCGCGCACCTGCGCCAGCACGTCCAGCCCGCGCAGGCTGCCGTCCTCGTTCCAGACCGGCAGGACCCGGCTCTCGCCGCGCTGCAGCGCAAGTGTCACGGGCAGACCGCCGAGATCCAGAACGCTCAGCTCCCGCCCGGCGGTGCCGCCGCGCAGCAGCTCGACGCCGATGGCGTCCTCCGGCTCGATCCAGGCGGCGAGCACGCCGTCCGCCAGCACCGCGAGCCCCGCGTCCGCGGCGGTCTTCCCGCCGTCCTCGGCGGCGCTTTCATAGCGCAGGGCCTTTGCCAGCGCCCCGCCGCGGCGGGACAGGGAGCGCAGCAGAGCCGCGGAGGTCTCGCTCTGCGCCGCCTGCCGGCGTTCGCTGCGGCTGTCTGTGGCCTGCAGGATCTCGGTGATCCCGCGGCTGCCGCTGCCCGCGCCGAGTACCATCTCCTCCGCGCTGCCGCCGCGCACGATGTAGAGCGGCATGTCCAGCCGCAGGTCCGCCGAGCGGCACACGGTGCCCAGCAGATCCTCCAGCCCGTGCTCGGCGGCCTCCTGACCGACCAGCAGATTCTGCACGTGGCCGAGGAACAGCTCCTCCTCCACCGAGGACTCGCGGATCCGGTCCAGCGCCGCGGTATAGTTTCTGCCCGTTCCGGTCAGGGGCGGGGGCGTCTCCTGCCCGTCCGCCTCGGCCGCGGCCGCGAGACTCAGCCGGACGCCGCCCGGCGTGTAGTCCACGCCCACCGTCTGGATGATCTGCATCTGCTCCACCTCCCGGTGCTGCCCCGAAACGCCGCAGCCGCAGAGCGGAAGCAGGAAAAAGAATAGAAAAGAGTAAAGAGCGATTTTCTTCATCTTATCTGAAAACTGAATTCTGAAAATTGAAAACTGTCAACGCTGCCGCCTCCGATCGGGCGTGCGCAGGTGCGCATCGCGGAATTTGTCGGCGGGCATGGGCGGGTGCAGCAGCGCGCGCCGCAGATTGCCGCGCAGCCCGTCGCTCAGCGGCGCGGTGTAGTTGACGCCGAAGCTGTCGATGCCCGCCAGATGCCAGAGCAGCAGGCACAGGAGCAGCGTCAGCCCATAGAGCCCGCCGAGGATCGCGCCGATCAGCAGCACGAGCCGCGCGAGGCGCACGGCGGCGGCCAGGTCCTGACTCGGCAGCGCGTAGCAGGCGATAGCCGAGAAGGCCACCACGATGATCGCGATCGGCGAGACGAGGCTTGCCTCCACGGCGGCCTGGCCCACGATCAGCGCCCCGATGATGGATACGGTGTCGCCGATGGGACTCGGCAGACGCAGGCCCGCCTCCTGCACCAGACCGAAGGCCCCGAGCATCCCCAGCAGCTCCAGCGCCGTGGAAAAGGGCACGTTCCGCTCTGCCTCGATGATCGACAGCAGCAGCCGCGTCGGGATCATCTCCTGATGGTACATGGCAATGGCCGCGTAAAAGGCCGGCAGCAGCGCCGCCAGCGCGAGCGCCGCCCAGCGCAGCAGGCTCAGGGCGGAGCTGACGAGATGATGCGTGCCCGCGTCGTCCGTGACCTTCATGAACTCCGCGAGCGTCACCGGCAGCACCAGCCCCACGGGCAGCCCGTCCACCAGCAGCCCGACCCTGCCCTGCAGCAGATACATGGCGAAGCGGTCGGGCCGCTCGGTGTGCAGCAGCTGGGGGAACGGCGAGCGCGGCGCGTCCACGATGTACTGCTCCAGCGAGCCGAGAGCGAGCATGGCGTCCTCGTCCAGACGCTCCAGGCGCTGCGCGAGCTCGCGCAGCGTGTCCGGGGAGACGAGACCCTCGACGAAGAAGACGGCGACGCGGGTGTTGCTGCGGCGGCCCAGCGTGCTCTCTGCGAGCTTGAGCCGCGGCGAGGCGACGCGCCGCCGCACCAGCGCGGTGTTGGTTCGCAGCGTCTCGGTGAAGGCGTCCCGGCCGCCCTTCAGGGACTTCTCCAGCGTCGGCTCGCCCACGGGGCGGACCTCGGCCGAGCGCAGCTCGAAGCAGAGCGCCACGGCGCTGCCGTCGAAAATCAGCGCCATGTGCCCGTGGCAGAGATCGTCCGTCAGCAGGTCCATGCCCGAGCGCCGGTGCACCGCGCCGCGGTACACGCCGCCGGCGAGGATGCGGGAGATGACGGCCCCCTCATCCTCCGCGCCGCCCGCGCGCAGGCGGTCGGTCAGCGGACGCAGGACCTCCTCCGCGGAGTCGCGCGCCGAGACGAGCCCGTCGAGCCAGCAGGCATGGACCGTCACCTGAGCCTCCAGGCCGAAGGCCAGCGTGCGGGTCTCAAAATCGGCGCAGGAGGAAAAGACCGTTTTCAGGGCAAAGAGGGAGATCGGCCCGCGGTATTCGGGCTCTTTCCTCGGCCGCGGCCGGGGGTAGGAAATGGGATCGGTATACATGTGGGGTATTATGCCCGGTATCCATCCACAATATTTAGCGTCTGTAAAAAAAGTTTAAAAACCCAGAAAATAGCTGTTGACAAGCGGAAAATTCGGTGGTATATTAGCCGGGCGCTCGAAAGAGACGCAGGGCTACGATCCGAAGGCGAGTAAAATTTTCGAAAAGTCGAAAAAAGTTCTTGACAAGCACAGTCTGCGGTGGTATTATCAATAAGCTGCCGCCGAGAGGAAAGGGCAGCGGGCGTGTACCTTGAAAATTGAACAATGTAAGAAAAAGCTTATGCAAATAAGCACCAGAGAAGGGTTCTTGAAAAGTCATAAAAGACTTTAAA